>NZ_JARESO010000005.1:0-332221 GCF_046030175.1 Paraburkholderia sp. RL17-373-BIF-A
CCGGCGATTTGCAAAATCGCGCAAGGACGGCCGATCCTGGCGGCAGGAGGCATCACCAATCGCGACGACGTCAAGGCCGCAATGGGGCTCGGCGCCGCGGGTGTCCTCGTAGGTACGGCGTTCGTGGCAAGCCATGAGTCGAACGCACATCCGCTCTACAAGCAAAAGATCGTCGAATCCACCGTGGACGATACTGAGTATCGGACGGGCTACTCATTCGGCTGGAAGTACGGCACCCCGCACCGGGTGATTCCAAATAGCGATAAATGGAACTTGCTGCGCTTCATCGGGGGCGGAGCACGCGTGATTGACAAGCCGCGGATGGCACAGAAACTGTCGCTTTACGCTGGACAGGGTGTTGGAAAGATCGACAATGTCGTCTCTGCAGCCGAACGGGTAGCTGAACTCATCGAAGGGCTACCTGTGTTATCCGCAGCCCCGGAAATGCGGGGCGATGATGCAAGCGACCACCACGCATTGGCGCCACTTTGTCATGATGCAGGCAATGCGATCTAACCGCGGCGGCCTTTCAGTCAGCATACTCGCCGCACACGGAATCGCATCAGCAACCACTTCTGAGCGTACCGTCTGTCGGTGAGTATGCGTCTGTATAGCCGACCCCGGACATGCAGAGGCACGCCGTGCTGCCCCCTCGTTATCGCGGCGCTCACCCCTCACACGCCGGGCTGCCGGCGCAATCGCGCGATCCCTAGTGAACGTTGAGATTCGGCGCGTTGGTAGCGGCATGCTTCGCTGGCGCGACTCTTTCCACGACGATTTTCGTATCTTCGTTTACCCGGATGAACTGATCTCGCGCCAGACTAATGAAAGCGGTCAATGCTGGGGTGATCAAGGTGTCACTCCTACGAATGAAAACGGTCTTGACATTTGCGATCTCGGGCGGCAGCCGATGGTAGCGGATCGTCTGCCGGGATACATAGCTTTCGACGACAGTCTTCGGCAACAACGTAACGCCTAGGCCCGCAGCGACACATGACAGGATGCCATCAAGCGTTCCCAGTTCCATCACGTGATTGGGAACCAGCCCGCCCTGATGAAACCAATGCTCGAGTGTAGAGCGGTAAAAGCATCCCGTCCGGAAAACAAGCACCGTTTGTTGAGGCATGACGCGGATAAGCGCTGCCAGCGAGTCAAACTCACAACTGCTCACCAGGACCAGTTCTTCTTCGAACGCCTCCTCCTGGGACAGACCTGTGTTCTCGTGAAACCCGCCCACGAACGCGCCATCGAGACGATAACTTTCGATGGCCTTGATCAATTCGACGGTGGTGCCCGTCAACAGAGATAACTTGACCTGGGGATGCTTTGCCCGGTATTTCGTCAGCACCTGGGGCAGTCGTATCGCAGCCGTCGTTTCCATCGATCCGAGTCGAAGGTGCCCGGCGGGCGTTGCAGTATCCATCAGCGCATTGCGACTCTCCTCCGTGAGCTGCAGAATGCGGCGTGCGTAGCCGAGGAAAGTCTGTCCGGCCGACGTGAGCACCACGCCACTCTTTTGCCGAATGAACAGTTGCTGACTCAACTCAGCCTCGAGCTCTTTCACCCGCATGGTGACATTGGACTGCACGGTGTGCACTTTGTCCGCCGCCGCAGTGAAGCTGCCCTCTTCGGCCACAGCACAGAAGATTCTCAACTGACGCATTTCCATGACGGCATCCTATCGATCACTGAAAATGACGAATGGCGTAACGCAATGCGACGCCCTTTCACCCAGGCTTCAGACCGTTGTTAGCGCATGATCTACGTCACGGTCCAGGCGCTGTGAAATTGCCACCATCGCATTAGGGATAGGTCCGGGAAGCGAGCGGAAGAAATCAATGCAGAAATCGACGAAGGTCCTCAGTCTCACAGGAAGCAATTCCCGGTGCGAGTAGAAAAGACATACCTCCGCGCCGCTTTCTGACGTGGAGCACTGCGGTAAGATGTGCGTGAGATGCCCCGCGGCAATGTCTTCACGAACCATAGCTTCGGATATGGTCGCAATGCCGGTTCCCGTAAGTGCCGCTGCCCGAAGCAGCACCTCGTTACCGTCCATGGACGACATCGGCAGCACACTCATTCGTTTTCCTGTTTCCAGAAGATCGATGAAATTCGTGCCCTTCTGTTTAGACGCAGGGTCCAACAGAAGGAAATGGCTAGCCAGATCCGAAGCGGCTTCGGGTGTCCCGCATCGTTCAAGATATCCTGGTGCGGCGACAAAAATGTGCCGCGACCTGGACAACGTACGGCGAATTACCCCAGACTGCTCCACTAGGTGAGGCGGAAGAATCGCCATATCGAAGTGGCCGTCATACAGGTTCACCGCTTCTTCCCGAACGGAAACCATGAGATTCACGTTGGGAGCGATTGCTTGATAGTCGGACAAAAGTCGCGAGAAGGTTTTGTTCACCAGCATCGGGTGCACAACGAGTCGCAACCTTCCACTATCGATTTCCCGTTCTTGCGCGATCCGACGATTCGCTTCGTCAAGTTCTTCGAGGAGACGGCAGCAACTCAGATAGTACGACTGTGCCGCATCTGTCACTGAAACAGATCGGGTTGTTCTATGCAGGATCAGCGTCTGGATGCTCTCTTCGAGCTTGGCGATAGCTTTGGAGATCGAGCCCGTGGTCACGCCCAACGATGCAGCCGCCTTACTAAAGCTTCTATGCTGTGCGACTGCAACGAATGCTCGCAACATGTATAGCTGATCCATCGCCTACCTCGCTGATAAATTTCACAAAGCAAACATCCCCTGACTGGAACTTTCGTGGCTGTAAAGATCCGAAGGCTGCCATCATTGCCGACAAATCCATCGAAGGTCAGACAAACCATATAGCGACGTTCTTACATTGAGATTGTTGACATATCGCGCAGGAAACAGCTTAGCAACGTTTCCAATACGCATAGGCGGTTTATGGCGATAGGGGTATCACGTAAACAGATAACCGACAGTTCCTGCGGAGTTCCGGCGGAATCGATCGGCAGCTAGCCGCCCGGCGGGACCGCTCACTGCACGCCTAACTTGTTCTCGCCGGGAAAGAGTGTTTGCCTATCGTGGGTATTCAAACTCGAAGGCAACGAGCTTACGATTCGCAAATTATCAGCATCGCAGGTTCGATAGAAGCTGGACCCAACGTGGGCAAAGCGCTCCTCGTCTGTTCGTCACGATCTGCACGCATGAACGGTGACGCGCAGGAATGCAAGCCGCTACGCTCCGGCAGGCCTGGGAATATCGCATGATCCATTGGCTCAGCCGCTTCGTTCCGTCACCCATCTCTGTCAACTGGTCTGAACGCATTCGTTCGTGCGTGGGGGTATCGATCGGCATTACGGTCACCGCGCTAACCATGCGCAGCTTCACTCAGAGCGGCGTATTGGTTCCATTCCTGGTTGCGCCCATGGGGGCATCGGCGGTCTTGCTCTTCGCCGTGCCGGCAAGTCCAATCGCTCAACCATGGTCCTTTATTGGCGGAAATTTGATTTCCGCCACGATTGGCGTCGCATGTTCGCAATCTATTTCTGACCAGGTGCTCGCTGCAGCTGCCGCAGTCCCCATCGCGCTATGTGCGATGTTTTCGCTTAGATGCATGCACCCACCTTCTGGTGCCGTCGCCCTCACCGCCGTGCTGGGAGGGCCCGGCATTCACTCCCTTGGATATGGCTTCGTGTTCGCGCCAGTAGCGGTGCAATCGTTGATCATGCTGGTGTGTGCGATTATCTATCACGCGCTCACTGGTCACCGTTATCCGCATGCTAGCCACAAGGGCACCGTCATCAATGATGTCGATCGGTCGCGCCGAGAGATCTCGCGTGTTGACCTGGAGTCTGCCGTACGTCGACGCGGAGAACTCCTGGATATAGGAACCGATGATCTTGCCTCGTTGCTGGAGGAAGCACAGATGTTGGCTTACGCTCGTAGCTTCGGCGAACTGACATGTGGCGACGTTATGTCACGTCCCGCCGTCTGTATTCCAGCAAAAACCTCGTTGAATGAAGCTCGTGACATTTTACTCAGACATCGCATTAAAGCTCTTCCAGTAACCGATGGATCGAAACAGGTTATTGGCATCGTCACGTGGGCGGATGTCTACGGACGCGTAGAGACTGTCAGCCTTGCCGAGGCCTGCAATTCGTGTCTCGGTCCCTGGACCGTTCCCAGCCAGGAGACGCGGGTCGATAGTTTGATGACAGCAAGACCGGAAACGGTCGAAGCCAAGACGTTACTGATGACCGTTGTTCCGATGTTCGCAAAGCACGGACATCACCACATACCCGTTGTTGACTCTCAAGGCCGGCTAGTTGGGATGATGACCCAAGCGGATGTCATTTCTGGCCTCTATCACCACAGTCAGGCATTCGCTTAATACCTGCAAACCATAAGGAACATCAACATGTCTATCGAGAAAATGCCCGAACTTGCCCAAGCCGTCGAGCTATATTTTCAGGCACTGCACGAATGCGATCTGGACAAGTTTGATCGGGTTTTCCACACGAGTTGCAGCTTGTTCGACACGGACGACGGAAAACTGACTGTCGTCCCCTTTGCCGACTACCGGGAGGTCATCGCTAAACGTGTGTCGCCAATGAGTAAAGGCCAAAGGCGTGACGATGCGTTGATCTCGGTAGACTTTCTGTCGACCGACATTGCAGTCACCAAAGTTCACCTGCGCATTCACGACAAGGTTTTCATCGATCACTTGAACTGGGCGTATGTCAACGGCTCCTTTGTGATCGTGGCCAAGCTGTGGCACGACATATCGACCGTGACCGTCTGATCGTATTTGTCCGTTCCTGATGAAACATTCCATGGTCGCTGGCCAGTTCGCCTCGGCCATCGGGTAATAGGTCTTTTTGCGGCATGAAGGGACGTTCCTCCTACCCTACCCTGCCCTTCTTTTGTCGCGGCGCACATTCTCGGAAGTGCGCTTTTTTTGTGAGCTATCCCGATCACCCATTGACGGTTGCGCCCCACAAACTTTGTGCGGGACCACAGATGGGTCGTCTCGTTCGTTGCCGGCGTAGCGTTATCTATCAATCAGATAGCCGTATATTTTCCCTTCGCTTGTCAATCGCTCCGGACAGTGCGAGCGTATGACGTCAATCATGCTCCTGACTGTATGCGTGATGCTCTAATGGTTAGTTTCCCCTGTACATATCTCTAACGGAGAAGCAATGACACTTACCCACAAACAGCAATCGATCAAGGACGAGTTCATCCGCGTGCGGAGTACGTGGGCTCCGCAATGGGAAAGTATTCTTCGTGTCGACTGTGATTTTCTGCATGCGTACCTTAACCTGTCAGCGGTGCCACTGCGACACAACCACCTGGAGGACAAGGTCAAGGAGTTCATCTATATCGCCGTGAATGCGTCCTCGACCCATCTCTTCGCTCCCGGCATCCAGATGCATCTGAAGGCGGCGGTGGATTTTGGTGCCACACGTGAAGAACTGATGGAAGTGCTCGAGCTGACCAGTACGATCGGTATTCACGCTTTCAATGTTGCCATGCCCATCCTCGCAGAAGTGCTTGAGGAAGATGGTCTCCGCGAGCGGACAGTGTCTGCGGATAGCCGCAGGCAAACATTGAAGCGACGCTTTACCGAAGTACAGGGGCCTTGGGATCGCATCTGGGACGATGCGCTGGAACTCGATCCGGATTTCTTCGAGGCGTACCTCGAATTTTCGTCGGTTCCGTGGCAGAACGGAGTTCTCGAACCGAAAATCAAGGAGCTTGTGCTTTGCGCGCTCGATGTCGCCGCCACCCATCTTTACGAGCCGGGTATCAGGATTCACATGCGCAATGCACTTCGTCACGGTGCAACCGCGGAGGAAATCATGGAGGTCATCGAGATTGCGAGTGTTATCGGAATCCACGGTGCACTGATCGGTACTCAGATGCTGGAAGACGCAATCGCGGCCGCGCAGGATATATAGACAGCAACGAAAGGTACACCGTTTTTTTCCACAACGGGTCCGTCAAACCGGCGGTGATTTCAAAACGACGAATTCGTCGGGCGAGAGCGCATCACTCTAAACGAGGCATTTGCGTCGCGCTCTGCCCATTACTGACGATAAGTCGTGGCTTATCGATGGCGGAAGACAGGAGCGCGCTTGGCCAGGAACGCGTACATGCCTTCCTTTTGACCTTCGGTGGCGAAGGCGGCCTGAAAAAGCCGACGCTCGTGCAGCACACCCTCGCTCAGCGGTGTCTCGAATGCACGATTGACCGCCTCCTTGGCAAGCCGTACGGCAGGCAGGTTATAACCTGCGATGGTATGCGCTGTCTCGAGCGCGGTTTGCAGCAAATCGGCCGACGGAACAACGCGCGCAACGAGGCCGGCTGCAAATGCCTCATTAGCGGCCAAATTCCGGCCAGTAAGAATCAGATCCATCGCAAGCGACTTTCCGACTGCACGTGTCAAGCGCTGCGAACCGCCAATACCAGGCGGAATCCCGAGCTTGATCTCCGGTTGGCCGAATTGGGCATCATGGGCCGCAATGATGAAATCGCAGGCCATCGCCAGTTCGCAACCGCCGCCGAGTGCGTAGCCGCCAACAGCCGCGATGACCGGCTTTGAAATGGTTCGAATGCGATCCCATTCGGCGAACAGGTCTTTGGCGTGCCAGTCGGCGAAGGACTTGTCGACCATTTCCTCGATGTCCGCCCCAGCTGCAAATGCGCGCGCATTGCCTGTTATCACGATCGCGCCGATTCCATCGTCATGATCGAACGCAATAAGCGCCGCGAGCACCTCGCGCGACATCTGAACATTGAGCGCGTTAAGGTTCTTCGGGCGGTAGAGCGTGATCAGGCCGACGCGCTCCCTTCGATCGATCTTGATGGTTTCGTACACACCGTTTTCCGACACCGCTCCCACGGCATCTGCATTCGCGCCTGCGACAGCAGGTCCCACGTTCGGTTCGATCACTTGCATCTTGGTTTGCTTGGCGGATGCTTCCTGCACTGCTGAAACGTCGGTCTTCATATATTCACCTGTCAGTTCAAAATTGCGGCGTCATGCAGCAAGGCTCGTGGAGCGCTTCATTTCATCGACGCCTGATTCGGATTCAGCCTGCGACGCGTAGGCGCCCGACGAAGCCATCAGTTCAGCCAGAATCGCTTCGCGATGCTCGTCAACTGCCGGCGCTCTCCTGACCACCGTGACGTCCTCGTCGGGTGAGGTATTCATCTTGATCGGATTGCCGGCGGTTTTCACTTTCCGCTCGGACTTACCCTGGACGTGGATGAACATATTGCGCGCCTGAAGTTGCGGATGATCGAAGACCTTGTCGATCGTGTTGATCGGAGCACAGGGCACGCCGGCCTCGTTCAGCTTGTCGAGCCAGACACTGACCGGTGCGGAGCGGGTTACCCGCTCAATGGCCTCGATCATGGCGGGCCGGTTTTGCACGCGGAGATCGTTCGTCAGGAACAACGGGGCGAAGGCCACTTCCGGCACGCCCAGGGCGTCTGCCATCAAAAGAAAAAGCTGATCGTTGCCTGCGGCGATGATGAATCGCCCATCCTGGGCAGCAAAGCTTTCGAACGGTGCGAGTGACGGGTGGGCGTCGCCAGTCCTCGTAGGCACCTTCTTTTCGACATCGAACCGGGCAAACGCCGTTTCCATCAACGCGGCCTGGCAATCCAGCATCGCGATGTCCACGTGCGTGCCTTGTGCATCTCTGGAGCGCTTGTAGAGCCCCGCCAGGATGCCTATCACGGCGAATAGTGCTGCACCGAGGTCCCCGAAGGCTGTGCCAACCCGTGCGGGCTGACTGTCGGGCCACCCCGTCAGACTCATGACTCCGCCCATGGCCTGCACGACGGTGTCGTAACCGGGCAGATCCTTGAACGGGCCGGTGTGGCCAAAGCCCGAAATCGATGCGTAGACGATGTGCGGATGCGTCCTCGCCAATTGCTCTGCGCCGTAGCCGAGCCGATCCATCACCCCGGGCCGGAAGTTTTCGACCACCACGTCAGCCTTGTCCAGCAATCGGCCGAGCAGTTCGCGGTCACGCGGAGACTTGAAGTCGAGCGCAATGCTCTCCTTTCCGCGGTTGAAGCACATGAAGTACGCCGATTCGTCGTCGACGAACGGACCGAACGCCCGAGTATCGTCTCCCGTGCCCACACGCTCTATTTTGATGACGCGTGCTCCGAGGTCAGCAAGCGTCATCGCGCAGTACGGTCCTGACAGCACACGCGAGAAATCGATCACCGTGATTCCTTCGAGGGGTAAGCGCTTCTTCACCCCGGTTTTGTTCTCAGTCATAGCCAATTCCTGGTTGAATAGAGTCAAACGCCTTGCTGAATCCAGCGCGAAGCTTTCTCTGCGATCATCATCGTAGGAGCGCTCGTATTGCCGCTGGTGATCGTCGGCATCACGCTCGCGTCCACCACCCGAAGTCCCGCAACGCCGCGCACGCGAAGATGGCTGTCGACGACAACATTCGGATCCGCGAACGTGCCCATCTGCACAGTACCCACGGGGTGGAAGATCGTGGTGGCGATGTCACCGGCCAGTTTCGTGAGTTCAGCATCCGATTCGTACTGCGGACCCGGCTTGTACTCTTGCGGCCTGTATTCCGCGAGGGCCGCCTGGCTCGCGATGCGTCGCGTCAAGCGGAGGCTGTCGACGGCGACTTTGCGATCGTCTTCCGTGCTGAGGTAATTCGGCGCAATGGCCGGCGCATCCTCGAAGTTGCCGCTCCTGATATGCACCGTGCCCCGGCTTGTGGGGTTCACATTGGCCACACTGGCGGTGAACGCCGGGAATGTGTGCAGCGGTTGCCCGAAAGCGTCGAGACTCAGCGGCTGCACGTGATACTCAATGTTGGCGTGCTTCCTTGACGGATCGCTCCGGGTAAATGCCCCGAGCTGAGAGGGTGCCATGCTCATCGGACCCGAGCGGTGCAGCGCATATTCGAGGCCGATCTTCGCCTTGCCGACCATGTTCGACGCAAGAACGTTCAGCGTCTCGCAGTTTTCAACCTGGTAGACCGCGCGAATCTGAAGGTGATCCTGCAAGTTCGCACCGACGCCCGGTGTGTGCTGGACAATATCGATGCCGTGTTTTTTCAACAGAGACGCCGGCCCAATGCCCGAGTGCTGCAGAATATGCGGCGAACCGATCGCACCGGCGCTGAGCACTACTTCGCGCGCGGCGCTCACCGACACGAGTTCGCCATCGCGGACAAGTTCCACACCGGTACAACGCAGCACACCGTTTTTGTCACGGTCGATCCTGAGCTTCTTCACATGGGAGTTGGTCCACGTCGTGAGATTCGGCCGGTGTTTGATCGGACGCAGGAACGCCTTCGAGGTATTCCAGCGCCAGCCGTCTTTCTGCGTGACGTCGAAATAGCTGACGCCGAAATTATCACCAGTGTTGAAATCCTCGATGATAGGAATGCCCGCCTGTTCAGCCGCTTTGGCGAACGCATCGAGGATTTCCCACTTAAGACGCTGCCTTTCGACACGCCACTCGCCACCGCTTCCGTGAGCCTTTGCGATCGCGTCGACACGGCTGTTCAGCAGGTCACGCTGCTTCGGATCGAGTTTGTAGAAGTCTTCGTGAGCCTTGAAGTCCTTCAACGAGTTGCTCCAGTTCCATTCCGGATCGCCCGTCAGGTCCGCCCAATGATCGTAATCGCGAGCCTGGCCACGCATGTAGATCATCCCGTTGATACTGGAGCAACCACCCAACGTTTTGCCACGTGGATAAAGAATCTGCCGGCCGTTGAGGCCTTTGTCCGGCTCAGTGCGGAATTGCCAGTCCGTGCGCGGATTGTCGACGCAATATAGATAGCCGACAGGGATATGGATCCACATGTAGTCATCGGTGCCGCCCGCCTCGACCAGAAGGACATTTCTGGTTTTGTCGGCGCTCAGACGATTCGCGAGCAGGCTGCCCGCGGAGCCGGCGCCAATCACAATAAAGTCAAATGTCGTACTTTGCATGTGCATCCTATTTGTCCACACGAGCGGCTTCCAGCGCTGCCCATCTAAATTAGACCGATCGTCTATAAAAACAGAAAAAAAGCCGCCTAACCGAGCGCAGCGAAAAAAACGTTCGCAAAAGTACGCAACGCTTCAGGCCCGCCTTCGAGCTTCGCCCTCAACACCGCGCCCTCCCAGCCTATCCAAAAAAATGCGGCAAGTTGCGAGCAATCGGCCCCTTCCGCAATCTCACCCGCAGCCTGCGCTTCCATCAGGCACTTCGTTGTGCGGGCTTCCCAATCGGCAAAAACCTCGCGCAGCCGTACACGATGAGCTTCCGGGAGTACGGCCATTTCTTGTCCGAGATTGCCCACGAGACACCCACGCCGAAAGCCGTAACGCCCCATCCCTGCCTCTGCGTCCGAGACGAAATCCTGCAAGCGCTTCAGGGGCGATATAGATTCGTCCGCGAGGAACTGATCGAGCTTTCTCGCGAAATACATCGCGTAGCGGTCGATCAATTCGAGGCCGAACGCTTCCTTGCTCCCGAAGTAGTGATAGAACGATCCCTTTGGCACGTTCACGCTGCGCAAGATTTCGTCGAGTCCGGTTGCAGAGAAGCCTTTTTCCGTGAGCGCAACGACCCCAGCGCGCACGAGAAGCTCTCGGGTTTCGCTATAGCCTGCGAGTTCTTTCGGCGGGCGCCCTCTGCGGCGCGGTGCGGTATGCGTATCCATCCCACTGATATTAGACCGCTCGTCTACGAAATGCAAGGCAATGGCGCGCGTTGCGATACGCTGGGCAACCGCACCCGGCTTTTCTCTCTAAAGACGTCGCACCTCGACTCAAGACTGCCCGGCGCGAGGTACATCGGAATCAACGGTCCTGCAGGCCGTCAATCGCCAGGGCGTTCCGAAGATCATCGAACACAATTGCGGCTTAGACGAGCGTAAGCGTCACGTCTATGTTGTTCCGCGTTGCGTTCGAATAAGGGCACACAATATGGGCCCTGTTGATGAAGTCCTGAGCCGCTTCTCGTGCCATGCCCGGTAACGATATCTTCAACTCGACTTCGATGCCGAAGCCATTGGGGATCGGTCCGATGCCCACTATTCCGTTCACCGACACATCAGTAGGGATAGCAATTTTGTCGCGCGCAGCAACGAATTGCATCGCACCGATAAAGCATGCGCTATAACCGGCCGCAAAAAGCTCTTCGGGGTTTGTGCCCTTCTCGCCCTTTCCGCCCAACCCCTTCGGCCTCGTCAGCTTCAGGTCCAGTCCACTTTCAGGCGCCACGGCGCGCCCTTCGCGGCCTCCAGTAGCCTCTGCGTGAGCACGGTAGAGAACATTTTCGATCGACATTGCCAACTCCTTATCGATAAGTCAGTTAACGGGCGCAACCTGTAGCGCCCGACGATGCTTCAGTGACCAGCGCTCTGACCGCCGTCCACGTGCAGGATTTCGCCCGTCACGAACGGCGCCGCATCCAGATACAGGATCGCGTTCACGATATCGCTCATCTCGCCCATGTGGCCCACCGGGTGGAGTGCGCCGAGTGCCGCGTGCGTTTCGGGCGCATGCATCGGCGACTTCATAATGCCGGGTGCAACCGCGTTCGCGCGGATGCCGCGCTTCGCGTATTCGATTGCAAGCGACTTCGTGGCCGCGTTCAGACCGCCTTTCGTCAGCGATGCCAGCACCGACGGCACACCGTTGATGGCATGATCGACGAGACTGGTCGTGATGCTGACCACATGGCCGCTTTTGTTCTTCTCCATTTCAGCGATCGCCAACTGCGTGATGTAAAAGAAACCGTTCAGATTCACACCCGTCATCGCAGCGTAGTCTTCAGCGGTATAACCCGTGAACGGCTTTGCGATGAAGATACCGGCGTTGTTGATCAGCGTGTCGATGCGGCCGAAGCGCGCCACACCTTCCGTAATGACGCGATGCGCCGTCGCCGGGTCAGCGATGTCACCCGCCACGGTCAGAATGCCGGGGTCGTCCGACGGCTTGATGCTGCGTGCCGTTGCGACGATGCGATAGTCCAGCTTGCGGAATGCTTTGACGGTCTCTGCACCAATACCTTGCGATGCACCCGTCACGACTACGACCTTTTGCGATGCGCTCATTCAAACCTCGAAGTTTGGATTGGGCTCTCTTGCCCACCGGGCCGGCGGCTCCGATGCGTGCCTAATCTAGGTGTATTTATGCTTCGAGCAAATACCCGCCATGGACAAACTATTTTTCGTGCGCGGAACAAATCCGGTCGCGGCCGCATGATTCATGGGTTAGCGTGGACCGAGGAAGTTTCGATTCTCGGTCTTTGACAGATCACCTGGCGCTCGCTACGCGTCATCCCTTATTCGCGAATGCCAGCGCGATGGCGTTTCCCAATTCGTCGGCGAGGGGCGCGGCTGCACCCGCCGCAGTGAAAATCGTGAACTCGACATCAGGCAGTGAAGGCAAGCCTGCATCAGGCGGGACTACGTGCAAGCCGTGTACGAGTTGCGTCTGCACGACCGGCGTCACCGCAAAGCCGGCCTGCGCCGCGGCACATAGACCGGCGCCGCTCGAACACACCAGCGCAATCCGGTAGTCGATGCCCGCGCGGGCGAGCGCGGCCAGTGCAGCCTCCCGATACGGACACGGTTCTGGCAGCACCGCAAGCGGCACCGGAGCGCCAGGCGTAAGCGACGCCCATTCCGCACCGGCCCACACGAGTGGCTCGCGCCAGAGCACGCGTCCAGAACGGGCACCCTCGCAGCGACCGCCAATCACCAAGTCCAGTTCGGCCTGATCCATTGCGTGCAGCAGTTCGCCAGGAATGCCAACCCTGACGCTGAACGCAATGCGCGGGTAGCGCACCGCGAACGTCTGCATGACATTCATCAACCTGACGTTGGCGAGGTCTTCGGAAAGGCCGACACGGATCGCGCCCTCGCTCGGTGCGCGCGAAAGCTGCGCCTGCGCATCATGGTTGAGTGCCAGGATCGCCCGCGCGTAACCCAGCAGCAGTTCGCCGTCGGCCGTGAGCGTGACCGAGCGCGTGGTACGCGCGAGCAGATCGCGGCCGGTCTGTTTTTCCAGACGCCGCAGATGCGCGCTGACGGCAGACTGCGTCAGATTGAGACGGGCAGCGGCGAGCGTGAAGCCGCCCTCCTGGACCACGGCCACGAAGGATCGCAGCAGGACGGTATCGAACATGGGGGTCCTCGCTTATATAGTGCAAACCAAACTGAATATGGCGATGATACTTCGTTTATATTTTGAATCGAAATATGTTGTGATGGCGACTCCCAACCCACATGGAGTAGTCCCATGCCTACCTTGCTGCATATCGAATCGTCGCCACGTAAGAAGCGGTCTGCCTCCCTCGACGTCGCACGCGCGTATCTGGATGCTTATCGCGACGCTCATCCGGGTCATCGGATCGACGTGCTGGATCTGTGGTCGGTGGAGATGCCGGAGTTCGACGGCGACGCGCTCGATGCCAAATATGCGGACCTGAGCGGCACACCGCTCAGCGAAGACCAGCAGCAGGCGTGGACGAACATCCGAGAACTCGCGCAGCGATTGCACGACGCGGATACGTTGCTGTTCTCCGTGCCGCTATGGAATTTTTCCATTCCCTACAAGCTCAAGCATTTCATCGACGTCGTGTCGCAGCGCGGCATCCTGTTCTCGTTCGATGAGCGTGGGCTACAGGGCTTGCTGAAAGACAAGAAGGCGGTGGTCATTTATGCGAGGGGCCTCGACTATTCAGTGGGCTCGAGCACACCCGCTCATTCGTTCGATTTTCAGCGGCCGTTCATGGAAGCGTGGCTGCGATCCGTCGGCGTGAGCGACGTTAAATCGATTGTGGTCGAGAAAACACTCCTTGGTCCTGAAGTCGATTACGCGGCAAGACAGGCTGCACGCGAGCAGGCAATGGCGCTTGCGCGGGCGGCTTCCGTTTCAGTCGGCAAATGAAATATTGCGCGGCGCATGTGGCGCATCACCTCGCCTGAAGAAAGGTGACTCTCGACCACGTAACGCCGCCTACATTCTTACTTTTTAACGAGGCACCATTTTGAATACGCTGATCAAGCAAGGGTTGTCGTTACTCGTCGTCGCCGCTGGTCTGATATCCGCCGCCACTGCGCAGGCCGCGTCCGATCCTGATCTTGCAGGCAAGAACGTTGTCCTGGTACACGGCGCTTTCGCGGATGGCTCGAGCTGGAATAAAGTCATTCCTCTCCTCGAAGCAAAAGGCCTCCACGTGACGTCCGTGCAAAACCCACTGACATCACTGGGCGATGACGTTTCGGCAACGACTCGCGCGATAGACCGGCAAAACGGTCCGGTGGTGCTGGTTGGCCACTCGTGGGCCGGCTCCGTCATCACGCAGGCGGGTAACAACGACAAGGTCAAAGCGCTCGTGTACGTTGCAGCGTTTGCACCCGACAGCGAACAATCCGCCAACGACATTCAGAAAGGGCTGCCGGCGCCTTCGTGGGCGGCCGAGCTGCACCAGGACGCTGCCGGTTTCCTGACGCTGTCCGATAAGGCGATGGTCGAAGACTTCGCGCCCGATGTCTCCCACGCGCAAGCGCTTCTACTCGCTGCGACACAGGGGCCGTGGTATTCGGGCTGTCTCGCCGAAAAGATTGGTCACGCCGCGTGGCATGACAAGCCGTCCTGGTATGTTGTCTCGATGAAGGACCGTATAGTCCCTACCGACTTCCAGATGAAATTGGCGAAACAAATCGGTGCGACTGCCGTCGATGTCGATGCGAGTCACGTACCGATGCTGTCGAAACCTCAAGAGGTCGCTGCTGCAATTATTTCGGCGGCACGCCAGGTAAAGTAGCGGGATGCGCCCGTCGACGGGAAATCAGCCGACAGATCTGTAGAGGGTTCGCGGTGGGCACCGGACATATGACTCCGGCTTTGATATGTTCCGGCCTCCTGTATGTCCGGTGTCGCCTGCCCAACCTCCGGTGCAAGAGTATGGTTGGCACATTTCAACACTGCACGTATCCACGACTCGCTTTGCGCCGGATCGCAATCGTAAGCAAGGTTATGCCCGTCTAACCTTCTTCATCAAAAAGTCGACCAGATCCTGCTGTACAGTGTCGAGCACGTCGCCTGCGCCGACCAGCGCAAGTTCTGTTGGTGGCACTGACGGCATATCAGAGCATATTCGATGCTCGGGTAAAACCGCCGACTTGGGTGACACCGAGATCGCCAAACCTCCGGCAACGGCAGCCTGAATCGCAGTGAGCCTTTGACTGCCGAACGCGACTCGCCACGCGCGCTTTGCCTTGTCGAAGCTGCGAATCGCGCGCTTCCGGTAGATGCATCCTTCTGGGAAAAGCGCCGGCGCAAAAGGCTCCTCCGAATCCAGTTTCTGCAATCAGCGTCGCGACCGCGCACCCACACGAGTGTCTCCGGCCACGATGCGAAGCAGTCGCCACTGTCAGGCTCGCGTTTGACGAGGGCAATATCGATTTCGCCGGCGGAAAGCTTTTGTTGCAAAACCGCGCACATGCGACGCCATTACCGACGGTCACGTCGGTAATGGCAAGAACACCGCGTACGGCACCGATCCGAAATGGAATCAGGTCAACGTGCAAGCCGTCTATTTGTTCTCGAGACGCATGGACATTTATATCGAAGGTATGTATCAGCACGCGATTCATGGAGGCTTAGGGAGGACGGCTGGCGGCCACGCCGAATCATCGCCGAGCAGCCACCGGCTGGCGACCCGGCGTCTCAAGCGGTTTCGTACCGACAAACCGACGCCATGCGAGAATAAGGCTCCGCTTGTCGAAATGACGGATATTGTCATGGACCATCCCGGTACCGCCCTAACCTCACCTATCATTTCCCGCGACGCGGCTATGTGGTTTTACGCCTATGGCTTCGGCTGGGGATATTGTGCCTTTGCCTTGCCTGCCGAAACGGTTCGTGAAAAGCTCGGAGCTGCGAGCGAGACTCCGAGGCAACTGACGCTCGCTTTCGAACTCGGCAGACTGCGAATATTGCAGGCAGTCCAGCAAAAAACGTTGCCGGCGACTGGGGAGCGGGTAGAGCTATCCGCAGCCGATCTTTAGCAGGGCGGGTCTAGCTGCATCGCTAACAAACACCTGGCATTGTCGCGTCGCGACGCACTCTCGCCTGAGGCGATTCAGGCTGCGCCCCTTTCCTCTCTGAACAGATAAAGCGCCTCCTGTATGGGCCGGTCGGAAAAAGAGAACAAGACGCTGTCCTCGCCTGCTTCGTGCCGCACGTGATGCCAGGACGGGACGACAAAGATATCCCGCTTGCTCCACTCCACGGAGATGTCGTTTCCAATCCGACTGCGGCCTCGCCCTTCGATAGGCACAAAGACTGTCGCATCAGTTGAACGGTACGCCTCCGTCGAAAACCCTTTGGGCAGCAACTGCATGAAGGTAGCCATCGTCGCCATCGCATACTTTCCGTTGTTTGGGTTGACGTATCTCATCTTCAACCCATGACAGGGATCCCACGCGTTCGCGCGGCGCATCCGCTCAAGCGCTTCGCGTGTCCGTGTATAAGGATAGTTGAAGATCGGCGAGGTTCCACCGCCAGGACGATGGTCTACCGGAAGCAGATTGGCCCCATAGCGGACGTCACTGTCGCCGACGGGGCGCGTAATTGGTTGCTCGTCCTCCCCGAGATGCTCGGCAAACGACGCGTTCACAAACTTCACCACCGGTATGTCCAGACCATCCAGCCAGAAAATCGGGCTGTCGCTTTCATTGCCATGATCGTGCCACGCCATCGGCGGCGTGATGATGAAATCCCCTTCGTTCATCATTGTGCGTTCGCCATTCACCGATGTGTGAGCGCCACCGCCTTCCATCACAAAACGAAGCGCCGTCTGCGCGTGACGGTGCGCGGGTGCGACCTCACCGGGAAGGACCAGTTGCACCCCCGCATACAGATCGGTTGTGATCTTCGATTCACCACGCAGGCCGGGGTTCTCTAGCACGAGCACGCGCCGTTCGGCTTCTTTTGCGGTGATGATGTCGCCCGCCTCCATCATGGCCGCGCGGACGTCCGCGAAACGCCAGTGAGCCGGCACGCATTTGCTCCGTGGTTCGGGCGTAATCAATTCATTCAGCGACGTCCATAGCGGCGCGAGGTTCTTCTGGCCGATCCGTTCGTAGAAAGCCTCGCGCTCCGGCGTCGCTATCACACTCATCTTTTCAGAGTTGGCGGGCATCATTTCCCTCGTTCTCTTCCGGATCGATTCCACGTTTATTGAAAATCCGCGCAGGAGCTGTTTCCTTCAACGCTGCGACTGCAATGGCTCCAGCGCAGATTGTCCAAAGCGGCATGGTCACCGCATGCTCGATGCCGAAATGCTTGGCCAGATAACCGGCATACGCAGGTGCCACACCACCGCCAAAGACCTCACCAATACCGATGATCATGCCCGATGCCGTGGACATCAACTGGACCGGCACGGCTTCCGCTGCGACCGGACCGACGGTCAGCGTGATCAGGCTGTACAGACAACCCATCGCGATCATCAGGCAGATGAACAACGGAACCGGCGCCGCCCCCGTTCGCAGGAAAATCCACAGCGACAGAAATACGCCCGCCGTTGAAAACAGCATGACGGGCTTGCGGCCGACGCGGTCCGAAAGGGCCGGCAGCACGAGAGCGCCGATCGCCCCGCCGAAGCCTAGCGACGAAAGAATGAAACCCATCTGCTGCATGTCGAGATGCAAATAGTCCACGAGATAATTGGGGAACAGCGCAGCAATGACGATCTGGCAAGCGAGCCAGCACAGCATGCAGATGATGCCAAGCGGTACATTGCGATAGCGAAATACCTCATACCAGCGATGCTGGCCAGTATCGTGCGTCGCCGTGTGCTTCGCAATTTCAGTCGGAGACGGTCGGCGCAATACCCGTTGCGCGAGGAACGCTACAACGAGACCCGGAAATGCTACAAGCAGGAAAATCCAAGGCCAGCTCATCACCTTGAGAAGTTGCGTCACCACGATCGGGGTGAGACCAAGCCCGAGCAGAGCCGGCATCATTTGCTGGATCCCGACGTTGCGTCCGTGCCGGCTCGGTGGCGACGCATCCATCGTTGCAATGATGCTAGCAGGCGTGAAGGCACCTTCGGCTACCCCCATGAAAGCGCGGATGGCAATCAGGCTGCCGACCCCCGTCGCCAGGCCACCGAGACCTGCCAGCAACGAAAATCCGACCATGGCCGGTACGATGACTCTCTTGAAGCCGATCCTGTCCGAGAGATTGCCCGTCAGCAGTGCAGACAAGCCCCATGCGAGCGCCAATGCTCCCGTGATATGCCCAAGGTCCTGGTAGTCGAGCTTCAAATCGCGCATCAGTACCGGCATCAACGGCACAATCAGGAAGCGATCTATGCCGACCAGGCCCATGCCGAGAGCCATCAGCGTGACAGCCTTCCATTCATAGCTTTTCGACGACTCAGCATGAGACTGCGCTACCGTTGAGGGCGCCAGCGGAGGGGTGATGTTCATTGGAAGTCCTTCTGGTTGGACGGCATCGCACGTACGAACGCCGGCATTTGCGCGTGAAGCAACTTGTCGGCAACAACAGCGTCGAATCTGCCCGATGCGCTCCTATAGTCGGGATCGCCTGACGCCGGATCAACAACACGCGACGACTGGCGATCCACTTCGCACAAGATCCCGTCAAAGCGGCTCGCGAATTTGGACGCGCCCTTGTGATATGCGTGAGCGGCTATGCCCGCCGCCGAAAGTACATCGATCATCTTCGTCTCCTACTCGATTTTGTGCTGTTACTAACTATCGACTCGGCCGTGATCACTGTCCAACGATAAAAATCGACCGCCTGATCTCGATAAGTGATTACCAGTCAAACGGGTCGAACTCGCACTCCCTATCCTAATTATGTAATGCGAACTATCTTTAATATCCGTTTGACACGGAGGATCCGGATTGGCCTATCGGGGACGTTCGATTTGCGCCGAAACCGCAACGATCTTTCCCGGCAAGAAATGATGCGCGGTAGTGGTAACCCCTATTACACTACGATCACTGACTGCAGACACGGACGTCTACAGCGCTAAACCAAAACATCCAGACTGCCTCCATGAAACCCTTCATCAATCTGCTAATCGCCGCATCCGCTCTGGCCGTTCCGGTTCTGTCCTTCGCCCAGCAATCTTCGCCGCCTGTCACACGTGCTCAGGTGCGTGCAGAACTCGGTCAACTCGAGGCCGCCGGTTTTAAGGGCGCCTCCACCGGTCCTTACTACCCCGCGAACCTTCAGGCTGCGGAGGCTCAGGTCGCCCGGCAGAAAGTCGCTGTGCAAGCAACATCCAGCAACTATGGTCCGTCGACCAGCGGCTCATCGCAATCTGGCCAGCCGGGAGTTTCGGCGGACGCGCAATAGTCGGACTACGGACATTTAAAGCCAAGGCAGGTGCGCGCCAAGCAACGGCCGGTCTGCGATTACCGCTCTATCGCATATACACTGAGCCGATTGTCGACTGAAGAGACGCCAGGCACGCTCCTGGCGATCTCTCCAGCGCGATCCACCTGATCACTCTTCGGCACAGAACCAGACAACGTTATCGCGCCAGCCTTCGCGTAGACGAACAACTGCGTCATGTCGATCCCCTTTGCCTTCGCCATTGCAGTTCGCACATTTTTGGCGAGCTTGCGATTAGCGGCCCTGATCGATTTTGCGCTCGATGCGCTGCCCGCAGCCGCCGACGCGACCGCTGCACCGTTGTTACCGTCCTGTGCAAATGCCGCCAACGGTGCGATGGCAGCTGACAACGCGGCCACCAATCCAAATCGTACGATTGCTCTCATTTTGCTTTTCACTTTGTTGGAGATGTTTGAGACCTGCCTGGATTCACCCATCAACTCGCGAGTCAAATGGCGATACCGTCCATTAGGGAGGCACCGCCACAGCAACGCCTTCCCGATACAGACCGCCATTCGTCAAGCGGCCGGTCTGACGTCTTTTCGCCTTAGAACGAATGCCGCACGCCGATCTGCACACCGGTCTGACTGCTGTCGGCGGACGCCGTCCGGTAGGCTGCAGACGTGCCGTTGTATGAGTCGAAGTTAAGCGCTGAGTGACGCGAATAACCCACCACGACGTACAAGTCGGTGCGCTTCGATAACAGGTAATCGCCGATGGCCATAATTTGCTGCGGGCTGGCCGGCCTCGTCACCTCGCCATTCGCTCCGGTCGCCGTCTGAATGCGGTCGTAGTAGTACGCAAGGGTCAGTATCTTGTCGACCGCGAACAGGTAGCGCGTAGCCACCCAGAAGTAATCGTCGCGTGCGGCGTACCCGGCGAGCGGATCGTTCTTTCCGTACCGGTATCCCCCCATGAACTTCAGCGCGGCGGTCGAATAGGTAATACCGATAGCCGCCTTTTCGAACCGCGCATAGTTACTGCCAATCCCCTCAGAACGATGAAGGTTGTCATATCCCAAGCTTACGGAGAGTGTGCCGTTATCGTATGCGGCCGCACCGCCGTAACCCGAACCATTCGAGAACTGCCCTGCAAGATTGCTAAAGGAGTAGTGCCCCGTCAGCGTCACTGGTCCGAAAGAGTTTTTGTATTTGACGACATTGCTCTCCCAAAGATTGGAGCCCACTTCCGCAACGACCGGCTCGTAAGTTCCCGAGAGGTCCGTCGGCGACGACGGGTAAAGCGCATCCACGAGCGATGTGTATTGCCGACCAAAGCGAAGTGTGCCAGCCTTCGGCGATGTCAGACCCACCCACGCGCTACGGCCAAAAAATTCCTGCATCAGAGCGCCGTTAGGAACCAGAAACCCGCTTTCCACCTGGAATTCCGCCTTCAGACCGCCTCCAAGGTCCTCATTGCCAGTCAGACCCCAGCGTGAGCCACCCGAGCGAGCCCCATCGGCCATTGACCAGCGATCACCGCTCGTCCCCGACTGGCCGGGATTGACAGGCCAATGGTTGGTGAACTCGATTGCGGTGTCGAGAATGCCATAGAGCGTTACACTCGATTCGGCATGCCCACAAACCGCAAACGTCCCGGCCACCAGGCCGGCGAACATCTGCCTCTTCATCAAAAGTCCCCTCCGTTTAGAATTGCCATTTCGAAACTCTTTGCATCCCCGTGTATTTCGTTTTTTTTAGCGGGAACTCTCCGTCGCGCGGAAGCTGTGGTCAACTTTTTTATTTAGTACCACTACCAATTTAGAAATCCATTTTCCTCAAAAGAAAATTGGATCAGTTACGCTCCTGCTTGATGACTTAGGCACACCATCGCCACATTCTTCAATTTCGGGCGTAAGAATTCCCCCCAACATTGCAAGATGCCGGTATCTAAGGGTTTAGAATCTTTTGTCGCCGATGGTTCAAGCCAGAACCGAAGCGTCAATCGTGGGGAGGCTTCAGAACTTTGTTGCCTCCGTGTTTGCGTTTCGCATTGCTGCAAACTATCGGGGTTGCGGTGATCGCTGTCTAACGATTAAAAATAACTACGCGATCTCGATAGCTAATCACCCGCATTCAAAACTCGGAGAAAGGGCCGATACGATCTATCGGTCCTGTGGTTGGAGAAGCATCTGACCGGCGATTCCGGCTGAGATCTCACGAAAGTTCGCGACCGCCGGATTGTCCGTGTTGGAATTCCATGCGACGATCAGCTCATAAGGCGTGAGCAGTTCGTCAAGAGGGATGTAGACGACGTCGGGTTGCTGGACCCGCGCAACCCACTGAGGCACCAGCGTAACGCCCAGGCCCGCGCTAACGAGCGCGAGCAGAGTGTGGAGCTGTTCGGCCTCCTGGACGATTCGAGGCGCAAACCCGGCCGAAGCGCAGCACGCAACGATGATTTCCAGAATCCTGCTGTTCATTTTGCGGGGAAACAGAACAAACGGCTCGTTCGCTAGTTCGACGATTGAAAGCGTCGGCCGTGCGGCGAGCGGATGACCCTGCGGGATGGCCGCCACCAAAGGGCCCGTGGCAAGTTTTGCAGACTTGAGAGCATGGCCTGGCGACGGCGAGGGCATGATCCCTATATCGATGGCTGACGTCCGAATCGCCTCGATTTGCGCGCTTCGATCGAGCGGATGCAGCGTCAATTCGACCTGTGGCCACCGCTGGCGAAAGTCTCGGAGTATCGGCGGCAGTATGGACCACAGTACGTTATCAACGAAGCCGATCGCCAGCCGCCCGACCGTACCATCGGCCGACTCACGGGCGCGGCGCATCGCTTCATCGGCCCGACGCAGCAGATCGCGTGCTTCAGGTAAAAATATCTCGCCGGGAACCGTGAGCCTGACGTTGTGGCGTGAACGCTCCAGCAGCGAAAATCCGAGCTCTTCTTCAAGCAGTTTCACCTGATGGCTCACCGCTGACTGCACGACGTGCATACGCTGTGCGGCCCGGCCGAAATGCAGCTCTTCGGCAACCGCCGTGAAATACCGAAGTCTACGCAGGTCCATGATGAGAGAGCGACATAAGGTTGCGAAAGTCCCATCGAAGGTCCGCGCTTTCAGGCGCTTTCCCCACGAGATGAACCGTGGCCAATAGACGGCGGCCCGCCGGGCAATTGACGGTAGCCGTGCTTCCGTAGAGCGGCCAAGCGGGATTAGCGAGCCGCGTCGAGCACGAGTTTGCCGCGCGCATGACCGGTCAGGTTCTTTTGCAACGCATCGGCGGCACGCGACAGCGGAAAGACCGTCTCGACGTCGACCATGATTTCGCCGGAGTCAAAGTGTGCTGCGATCGCAGCCAACTGCTTGCCGTCGGATCGGGTGGCGAAATGCTTCCCTACCACACCTCTTGACCTGGCACGCTCGGCGTCTGGCGGGCTGACCGGCGACACCAGGATGCCGCCAGCTTTTAACAACGACCAGGAACGATCCTGCGTTTCGCCGCCAACCAGATCCAGGACGATGTCCACGGCCGACACGCTCTCTTCGAAGCTCTCGCTCCGGTAGTCGATGACCTGCATCGCACCCAGCTGTCTGACGTACTCGAGATTGCCGGACGACGCTGTTCCGATTACCTCCGCGCCGGCGATTCTGGCCAACTGCACCGCCATGCTGCCTACTCCGCCCGCGGCGCCGTGAATCAGCACGCGCTGACCCGGCTTAACACCGGCGTGCTCGTGCAACGCCTGCCATGCCGTCAACGCGGCCGCTGGCACCCCTGCCGCTTCAAGCAACGAGAGCTTTTTCGGCACCGACGCCAGGCGTTCAGCAGAGGCAACCACTCTGGTGGCATAGCCGCCGACGATACCGATGAAACCGAAGACTTCGTCTCCCACGGCGAAGCCCTTGACCCCAGCACCCAGCGCAGAAATCTTTCCCGACACTTCGACGCCCGGTGTATAAGGCAGTGGCAGCGGCAGGAAGGCTTTCATCCTGCCCTCCAGAATTTTCCAATCGACCGGGTTGACGCCGCTCGCCGCGACGTCGATCAACACTTCGCCCTCGCCCGGGACGGGGTCAGGGATATCTTCCAGCGTCAAACGATCGGGCCCGCCATAGGCGTAGGCACGTATAGCTTTCATAGGTAACTCCTGATTAAACGACCGTACATGTACAGCCGCGGTGACGTATCAGATGACCGAGAGCAGGCCGCCATCAACAAGCAACGCAATGCCGGTGACATAGCTCGACATGTCCGAACCGAGCCACGCAACGGCGTCGCCAATTTCTGACGGCTTCCCAAGACGGCGCAGCGGAGTGCGTTGCCGAAAGCCTTCCGAGGCTGCGGCAATGCCGGGATTGGTGCGCAGCAAATGCGTGTCGATCGTGCCGGGGCAAACCGCGTTGACGCGGATAGCGTCAGGCCCGAGTGCATCTGCGAGAGCCTTCGCCATCAGCACGACGCCACCCTTGCTGGTGGAGTAAGCGACCGTCATTCCGGCGCCCGCGATACCGCCCATGCTCGCCATCAACACGATGCTGCCTGGCTTGCCGCGCGCCTTCATCTGACGCGCCGCCGCTTGCGCACCGAAAAGCACGCCGTCGAGATTGACCGCCATTAGCCTCCGGTAGTCGCTCTCGGCGACCTCGGGACCGTCCTCGCGCAGCGTGATGCCGGCGTTGCAAACCATCACGTCGACTCCACCGAACTCAGCCGACGCATCGACCAGCGCGTCGACTTCACCGTGCTGCGTCACGTCGGTGCGCTGAAACCGCGTGCGCACACCCAGTTCTTCAATCTCGGCGGTGGTCGGTCTGCCGCCCTCGTGCGGGATTTCAGTGACGTCTGAGACGATCACTGCCTTCGCTCCATGCCGCGCTGCACTAATCGCAATGGCCCGGCCAATTCCGCTAGCCGCACCGGTGACCAGCACGACCTTGTCCTTAAGAATATCGCTCAATTTGGTATCCTTATAAATACGCTAACTTAGCTGTATGTACTGAACCGACAGTCTAGCGGTGCGTAGCGGGCATCACGACGACGCTACGTAGGCACAGCCGGTTCTTCACGCCTTCGTCTCGCCTGCAGGAAAAGCACCGAGTTGCTGCATCACCGAGAAAAGGTTGGCAACACCCCAGTGCTCCGCGATCTTGCCGTTGCGCACGCGCATCGCGTCGACTGTTTCAAAATGGATCTTTCGACCGGTGGGCGGCACGCCGAGGAACGTGCCTTCGTGTGTGCCGTGATACGTCTTGTAGGTTGTCACCAGATCGCCGTCGGCAACCTGCCAATGGATATTCGCGTGGAAGTCGGGGAACGCGGCACGCAGCGCGTGATAGAGGCCGCGTGCGCCATTCTTATCTGGCGTGCAGTTCGGCTGTGGCGTGTGGTCGACGAAGTCGTCCGCGAACAGTTCTTCGAATACGTCGAAGTTACCGCCGCCTTGTACCTCTTCGGTATTGCGGCGAACTACAGCCTTTGCTTCTTCGCTTGGGTTGCTACGGGTCATGTGATGCTCCAGAACAGTTGAAATGCGAGTGTTTTCAGTCCACAACTCCAGGGGCCGGTCACGGCAACTCGAGGCCACAAATGATCATCCTTCCGTCGACCACCAGCATCTGGCCGATCACGCAACTTGCCACCGGCCAGGCTCAACGCGCTATTCGCGACCACGGTGATTCCTCACACGCAATCCTTGATAGGACTCTTCATTAGCATAACGATATATTGTCGTCTTTCGTCGGGCGACAATGCGTGGCTCACTCAAAGACTTGCCAGGAAATCGTTAGCCGAACAGCTTCGCCGCCGTCTTCGCCACCAGTTCGCCTTGGTGGCGTGCGCCGGCCAGATCGATTTCACTCGGCTGACGCGACCCGTCGCCGGAAGCGACGGTGGTTGCGCCATAAGGCGCGCCGCCGACGATCTCGCTCATGTTCATCTGCCCCTGATGGCTATAAGGCAGGCCAACGATAACCATGCCGAGATGCATCAGGTTCGTGATGATCGAAAAAAGCGTGGTTTCCTGTCCGCCGTGCTGGGTGGCAGTCGACGCGAAGGCGCCACCAACCTTGCCGTTAAGTGCCCCACACATCCACAAACCACCGGTCTGATCGAGGAACGCGGCCATCTGGGACGACATGCGACCATAACGGGTGCCGGTACCCACAACGATTGCGTCGTAGTTCTCGAGGTCGGCGACGGTTGCGATCGGAGCGGCCTGGTCGAGCTTGAAATGCGCGCCTTTGGCGACCTCCTCAGGCACCGTTTCCGGTACGCGCTTGACGTCGACCTGCGCGCCCGCACTGCGGGCGCCTTGCGCGACGGCCTCAGCCATCTGCTCGATATGTCCGTACGACGAATAGTAGAGAACCAGTACCTTGGCCATCGCAATCTCCTTTGGGTGATGAAGCGGACCGTCATGGCGCCGCAGGGGTGCTACAGATGTATTACCGCGACGACCCAGGGCCGCCCCGAGCGTCGTTACTGTGCGGTACCCGCCACCGGCAGTTCGCGACGGTTATCAAAGCTGAATGCGCCTGCACCATAAGCCGCGACCTGAATCAAACCGCCGGCCATCGCGACGTTCTTGAGAAAGTGGAACATCTGGTTCTGGTCGCCAAGCGCGTGGTGGAAGATCAGTGCGGTAATAATCGAATATACGGCCAGCAGCACGGCAACGAGTCTCGTGCGATAGCCGACGATCAGCAGAACGCTGCCAACCAGCTCAAGCGCCATCGAGCCGAGATAACCGAGTAGCGGCACGGGCAATCCCAGCGACCCGATGTAGCCGATGGTCGCTCCCGGCGCCGCGAGTTTGCTAAGGCCGCTCACGAGAAAGATGGCAGCGATGAGGATGCGCCCAATCAGCGGAAGAGTCGGGTAAGAATTTGCAGAGGTTGAGTTCATAACAAGTGCCTTAAGTTTAAGAAAAAGAGAGGAATGCCAAGGGGACTGCTTGGGTGACTACCGGATGCGGCCGCGAAAGCGAAGCTGTTCGCCAATTCGTGCGATCTGGGCTTCTCCCGCTTGCAACGCGGCCTCTGATGTGTGCACCGAGTAGTAGCCGAGCACCAGCTCATGCGGGTGTTTTACCGCGGACGCGAAAATGAATTCGGAGTCGGTGTCCGCGATGAAGTCGAGAGCGTCTTCGGACTCGTTGAAGACCGCGAGCTCGCTACGCAGACGCTCACCGGCGACGCAAAGCGCGCCCCGATGCACATGGGTCCAGGCCACTGTATGTCCTGCGGGCGGCACATAACGCCATTGCTCGCCTGCCCTGAGCCGTACATGCAGATAGTTGATTCCATCAGGAGACAACACCGGGCTGTGCGTGCCCCTGTAGCTGCCGAGAATAACGCGTGCAGGACCGACACGCGGGATGGCCTGCGCGGGAAGATATCGGGTTTGCGGTTCCCCATTCTCGACTTCGCGCGGCAACGCCACCCACATCTGGTAACCATGAAAGCGCTCGAGGTCCGCGGGACTGGCGTCGTGCCAGATGCCGTTGCCCGCGTTCATCCATTCAACGCTGCCCGCGGACAACACGCCCGACGCGCCCGTTGTGTCTTCGTAACTCAGGTTGCCAGAGAGCAGGACCGTGATCGTCGCGATACCCGAATGCGGATGCATTGGAAACAGTGCGTCGCTCGACGGCGTGAAATCGAAGTAGTCCAGGAACACGAACGGCTTGATCAGTTCGCCCAGTTCGGCGGGACTGACGATGCGCGTGACCGGCCCGTGGCGGCGCCCCTGAGTACGCGCCACAATGGCGCGCGGAAGACTAGCCGGCCGGACAACGGGATTGTCCGCTTCCAGTAGATCAGACACATTCGCCATGACAATTTCCTTTTGAGGATGACATGACCGAAGGTTAGATGCTGACCTACCCCAACGGAAGCCTATATATTTTAATGGAACCCATCGTGTTGATTTATGGGTTCCCTGCGACGGACATCTCCGCACGGCGGTTTGCAGATGCGATCGACCACACAATGTCCAGGCGTCAGATGAACTTTCTGAGTTCGAAGTACCGGGCCGTATTGGGTGGTTTGTCAATGGGCGGCTTCATGAGAGGAAGCGCCTGAGATGGTGAACGCGCTGCTTGTGGAGTTCCTGGATGGAATACAACCGTGATAAAGAGGCGTCACCCGGCCGCGACCGTCAGTCTTCGTTTGAGGTTTGCTTTAGTCGACCGAGGAACCAACGGCCTGCAGGGCCCGGCGGTGTATCTCTGCGATAGATCGCATACATGGCGATCGGCGGCGTTCGGGGTTGAAAGTTTTCGATTCGCAGCGGTACCAGATCGCCTGAAGCCAGATCGGGATGCACCATCGCCGTAGGCATGTGTCCCCATCCGAGGCCCGCTCGTAAAAACGCATGCTTTGCGCCCAGATCCGATAACCGCCAGATCTGCGGAGAGAAGACCCCGAACGACTTCCCATCGGTCAGCGGCGTGCGATCCGTCAGTACAAGCTGCACATGCTCTTCTAACTCGCGCGATCGGATCACTCTCTTAAGCGATGCCAGCGGATGTTTCGGAGCGGCAACGGTGACCATCGGCACATCGAGCAGCTTCTCGGCATCAACCGTTTCGGGCACGGCCGGCATGGAACCACTAATGCCGAGCCTGCACGTGCGCTCCAGCACTCGCTGCACTACCGCACCCAAAGCTTCGACATATAACCGCAATGGAGTGTGAGGAAACGCGTCGCGGAATTCTCCAACCGCCACCGTGAGTGAGTCCATCGGATACATGACGTCCACCACGACGGAAAGCTCCGGTTCAAGTCCTTCTGCGATTGCTCGCGCCGTCGACTTGAAACCATCCATGCCGCCGACGACGAGCCGCGCCTGTGACAGCAATACGGCACCTTGCTCCGTCAGTCGCGGATAGCGACCGCTGCGGTCGAACAACGACACATTGATCTGGCTTTCCAGATTGGCGAGCGTCTGGCTCACCACGGACTGTGTCCTGCGAAGCTTGCGTCCTGCCGCAGAGAAGCTTCCTTCGTCCGCGGCAGCGATGAAAGTACGCAGCTGATCCATGGATACGCCGTCGAGCATTTATCGACTTCCCGAATGGTATCTGTCGAGAAATATAGCCTTCCGAGCGTCGTGTCAAGTGCTTAAGGCCAAACCAGCTTGCCTCCGTCTCGGTTGAAAATAGCAAACTGCAGCGCTTGCACCGTCCAGCCTCGATAGCGTGCAGCCCGTGACAAGAGCAAGCACTCTTCAGTATCGGCTCGTGGGCTCGCCATCGAGCCATGGATAGCGTTCCGTGTCGGCCCCCGCGTAGTCGGGATCAAGATAGACGAAGCAGCGCTGAATCCGGAAGTCGCGAATTTCTAATACGTCACACCATCGCCCGGCATGTGTGGTCCCTGCACGCCACCCCGCGCCACTCTTTAGCTTCCCGGACGACGTGGCTTCGACCACCACCCGATCGCCTTGCTGAACAAAATTCGCATAGGCCATGTCGTGCGAAATCTCAGCGAGAATCCCGCTCAGGTCTTCGAGAAACTGGGCAATCTCTCCACGACCATGAGCGACGCCCCATTTCGGAAAATAGAATTCGGCCTTCTCATCAAATAGTTCAAGAACGTCGCCCCCACGATCTACGCGTCTGAAGAACTCTATCGCGATAGCTTTGCGCTGCTCGTCTGTCATTGGTTGAATTTGCATGGCAGTCTCCGGGAATGGTTGCACGTCCAAGTTCCTTGCACGTGGCTTCGACAAACTATCGGAGAGGTCGCGATCACTGTCTAATGATAAAAATTGGGCGCTTGATCTGCGTTGGTGATCGTCGCTCGAAGACCAGACTTTCGCCGCGAGACTCGGGAGGCACTCACTGGCAACGACGCAATATTGAATGTGAGGGTTGCGCTGCACAAAAGCCCGGCAGCCAACCCGGAGTGAGGCGTCGTGATCTGACTTTGAGATCACGATGTCAGTATTCATCGTTGGACGCGGATGCAGCGCGCAACCATACTTCCTATCACTTGAAACGAGTTCAATCACGATCACTGGTCTCTGACAGGCCGACGTAGCCGTTGCGTTCGTGACCTCGACCGATCAGATTCGACGGTACGGCAGAATCCATTGCGCCCTTGTCGCTGTACGACGACGCCGGCCGAAGACCCACGGGCAACCCATAGGAGCTAGTCATGAAATATGCCACCCTGGCGGCGCCAGGCCGAGAAATGCCCACAACGGATGCGCTGACGTTGATGCACGTCCCCGCAAAGTTCGACGTAACCCAATGGCCCCGAGAAGTCGAAGCATTTCTCCACAAGACGACTAATCCGCATCATCGGGCCATGTTAAAGAACTACTTGCGCCATTTGCTGCTGGAAGTGGCGGGATACTGGGATCAAATCATCGTTCCTGAACTCACCGTCGAGGAACCGATGTATCGCGTTGGCGACCGGCGCCAGATGCACGTCCTGACGGGCAAGGTGGCCGTCGAAGGTTTCTATCGCGAAGCCGCTGAAACACGCCAGAACGTGATGGGCGCACGAACCATGAACATGGGCGTCGACGACTACGGCGTCACGACGGAAGCCGTATGGACTCACGTCGTGCCCGGCGTGTGCCTGAAGGACCACGGCATCGACGCCGACCCCGCGGCGCACTACCTGATGACGCATCACCTCTTCCAGATCTTCACGTACACGAACGAGCCGAAGCCGAAGCTCATCGCGGAGCGTATCTACGACGACCCGGAGAGCTACACCTACGAGAAGCTCGCACCCTCCGAGGTCGTGACGCCGGAGATCGCCCGGGAACTCCTCGCCCCATTTCTCGCTCGAGCCACGCTGGACTGAGTGCATTTGAGTCCAGGTTCCGGGAGTGACGACGATCTTTAGAACGACGTCACTCGTCGTGGCCACTAGAGCGCCGGCCGAGTATCTGGCTCTGCGCCCGTCGCAATACCAATCGAATCGATGTGGAAGACGAGACCATCCGCATTCCGAACGATGCGGACTATTGCCTCTGCGGGAATCTCTACTCGCGACACCAGAAATAGCTCCGGCATTGCCCTGGCACAGGCAACGCCGAAGCATCGCAGACACGTCTCTTTAGAAGCCGACGCTATGGCGTCCCTTGAGATTCAGCATGGCGCGAGCCTCATCGGGCGTCGCCACTTGAAGCGACAGGGCTTCAATGATGGTGCGAACGCGCCTTACCTGCGTCGCGTTGCTACTTGCGAGCTTGCCGGGGCCATCCCAAAGAGAATCCTCGAGTCCGACACGCACGTTTCCGCCGACAGAGGCAGAAATCGCCGCGAGCGGCATCTGGCTACGCCCGGCCCCGAGCACAGACCAGACATAATCTTTCCCGAACAATCGATCAGCCGTACGGCGCATATGCATGAGATCCTCGACATGTGCGCCAATGCCACCGCGTAGACCAAATACGGACTGTATGAGAAGGGGTGACTTAACGAGCGCCCTGTCGAGAAAGTGCGCGGCCGTATAAAGATGGCCAATGTCGTAGCACTCAATCTCGAACCGGGTTTCGTTCTCGCTACACGATTGCAGGATGTAGGCGATATCCTTGAATGTATTCTTGAAGATGCGATCGTCGCTTCCTTCCAGATATGGGCGCTCCCAGTCATATTTAAGCTTGTCTTTGAAGCGCCCGAGCATTTCGTACAACCCGAAGTTCATTGAACCCATGTTGAGCGACGCCAATTCGGGCCGCAACTCAAGTGCCGGTTGCAGCCGCTCCTCGACCGTCATCGTAGGCGCCCCGCCCGTGGTGATATTGATGACCGCATCCGAGGCTTCCTTAATGGCGGGCACGAACCGGCGAAACAACTCCGGTGCCTGGGATGGACGGCCATCGAGGGGATCGCGCGCGTGTAAGTGGACGATCGCCGCTCCAGCCTGGGCTGCTTCAATGGCGCTCTGCGCGATCTCGTCCGGCGTAACCGGCAGATAAGGCGACATCGACGGAGTATGGATCGCTCCGGTTATGGCGCAGGTGATAATGACCTTGCTCATGCGCGGACTCCGTCTTCAGTGTTCTCGAAGAAGTAGCCCGGCACGTCGGGCCCCCATAGATAGAGTGAATCATCAGGCGGATGATTGCCGCCGGCCCATTGGCCGCCAGGGGCGATAAAGTCGATATCGGCCGAATACTCCCAGAATGAACCCCACGGGTCGCGCACGTAGTGAAAGTAGTTGGAGCCGAGCACGTGCCGTCCCACGCCCCAACCGTCGCGGTATCCAGCGCGCTGCATCTGCATTTGGCCGAGTCCGACATGGTTGACGTCGGGAACGTCCCATGCGCTGTGATGCCAACCCTTTGCCGCCCCCTGAACAAACGCGATCATATGGTGGTCGCTGCCGTGAGGCGCGTGCATGAAAGCGACGATACCTTCCGAGCCATCGGACAGACGCACCCCAACCGAACGCTCATAGAAACTGACCGTGCGACGAATGTCCGGGGTGAACATCACGACGTGCGCAAGCCGTAACGGCTGAACCGGCTCTGCGTTCTCGCGGGCGACTGCGCCACGTAGCCGAGGCAGCGCGGGTTCAGCGTCACGGGGCGGCTTGAAATTTGGCGACGTCTTGAGCCCTGCCTTGAGCTGTAACAGATTGCCGTCCGGGTCTTCAAACCAGAACCCTTCATGTTTGGCGGACTCAATTCGAGGTGTCGCTTCTTGTCCACCCGCTTCGATGATCTGCGCGCGGATCTTCGAGAAGTCATCGGCGAAGCAGTTCAGAGACAAATAGGCCAATCGCTTACGCGTGCCGGCAAAAATCCGCGCCCACACATGGGCACTGCCGGCGGTGCGCAGCAGCAACTGACCTTCCTCCTCCTGTACCCGGAATCCAAAGGCCGTGAGGAATTCTCTCGCCTCGTCGAGTCGAGGAACTTCGAGCGCGAAGTGATCGACCGAGTGTATGCCGGCTGTTCCTACGCTTACAGTTGAAGCGGTCATGTCATTCTCTCCCGGCAAGAGTCGAAGCTGTAGCGCTATGCGAAGTCGTAGCAGACATGCTTTGCGGCTCCCGGCCGAGTATCTGCGCGAATACCCGCCGCAAGGCTCCTAAAGGGTCGGCGACGAGATCATTGGCCCGATACGCGACAAACCGGTCCGGCCGAACCACCACGCAACCACCGTCCTCGATTTCCCGGAGTTCTCCCCAGCGCCCATAAGCGTCGATGGTCGATGAGCCGTGAGCGATGACCCACCCATTCACGGAAATGCCGAATTCGTTGCCGACCTGTCGGAGTGCTTCGACCCAGGGTTGCCCGCCCATGCCCGTCAAGAGCGCAAAGGAGCCTTGCCCGACGAGGTCAAGCGTAGAGACGCGCCTGCCATCGTGTTGAATCCACGCGTGGGGTGTATACGCGCCGGGTGTGGTGGTCGCGTGATAATACAGTTCCGCGTCCCGGCTCGGCTCGGGAAAGCGGGCGCCGTCTCGCACGACCGCGGCGGAGGTATACCGCTGACCCAATTCGACGCCATGGCAGTTGAATTGGTAGTTTTGCAGATCGATCGCCGAGGCCAACTGCTTCCTGCGCGTGCGGCCCACGGACGTATCGGAAAAAAGCTCGTCCAGTGATGCCCACCCTTCGTCGGCTCCTTGCCCATCGCGGAAGCCCAAAGCCTGTGAGATGGGCAACATATCCGTCATCGACCTGATCGCCCGGTTCACCACTTGCTCGGCCACGGGTTGTCGCTCATCGGAGTACGTCTGCAGCAGCGAAGGAGCCGCTTGTCCCTTGACGATCAAGGCGAGCTTCCAAGCCAGATTGAATGCGTCCTGCACTGATGTATTCGATCCGAGCCCGTTGGCGGGCGGATGGCGGTGCGCCGCATCACCCGCGATTGCGACACGTCCCTTCACCATCTGGCGCGCGACCATGCGGTTAATCGTCCACTTCGATACCGCCTTCACTCGCACCGGAATATCCGGGTCGCCAATCGTCGCGCGAGCCCTCTGGATGATCGCGTCCTCACTGAGATCCGGCTCTCCGTCGGCGGGGTTATACATCGACACCATCACCCATTCGTTCCATGGGCGCACGCAGATCCATACCCCGCTTCCCACCCAATAGTCACAGCCGGGCTGATACATCCAGTACAGCACCCCAGGCCTGTGTGCACAGTATTGACTGAGATCGACCTCAAGCCAGCAATTCAATGCGTAACCGAGCCCCATCTCTCCTTCGAGTTCGAAGCCGATATCTTTGACTACCAGGCTTTGTGCGCCGTCAGCGCCTACCGCGTATTCTGAAATGACCTCTATTTCCTCCCCCGTTAGCCGATCAACCACGCGGGAAAACACAGCCTCCTCGGTCTGACGTATCGACACGAGTTCGGTATTGAAGAGAACCTTCGCGCCGAATTCGCGTGCGGCCGTCAATATTGCCGGTTCCAGCAAATGCTGCGGCGCGTTGCACATCTCGGACGGACTGGCCATCTCATAGTCAGCCTTTCGCTGTTCTCCCGTCCCCCAGGTTTGAAGGCGGCCGAGTTCAGTTCCAGTGAAACTCGTTGCCCAAACGTTGTTGGTCATCAACTTGTTCGACGTGGAAAGCGCGCGCACGCGATCTTCGATGCCAAGGTCGCGAAACACTTCGACGGTACGCTGATTTGTTATGTGTGCGCGCGGCGAGTGTGCGGTGCCAGGGTAGCGGGTAATAGCGAGCACCTCCACGCCGTATTTCGCCAGCAGCGCGGCGGTTGTCAGTCCTGCGGGGCCCGCGCCAACAACGAATACGGGGACGCGAATTTGTCTCATAGTTCCTCCGATCTCTTATGCCGTGCTGTCAGTCCGCCGGCTTTTCGTCTTGCACAGTATTCTTCAGTACACCGAGCCCTTCGATTTCAACCTCGCAGACGTCGCCGTCGCGCATAATCAGTTTCGGCTCTCTTGCCCAACCAACACCGGCCGGCGTGCCAGTGACGATGACATCGCCCGGCGCAAGCGTGATGGCCTCGCTGATGATCGCAATGAGTGTGGCCACGTCGAATACCAGGTCGCTCGTGTTGGCCGCCTGCACGACCTTCCCGTTTAGCCGGGTCTCCAGTTTGAGTCCCGCGCCGCCTGCGGGCAACTCATCGGCGGTCACGAATGTGGGCCCGAAAGCGCCAGTGCCGTCAAAATTCTTTCCCACAGTCCACTGGGGCGCCTTGAACTGGTACTCGCGGATCGAACCGTCGTTGAAGATCGAATATCCCGCCACGCATTCCAAGGCTCGGGCCTTTGGAATATGGCGACCGCCGCCGCCAAGAATCACGGCCATTTCGCCTTCGAAGTCCAACGAATCGGATACGAGGGGACGGATCATGGGTGCCAGATGTCCGATCAAACTGCTATCAAAGCGGGGAAACAACGTTGGGTAGCTCTGCGGCTCGAAATGGCTTTCTTTAGTGTGGTCCGCATAGTTCAGGCCAACGCAAACGATCTTACCCGGACGAGCAAGAGGCGGCAGCCACCTCACGGTGTCAGCAGAATACTCCGTGCCTTTGACAATTCCGGCCTTCGCATATGCCGTCAGGTTCGTTCCCGACGCCAGCAGCTCCTCAAGCGTTGCGTGACCCAAAGAGGTGATCGTCGATCCCTGCAACACGCCCAGCAGACGTTGGTGCCCATCGGGCGAAAAGTGTACGTATCTCATTACGGCTCCACGGTGGCTCAAGAGTTCGTTCGTTGCCGTGCAACGTTCGATACAAATTTAATAAATATATATATTTTCGTCTTTGCATGTTAACCCTGATACTGGATATAATTTCCCAATACCTATAGTGGTGCAGCCGGGAGGATTCTGTGGACGATATGTTTGACATGCCGGGCTCTACTGGCCGAACCATGGCATCTGTGCTGGCCGAAACGATTCTCCAGGACATCGTGACCGGCGTGCTGGCGCCTGGCTCGAAGCTGAAGATCCGTGAACTGGCGGACCGTTACCAGGCTGGCGCGATTCCGCTGCGTGAAGCAGTTTCACGACTGGCAATGAGCGGATTCGTTGAAGCCGAGGACCAGCGCGGATTTCGCGTAACGAAAATTTCTCGCGCGGACCTGGAAGACATTACGGCAGTGCGGCAGCGTATCGAATGCGACGCCCTTCGTGACGCGATCGAGAGTGGAAACCTCGAATGGGAAGGTGCGTTGCTAGCGGCCTATCACCAGGTGAACAGCCTACCGCCCATTATCGGAAATCCAGAACGCGTCAACCCGGCATGGGATCTCGCGCACGACAAGTTTCACTCCACCCTGCTGGAAGGATGCAGATCAAAGTGGCTCAAGCGTTTTGCCGCGACCCTGCGCATCCAGACGACCCGCTACCGGCATCAGTCGATCCAGGCCCCTCATGCGGCTTCACGCAATTTCGCGCAAGAGCACGAGGACATCGTAAAAGCTGTGCTCGCGCGTGACGCCGACCAGGCGTGCGAACTGCTGCGTCAGCACTTCGCCGCCACGACTGAGCTGGTGCTCGAGGACATTGCTAGCGGCAACGCCGCGAAGAGCGAAGGCACAGCGCGAGGTCGGGCGCGCGCGCGGTCTACTGCGTGATGCTGTGAAATAGAACGCGTCGCCTGCGCGGACCGCTCGCTCGGCTTTGCTTGAACAGCGCAGTCTGCCCCAACTCATCCCGGCCGAATGAAACGCATGACATTCGCGCTATCAAGGAGCCGGGTAGCAGGAGCGTTCATCACCATTCGTGACTCGCAGGTGGATTCACCGGCAACGTGTCTCGCCAGCGCTTAAGCCGCTAACCGCTGCGCGCCAATCCGCTTGCAACCAGACTCTCTCCGCATCGCCTCCACCGTTCAAATGTCCCCAACGACAAAGGCATGGCAAGCACCGCGCCCGCGGTGCCGGTAAGGCGTCTTCTCGTTCCACTCTCCTCCTGATTTGCAGATGTCGCCGTCGCTATGCCGGCGACATGCAGCTGCATTGCGCTTCAGCGCGCTGCCGGCGTACGTCGCTCCTGGCGCGCCGCAGCGCTCGCGCCGGACGTGAACAACACGCTCCCATTTGACGCGATTCCTATCATCTCGATAGTTTTTATATTATTGTATATTTTTCTGTTTTATATATATTTGTCTCACGCGAGCCGCCGTACGGGCTTCGACGGAGTAGGCAACGAAAAACAAGGAGGAAGACAATGCAAAAAGCAGAGCGATGGGCATCCCGCGCGAGCGCGGCTCCCGCATCAACACACCGGCTGGCCAGCCATTCAATTGAAGCCTTTGACGCGATATTCGACGTCATTGTCGTCGGAGCCGGCGGAGGCGGATTTCCCGCCGCCCTCTTTTCCCGCTGGCTCGGCAATTCGGTTGCGCTCGTCGAGAAGGACAGAACCGTGGGCGGAACCGCGAAAAAAGCCGCTTTCTGGTACTGGGTGCCCAACAACCGGCCGATGCGTGAAGCGGGCATCGAAGATCGCAAGGAGGACTGCCTGCGTTACATGGCGCGCCTCGCCCGCCCCGAACACTATGATCCGGAGGATGCCAATCTCGGACTCGATGCATGGGAACATGAAGCCTTCAGCGCAATCTATGACAGCGCATCACCTGCTGCTGAGTTGCTCCACGCGCGCGGCGCTCTCGAGTACCGGCATTTGCCCGGTGTCACAGACTACTGGGCCGAGCTTCCCGAGAACACCGCGCCGCAAGGCCGGGTGCTGATACCAGCGGGCGCGTGCGAGTCGATGTCCGACGGCGGCAAGGTGGCAATTCAATCCATGCACGCCGCCGCCCAGCGCGACGGCGTCGACGTTCGCACCGGTCTGCGTGTGCAGCGCGTGATTCTCAACGAGGCTGAAGAAGTAGTCGGTATCGAAGCCACGGATGTCGAAGGCAACGACGTCCGCCTCGGCGCGCGGAAGGCGGTCATCTTCGCGACCGGCGGGTTCACGCACAACAACGACCTGCGGAAAAATTTCCTGCATGCGCCGCTATTCGGTGGCTGTGCCGCGCGCTCGAATGAAGGCGATTTCATTCACATCGCGAGCCCCCTGCGCGCACAGTTGCGCAACATGAACTATGCCTGGATGTGCCCGGTGTCGCTCGATCGCCTGGTCGCTGGCCGCGATGATTTTACGGGCACGTTTTCCGTTGGCGGCGATTCGATGCTGTGGGTGAATAAACAAGGAAAGCGGGTGGTCAACGAGAAACTCGCCTACAACGAACTCGCGCAAAAGTTCTTCGAGTGGGACGCGCAGCTTGCTGAATATCCGAACCTGGTTCTCGTCGCCATCTGGGATCAGCGCAGCCAGGACCATAGCGCAAGTACGGAGTACGGCTGCCTGATCCGGCCCGACGCGGCTCAAGAGGGGCATCTGATCAGTGGCAATACGTTGGAGGAACTCGCCGATGCGCTCGCCCGGCGACTCGAGACCTTCGAACGTCTCACCGGCCATCTATGCCTTGCCGACGATTTTCTGGTGAATCTGCGAGACACCATTCAGCGCTTCAACCGATTCGCCCGCGAAGGGGTGGACACCGATTTTCGCCGCGGTGACCGCCTTGTAGAAAAAATGTTCAACGGCGCTGTCCAAAACGAGTCTGCCTCACCAAACCCGACGATGTTCCCGCTCGCGGACAGTGGGCCCTACTACGCGGCGTTGGTAACCGGCGGCACGCTGGACACGAAAGGCGGTCCTTTGACCAACAGTGACTGCCAGGTTCTCAACGATAGCGGCATGCCAATACCTGGCCTGTACGGCGTGGGGAATTGCGTGGCGTCCGCATCTGCGCGCGCCTACTGGGCGGGCGGCGGAACACTTGGTCCGATCCTCGCGTTTGCCTATCGCGCCGCGAATACCGCCCATCTCGAACCGAGTAAAGCGCTCCTGACGGAAGCGACCCAAGCCTAGCCTTGGAGCCGGCACGGTCCCGGCGCGCCTTCTATCTGCTTTTCAGTACACGTCGAGGCCAGCATGGTCACACGTCGGTCTCGACGCGCCCCTTAACCATGGAGACAAGATGCAAATTCAATCGATGAACGACGAGCAACGCAAAGCGATTGCCCTTGAGTACTTCAAGCGAATGGACCGCGGCGACAATGTTCTCGATCTATTCGACGAACACGCGGAGGTTTATTTCCCGAAGTGGGGCATTGCGCGTGGACGAGAGCAGATCGCTACCCTCTTTGGCGACCTCATGGGCATCATTGCCGAAATCGCGCACGACGTCACCTACGCCAACGTTGTACAGCAGGGCGATACGGTCGTCGTCGAAGCGGCCTCGCGCGGCAAGCTGAAGAACGGCGTTTCGTGGCGAGCCGGCACTTCGCATGCGGGCCGTTGGTGCGATGTATTTGAAATCCGCGACTTCAGGATTCAGCGCTGCTTTATCTACCTCGATCCCGATTACGCGGGCGCTGACACAGAGCGCTATCCATGGCTTAGACATGCTCCGGATGACCGGTACTGAGCCAATCCATTCCATGCAAGGCATGCAGCGCAACAAAGCGGAGATTTGACGATGGCGAGATTCGAAGGAAAAACGGTGGTCGTAACGGGTCCGGCGCGCGGTCAGGGCGCCGCGGAAGCGCAGCGCTTCTTCGACGAAGGTGCCAATGTCGTATTGAACGACCTGTTGTCCGCGGAAGGTGAGGCGCTCGCCGCGAAGATGGGCAAACGAGCCATCTATGTCACGCACGACGTGACGCGCGAAGACTCCTGGCGAGCGCTCTTCAAGGAAGTCGAGCGCGCGTTCGGCCGATGCGACGTGCTGGTGAACAACGCGGGTATCTACGTACCCGCCGCAATCGCCGAAACGACGCCAGAGTTAGCGGAGAAGACATTCAGCGTCAATCAGTTAGGGACGCTGCTTGGCATGAAGCATGCCATCGAGCCGATGAAAAGAAGCGGCGGCGGTTCCATCGTGAACATCTCGTCGAGCGCCGGGCTGCGCGGCTTTGCCAATGCGATTGCCTACGGCGCTACCAAGTGGGCGGTGCGGGGAATGACCAAGGTCGCGGCTGCGGAACTGGCGCCTCATGGCATTCGCGTGAACTCGGTCCACCCCGGGTTTATCGCTACAGATATGCTCAAGGCCAACAGCGACGAGACGAATCGTTTCGGCGCAGACGCGGCGCCGTTAAAGCGGCATGGCACCGCCGAGGAGGTGGCGGCTATCGTTTGCTTCCTGGCTAGCGATGAAAGCGCCTTCATGACAGGCGCCGAGGTGGCAGTCGACGGAGGCTGGGCGATCTGATTGATCCGCTGAAACAGGAAAGCCAGCGCGCATCGAATGGATGCGCGCTGGCTTTGCCTTTGCGTAGCAGTCTAAATCATTCCCACTCGATCGTCGCAGGCGGCTTACCCGAGATGTCATACACAACTCGATTAATCCCGCGCACTTCATTGATGATCCGGTTCGACACATGCCCCAGCAGTTCATGCGGCAGATGCGCCCAATGCGCGGTCATGAAGTCCAGCGTCTGCACGGCACGCAACGCGACCACGTACTCATAAGTCCGCCCGTCGCCCATCACGCCGACACTCTTCACCGGCAGAAACACCGCGAACGCCTGGCTCGTCAGATCGTACCAGGACTTGCCGGTTTCCTTATCGATGAAGGTACGCAGCGTCTCGATGAAAATCGCGTCCGCGCGGCGCAACAGGTCCGCGAAATCGCGCTTCACTTCGCCGAGAATCCGCACGCCCAAACCCGGACCCGGGAACGGGTGGCGGTACACCATGGCCGGCGGCAAACCGAGCTTGACGCCGAGTTCGCGCACTTCGTCCTTGAACAGTTCGCGCAGCGGTTCGAGCAGCTTCAGATTCAGCGTCTCAGGCAGGCCGCCCACGTTGTGGTGGCTCTTGATGGTCTGCGTGGCTTTCTTGCCCTTGCCGGCCGATTCGATCACGTCCGGATAGATCGTGCCTTGCGCCAGCCACTTCGCATCGGTCAGCTTGCCGGCTTCGGTCTGGAACACTTCGACGAATTCCGCGCCGATGATCTTGCGCTTCGCTTCCGGATCGGTCACACCGGCCAGCTTGCGCAGGAACACTTCGCTTGCGTCGACGTGAATCACCTTCACACCAAGGTGGTCAGCGAAGGTCGCCATTACCTGCTCGGCTTCGTTCAGGCGCAACAAGCCATGATCGACGAATACGCAGGTCAGTTGATCGCCGATCGCGCGATGCAGGAGCGCCGCCGCCACCGACGAATCCACGCCGCCCGACAGGCCCAGAATCACGTGCTCTTTACCGACCTGCTCGCGAATCTTCGCGACGGCTTCGTCGATGTAGTGGCCCATTTCCCAATCCGGCTGCGCTTTGCAGATCTGCAGCACGAAGCGCTCGAGCATGGCTCGGCCCTGCACGGTGTGCGTGACTTCCGGGTGCCATTGCAGGCCGTAGAAATGGCGCTTTTCGTCGGCCATCGCCGCGATCGGGCACGATTCCGTGGACGCCATCAGCGCGAAACCCGGCGGCATTTCCAGCACCTTGTCGCCGTGGCTCATCCACACCTTCAGCATGCCGTGACCTTCCGGCGTGGTGAAGTCGCTGATGCCTTCGAGCAGGCTCGTGTGATTGCGCGCGCGCACTTCGGCGTAACCGAACTCACGCAGGTGGCCGATATCGACCTTGCCGCCGAGCTGCTCGGCCATGGCCTGCATGCCGTAGCAGATGCCGAGCACCGGCACGCCGAGTTCGAACACGGCTTGCGGCACGCGCGGCGTATCCGTTTCGGTGACCGAACTCGGGCCGCCGGAGAGGATCACGCCCTTCGGCGCGAAGTCGCCAATGAACGACGCATCCACGTCGTACGGATGAATTTCCGAATACACGTTGGCTTCGCGAACGCGACGTGCAATCAGTTGGGTGACTTGCGAACCGAAGTCGAGGATCAGGATCTTGTCATGCATGGCAGCGAACGGAGTCAAAAGTGAGCGGATACGGAATGCCGCGCGCGGGGCGCGGCGTTGAATTCAAAGCGGTCCACGTGGGGACGATCGAGCATGAAGCGTAACGATGCAGCGTGTTGGCGCGAGCGGCGCCGCAGGCTCTTGCCCGCGGCGCACGCAAACCAGATCCGAATGCTTCGGCGGACGGCGTGGCGCGCAACGCGTCAGCCATGAAACGGCGGCCGGGGCGCGCCAGGCGCGTCGGCCGCGCCGTTGCGGGCTTCGTCTCGCGCGGCCGCGGCTTGCGCCCGCGCTGCGCGTTCGGACGGCGTCAGACTGGCTTCGTCGACTACCGGATGAAGCGGTGCCCCTGCAACAGGACTAGTGGCACTGACGGGCCGCGTAACCGGTACGACGGGCTCGACGACCGGCTCAGCGTGATAGACCGGGAAGCCCGCTGTGACATGGCCCGGCTCGCGCCGGTTGGCCGCGTCTTTCGCGGCGTCTTTGGCCGCCTGCTTGTCGGCACGCTCGGCGGCGACGGCTTCAGCGAGCCGCACTCTTTCACGCCGCCGCACCGCGCCCGACAAACGCACACCACCCAGGCCGATCACCAGCAGCACCACGCCTGTCAGCACCGCGACGATCTGCCCGAAACCAGTCAGCGCCGGCGTATGCAGACCGAGCAGCCAGATCAGCATCAGCACGCCGGTCAGCCAGTTCACATGACCGACCACCTTGGCGACCGTGGAAGTAAGCGCGCCGTCGATCGACGCGTGAAAGGCCAGCCATGCGAGCCCGATCAGCGCCACGCCAAACCCCTGGCCGACCAGAGCCGGCTGGGTTTGCACCAGAAGCAGCGCGTTGTACAGCGAAGTCCAAGGCGTCAGCAGAAACAGCAGGCCGAACGCAAGCAACAGCAAGGCATCGAGGATGAGTACAGCGCGCAGCAATGGCTTCATTGGCGTTTAGTCCACGTGGTAGTTGGGCGCTTCCTTGGTGATTTGCACATCATGCACATGCGACTCGCGCAAGCCCGCGCCCGTGATCTGCACGAACTCGGCCTTGTCGTTCATCTCGGCGATGGTGCGGCAGCCGCAGTAGCCCATGCTGGCGCGCACGCCGCCGATCAGCTGGAACAGGATCGCGTTGACCGAACCCTTGTAGGCGACGCGGCCTTCGATACCTTCCGGCACCAGCTTGTCGATGTTCGCGGAGTTGTCCTGGAAGTAGCGGTCCGCCGCGCCGTCCTTCATCGCGCCGACCGAGCCCATGCCACGGTAAGACTTGTACTGGCGGCCCTGATACAGGAACACGTCGCCCGGCGCTTCTTCGGTGCCGGCGAACATGCTGCCCATCATCACGGCATTCGCGCCGGCTGCCAGCGCCTTGCTGACGTCACCCGAAAAGCGCACGCCGCCGTCGGCGATGACCGGCACGCCCGTGCCCTTCAGCGCTTCGGACACGTTGGAGATCGCGGTGACCTGCGGCACGCCCACGCCGGCGACGATCCGCGTCGTGCAGATCGAGCCCGGGCCGATACCGACCTTCACACCGTCCGCGCCGTATTCGACGAGCGCCTTGGCGGCCGCCGCGGTGGCGATGTTGCCGCCGATCACTTCGACGTGCGGGAAGTTCTGCTTGACCCACTTGACGCGCTCGAGCACGCCCTGGCTATGGCCGTGCGCGGTATCGACGACGATCACGTCGACGCCCGCCTGCACCAGCAGTTCGACGCGCTCTTCATTGTCCGCGCCGACGCCGACCGCCGCGCCCGCGCGCAGCTTGCCATGTTCGTCTTTACACGCGTCCGGGTGTTCGGTCTGCTTGGTGATGTCCTTGACGGTCATCAGGCCGCGCAGTTCGAACGCGTCGTTGATGACCAGCACGCGCTCCAGCCGGTGGCTGTGCATCAGCGCCTTGGCTTCGGCGAGCGGCGTGCCTTCCTTGACGGTAACGAGGCGCTCGCGCGGCGTCATGATGTTGCGCACCGGCTCGTCCAGACGCTCTTCGAAGCGCAGGTCGCGGTTCGTGACGATGCCGATCAGTTGCGCGCCTTCGACGACCGGGAAGCCCGAAATGCCATGCTGCTGCGACAGCGCGATCACGTCGCGCACCTTCATCTGCGGCGGCACCGTGATCGGATCACGCACGACGCCCGATTCGAAGCGCTTGACCTTGGCCACTTCACGCGCCTGTTCGGCCGCGGTGAGATTCTTGTGGATGATGCCCACGCCACCCATTTGCGCCATCGCAATGGCGAGGCGTGCTTCGGTGACGGTATCCATGGCGGCGGACACGAGCGGCATATTCAGGGAGATGTTGCGGGTCAGCCGGGTCTTGAGGCTGGTGTCGCGCGGCAGAACATCGGAGAAAGCCGGGACGAGGAGCACGTCATCGAACGTGAGTGCTGTTTGGATCAGACGCATGGCAAATCCTATAGGCGCAAAAGCGAATTATACGCGATACCTCCCTGGTTTTCACTGCACGAACAGCAGCTTAGCGAATTTCGGGCGGTTTTTTTCGCGCCATCGGGCCCCTGGATTTCGCTTGGCTGTTCGCCTCGGGTTCGATCGGGTTTCGTTTGCGCGTTCGGGCGCAGCGGGGTGTCGGCGGTCCAAAATCCCGCTCATTCGCGTCGGCGCACGGTCCGGCGGCCGAGCGCGCGAACTCCGTTGAGCACATGAAAACGCGTGCTCAAAGCGCACAAAAACCACCGGAATGCAGAATCGAACAAGACGCCCGGCCCGCCAACCGGCTATTCTGCCGACCATTCCAGTTATTTTGCAGGGGCAGTCGATGCAGCGCGGTGTGGCATATGGAGTAATGGCCGGGGCCTTATGGGGCATGGTTTTTCTGGTGCCGCGCGTGCTGCCGGACTTTTCACCGCTGCTTCTGAGCGCGGGCCGCTACACGATGTACGGCATCGTCTCGCTGGCCGCCGCGCTGCCGATGGCGCGCTCGCTCGTCAAACGCCTGACCCGCGAGGATCTCGGCGCGCTGGTGAAACTGGCTTTGGCCGGCAACCTCCTCTATTACCTCCTGCTGACGGCGGCCGTGCACCTGATCGGCATCGCGCCGGCCTCGCTGATCGTCGGCGTGCTGCCCGTCACGGTGACGCTGCTGGGCCGGCGCGATCACGGCGCGGTGCCCCTCGCCCGCCTCGCCTGGCCGCTGACGATGGTGATGGCGGGCATCGCCTGTATCAACATCGATGTGTTTACGGTGGCGGACAGCACGCCGGTGAGCGTCGTCACCAAGCTGATCGGACTGGCCTGCGCGGTCGGCGCGCTCGGATGCTGGACGTGGTTCGCGGTCGAAAACGCCCGCTACCTGCAGCGTCAGACGCATTTCAGCGGCAATGAGTGGTCGGTTCTGTGGGGCGTGGTGACGGGCGCGCTCGGCGCGGCGCTGTGGCTCGTGATCGCCGTGCTGCCGGCGGGCGGCCCGCAAGGCGAACTGGCCGACGGCCGCTGGCACACCTTCTGGATGCTCAATCTCGGGCTCGCGATCGGCGCATCGTGGCTCGGCAACGGGCTGTGGAATGCCGCATCGAAACGGCTGCCGCTGACGCTCTCCGGCCAGATGATCGTGTTCGAGACGCTTTTCGCGCTGCTTTATGCGTTCATTTATGACCAGCGACTGCCGCGTCCGCTGGAACTGGCGGCCATTCTGCTGCTGGTGGCCGGCGTCTGCTGGTCGGTGCGCCAGCATGCGGACGACGACACGTCCGCGGTCGCACGGATCAAGAAAAAGCCGCAAGTGTCGGCGCCATGACGCGGAACGTGGGCTGGGACGTGGCTTGCGTGAGGATTGACGGCGCAGTTCGTGAGCGTGGACGCGGCCCGACTGAGGCTTGACGGAGGCAGTTCGTGGCCAGCAACGCGGCCCGAGCAAGGTTTGATGCCAACAGTTCGTGGCAGCTGCCTTGCCTGGCCACGCAAAGATCCGCCTACCGCGAATCCTTGTTCTGCCAGCGACGCCCTTCGATCGAGCCCGCCTTGCGGGTCTTCTCGACGCGCCGCTGACGCGACACCTTCGGATCGACCAGCAGCGGCCGGTAAATCTCCACCCGATCGTGGTCGGCCAGCACCGTGTCGAGCGGCTTGAGCTTGCCGAACACGCCCACTTTCTGCGTGCCCAGATCGATCTGCGGGAAACGCCGCAAGATGCCGCTCGCGTCCAGCGCCTGCTGCAGCGTGGCGCCTGCGGGCAGTTCCACGCCAATCAACGCCTGCTCGCCAGCCGACGCATAGCAGACTTCAATCGACAAGCGCGCGCTCATGCCTTACCGTAGCGCTGATCGGCGCGCTTCACGAACGATTCGACGAAGGTATTGGCGATGTGGTTGAACACCGGTCCAATGATCTTCTCGAGGATGATGTTGGTGAATTCGTAGTGCAGCGCGAATTCGATCTTGCAGGCGTCGGCGCGCAATGGCGTAAAACGCCAGAAACCGGTGAACTTGCGAAACGGGCCGTCCGCGAACTCCATGTCGATGCGCGTGGGCCGCTCCATGCTGTTGCGCGTGGCGAAGTGCTGCTTGATGCCCTTGAAGTTGATATCGATCTTCGCCTCCATACCGGTTTCGTCCCGGCGGCGGATTTCGACTCCCCCGCACCAAGGCAGGAAGTTGGGGTAATCGGCGACGTCGGTGACGAGGTCGAACATCTGTTCCGCCGAATGGCGGATCAACACGGTTTTCTGGACATCTGCCATAAATTGAACAGCGCGTGGCAAGGGTGGACAAGCGCAGCGGGCTTTCCTCGCCCCGCTTTGCTAAAATCGTGATTTTAAACGAGTTGGGCACTTTCCATTCATGAGCATCATCGACAACAGAAAAGCCTTCTACGACTACTCGGTCGAAGAACGCTATGAAGCAGGGCTCGTGCTCGAAGGATGGGAGGTCAAGGCGCTGCGCGCCGGGCGCGGCCAGATCAAGGAAGGTTACGTCGTTATCAAGAATAACGAACTGTTCCTGATCGGCACGCACATCAGCCCGTTGCCCGAAGCCTCGACCCATATCAACCCCGACCCGGTGCGCACGCGCAAGCTGCTGCTGCATAGCGAAGAGATCAGCAAACTGATCGGCAAGGTCGAGCAGCGCGGCTACACGCTCGTGCCGCTGAATTTTCACTACAAGGGCGGCCGTGTCAAATGCGAGATTGGTCTCGCCAAGGGTAAGAAGCAGCACGACAAGCGCGAGACAGAGAAGAAACGCGATTGGGAACGTGAAAAGGCGCGTTTGATGCGCTCGCCGAGCTGATCGGCGGATTGGCGTGATTGGCGGCGGGGGGTGTGCGGATATGCCACGCTTCGGTTGCCGCTAACGCCCTGACCGGATAGCAAGCGGCGCGCAACCGGGCCCGCCAAGCGTTCAAATGAAAATGGCCCGCACTGTCCGCGGGCCATTTCTCTATTCGGCAGGTCAAAGCGCAGTCGCAGCATTCAGCGCGTTCAACGCACCTCAGTCGCGCCCTTCCCTTTGTTCACGATGGTCAGCGCTGAAGCGATCATCGAACTCATGTCCGCAAGATTGCCCGGCACGATCAGCGTGGTGCCCTGCTTCGCCAGATTGCCGAACGCGTTCACGTATTGTTCGGCCACCTTGAGGTTCACGGCTTCCATCCCGCCGTTCGACTGGATCGCGGCCGCGATCTTCTGAATCGCCTGCGAGTTGGCCTCGGCCACGGCCAGAATCGCCGACGCCTGACCTTGCGCCTGATTGATCGCCGCCTGCCGCTCGCCTTCGGACTTCTGGATCGCCGCCTCACGGCCGCCGGACGCGATATTGATCTGCTCCTGCTTGCGCCCTTCCGACGCGGCGATCAGCGCTCGCTTCTCGCGCTCGGCGGTGATCTGCGCCTGCATGGCGTGGAGGATTTCCTTGGGCGGTGTCAGGTCCTTGATCTCGTAGCGCAGCACCTTCACACCCCAGTTCGTCGCAGCTTGATCGAGCGACGACACGATGCTGTGGTTGATGAAGTCGCGCTCCTCGAACGTTTTGTCGAGTTCGAGCTTGCCGATCACCGAGCGCAGCGTGGTTTGCGACAACTGCGTGATGGCGAACACGAAGTTGCTCGATCCATACGACGCCTTCATGGGATCGGTAACCTGAAAGTACAGCACGCCGTCCACCTGCAATTGCGTGTTGTCGCGCGTGATACAGACCTGGCTCGGCACCTCGAGCGGAATTTCCTTGAGGATGTGCTTATACGCGATGCGGTCGACGAACGGAAACGCGAAGCTCAAACCCGGCGTCAGCGTACGGTGATAGCGCCCGAGCCGCTCCAGGACCCACGCATGCTGCTGCGGCACGATCTTGATGATCTGCGCCGCCAAGACGATCACGATGATCAGAAGCACCGCCCCGACGATGGTCGAATCCATTACTACCCTCCGGTCCGTAGTTCGAATAGTTGTTTGTGATGCGTGTGATGTGCGAACGCTCAGGCCGCGGTGGCCCGGGTGTTTGAATGACGCGCCGCCACCACGACGAGGCAGCTGCCGCGCAGTTCCGTAATTTCGTAGAGCGGCGCGTCTTCCGGCTCGCCCGCGGCCAGTTCGACGTCCCATGCCGCGCCGCGATAGTCGGCGCGCGCCCGGCGCTCGTGCCACACCGGCACGATGAGCGTTTGACCGATGTCGAGATTGACATCCGGGTTACGCGACGCCTCCTTGCGCGTTCTGCGGCCAAACCGCGAACGTCTGAGCAGCAGGACAGCCGCCAGCGCCACCACGGCCGCGACCGCGAACTGCACGTCGGCTCTGGCGCCCGCGAGGTGCGCAATCGCGGCCGCCACGCAGCCCAACGCGATCATCAGCAGATAGAAAGTGCCGCTGAGCAACTCCAGCACGACCAGCACACCCGCCCCGATCCACCAGAACAGTCCACCTGGCGCCACGTCGACCTCCACAAAGCAAAACACCCCGGATCTACCGGGGTGTTTATAGCACGAAGCGAGCGCATTTCAACGGACGATGCAGCACGGATTCACGTGCATTCGACGCGCGCTTGACCTGCCGCATCGCACGTTATGCATGCCGCTTGGAAAGCGGCATGCCGTTCGCCTTACTGCTTCGCCGACTTCGCCAGTTGCTGCCACGTCTCGATGATCGTATCCGGGTTCAGCGAGATCGACTTGATGCCTTCATCGGTGAGCCATTGCGCAAAATCCGGATGATCCGACGGGCCCTGGCCGCAGATACCGACGTACTTGTCCAGTCGCAGACATGTGTCGATCGCGCGCTTCAACAGGAACTTGACCGCTGGGTCGCGTTCGTCGAAATCCACCGCCAGCAGTTCCATGCCGGAATCGCGGTCGAGGCCGAGCGTGAGCTGCGTCAGGTCGTTCGAGCCGATCGAGAAGCCGTCGAAGAATTGCAGGAATTCCTCGGCGAGAATCGCGTTCGACGGCACTTCGCACATCATGATCAGGCGCAGGCCATTTTCGCCGCGCTTCAGGCCGTACTTCGCCAGCAGCCCGACCACGCGCTCCGCCTGCTTCAGCGTACGCACGAACGGCACCATGATCTCGACGTTGTCGAGGCCCATCTCTTCGCGCACCTTTTTCAGCGCGATGCATTCCATCTGGAACGCTTCGGCGAAGTCGTCGGCGATGTAGCGCGACGCGCCACGGAAACCCAGCATCGGGTTTTCTTCATCCGGCTCGTAACGCGAACCGCCGATCAGCTTCTTGTACTCGTTCGACTTGAAGTCCGACAGACGCACGATCACGGGCTTCGGATAGAACGCCGCCGCGATCGTGGCGATGCCTTCGGTCAGCTTGTCGACGTAGAAGGCGCGCGGCGATGCGTGACCGCGAGCGACGCTTTCGACGGCCTTCTTCAGGTCCTGATCGATGTTCGGGTACTCGAGAATCGCCTTCGGGTGAACGCCGATGTTGTTGTTGATGATGAACTCGAGCCGCGCCAGACCCACGCCTGCGTTCGGCAGTTGCGAGAAGTCGAAGGCCAGCTGCGGGTTGCCGACGTTCATCATGATCTTCACCGGAATCTCCGGCAGTTCGCCGCGCTGCACTTCGGTGATTTCGGTTTCGAGCAGGCCGTCGTAGATCTTGCCTTCGTCGCCTTCCGCGCACGACACCGTAACCAGCGCGCCTTCCTTCAGCACGTCGGTCGCGTCGCCGCAGCCGACCACCGCCGGCACGCCCAGTTCACGCGCGATGATCGCCGCGTGGCAGGTGCGCCCGCCACGGTTCGTGACGATCGCCGAAGCGCGCTTCATGACCGGCTCCCAGTTCGGGTCGGTCATGTCGGCGACCAGCACGTCGCCCGGCTGCACACGGTCCATTTCCGACGGATCGTGAATCACGCGCACCGGACCCGCGCCGATCTTCTGACCGATTGCGCGGCCGGTGGCCAGCACGTTCGATTGACCCTTCAGCTTGAAGCGCTGCTCGGCCTTGCCCGCAGCCTGGCTCTTCACCGTTTCCGGACGCGCCTGCAGAATGAAGATCTTGCCGTCGCGGCCGTCTTTGCCCCACTCGATGTCCATCGGACGCTCGTAGTGTTTTTCGATGATGACGGCATATTTGGCCAGCTCGATCACGTCTTCGTCCGTGATCGAGAAGCGGTTGCGCTGCTCGTGCGCCACGTCGACGGTCTTCACGCGGCCGGCTTCCCCCGCCTTGGTGAATTCCATCTTGATCAGCTTCGAGCCGATCGAGCGGCGGATGATCGGGTACTTGCCTTGTTCGAGCGTGGTCTTGTAGACGTAGAACTCGTCCGGATTCACCGCGCCTTGCACCACGGTTTCACCGAGGCCATAGCTCGACGTGATGAAGACGGCGTCCTTGAAGCCCGACTCGGTGTCCAGCGTGAACATCACGCCCGCCGCGCCGACGTCCGAGCGCACCATGCGCTGCACGCCCGCCGACAACGCGACTTCAGCGTGAGTGAAGCCCTTGTGGACGCGATAGGAGATAGCGCGGTCGTTGTACAGCGACGCGAACACGTGCTTCATGCGATCGAGCACGTCTTCGATGCCGACCACGTTGAGGTAGCTTTCCTGCTGACCCGCGAACGATGCGTCCGGCAAGTCTTCCGCCGTCGCCGAGGAGCGCACGGCGAACGACAGCTCTTCAGGCGAGCTGTTTTGCAGGGTGTCGAAACCCGCGCGGATGTCGGCCTCGAGTTGCGGCTGCATCGGCGCGTCGACGATCCATTGACGGATTTCCTTGCCCGCTTCGGCGAGCGCCTTCACGTCGTCGACGTCGAGCGTCTCGAGACGTTTGGCGATGCGTTCGGTCAGGTTGTTGTGATGCAGGAAGTCGCGGAAAGCCAGCGCCGTGGTGGCGAAACCGGTCGGCACGCGCACGCCGGCCTCGGCGAGCTGACTGATCATCTCGCCAAGCGACGCGTTCTTGCCACCGACGATTTCCACGTCGGTCATCCGCAACTGCTCAAACGGAACTACATACGCCTTATCCTTTGCGACGGTAACTGCGTTAGTCATACAAGCCCCTAAGTGTGAAAGAAATTCACGGCTGTGCAAGTGGGCTCGAACGCGAGACGCCCATTGGAAGCGTGACCTCGCGTCTTGCACAACCTGTTGGAGAAGCAATCGCTGCAAATTGCCAGAAACGCCCGATGTGCGACGAAGAAGGCGAATGGACGAATTTACCGAGCGATCCACCACGTTCGCCGCAACTTGGCGACTAAAATACCGGCCAAAAGCGAGGCGTTGAACGACGGTTCGCGGTGAGTTAGACGCCAATCGCCTGCAATTGCTTATCCAACAGGTTGCCGCTATTCTACCGTGCCGACTCTCAAAATGTGACAGTCGGACGAGAATTGCGCCTCGAATCGCGCCCCGGACCGGCCGACGGGCTTTTGCGAGGCCCCGCCGCCATCCGGGCGCAGTTGCGGTGCCCACGGCGCGCTGGTCGAGTGCCGCTGCAGTCTCCGGTTAGCCACCGGGCAGCGTCGTCGACATAGCGATGTTTCTTTCGAGCGCTTTTTTCCGCTCACGTTCCCCAGCCCCACTGATGCCGCCCACCGTATTCATCGTCTCCGACGGTACCGGGATCACTGCCGAAACCTTCGCGCATTCGATCCTCTCCCAGTTCGACCAGAAATTCCGCCTGGTTCGCGTGCCCTTCGTCGACTCGACGGAAAAGGCCTATGCCACGCTAGAAAAGATCAACGAAGCGATCCTGCAGGACGGCCGCCGTCCGATCGTCTTCACGACGCTGGTGGACAGCGCGTCGAATCAGATCGTCAAAGGCTCGAATGCGCTCGTGCTGGACATGTTTCAGACGTTCGTCGAGCCGCTCGAACAGGAACTGGAACTGAAGTCGAGCCACGCGATGGGTCGCGGCCACCAGAACGCGGACACCGAGGAGTACAAGAACCGGATCGAGGCGATCAATTTCTCGCTCGCTCACGACGACGGTCAATCGAACCGCAATCTGGCCGACGCCGACGTGATTCTGGTCGGCGTATCGCGCAGCGGCAAGACGCCAACGAGCCTCTATCTGGCCATGCAGTATGGCGTGAAAGCGGCCAACTATCCGCTGATTCCGGAAGATTTCGAACGCGGCAAATTGCCTACGCCGCTACTCGCGCATCGGCAGAAGATGTTCGGTTTGTCGATCGATCCGCAGCGGCTTTCCGAGATTCGCAACGAGCGCCGGCCCGGCAGCAAGTACGCCGCGCCGGAGAATTGCCGTTATGAAATCAACGAAGCCGAAGCGATGATGCGGCGTGAAGGGATCAAGTGGTTGTCGTCGACGCACAAGTCGATCGAAGAGATCGCGACGACGATTCTGCAGGAAATCAAGCTGGACCGGCCTTCTTATTGAGCCCGCGCGTGAGGCTTGATGTGGGCCCGCCGGCTTGAAGCAGAGACACGCGCGGCAACGCGCGTGTCTTTCGTGTCAACTACGGCCGCGCTGCTGCCGGCACTGCTCGAACACGCACACGGCGGCCGCGGCCGCCACGTTTAACGACTCCATGCCGCCCGGCTGAGGAATCGTCACCCGCAACGAAACCGCATCGCGCCAGATCGGCGAGACGCCCGCCCCTTCGTTTCCGAATACCCACGCGAGCGGTCCGCTCAGATCGCAATCGTAGATCGCCTCGGCGCCGTGCGAATCCGTGATCACGATCGGCACCGCGAGACGCTCGATCAACCCCTGCGCTTCCACATCTTCGTGAATCTGCAGCAGGAAGTGCGCGCCCATGCCCGAGCGCAAGACTTTCGACGACCACGCGTACGCCGTGCCCGGCGCGCAGAACACCTGTTGAATGCCCGCGGCCGCCGCGCTGCGCAGAATCGAGCCGACATTGCCGGCGTCCTGCACGCCGTCAAGCACGAGGCAGGTTTGCGCGACCGTGTCGGGCAGCGGCGAGTCGAGCTTCTCGACCAGCAGCAGAATGCCCACGCCGTGCACGACATTCGACAACTGCCCGAACAACGCGTCCGGCAGCGTCACGAGACGATGATCTTCGATGCGCGAGACGATCGCCTGCGCTTCGTCGTGGCGCAGCGCGCCGTCGGTGACGATGCACATTTCCGGTTGCCCGGCGACGTCGAGATACGCGCTCGCGAGATGAAACCCTTCGAGCAGCGCGTGGCCGCTCTTGCGCTGTTGATGCGTCGAGCCGGCCAATGCCTTCAGGCGCTTGTAGAGCGGATTGTCCCGCGAGGTGATGGCTTTCACAGGCAGCGAAGACAGTGAGAATAAGGAAAGGGTGGGGTATACGCGGCGCTCACGGGGCGCTCGTATGACGTTCAGGCGGCGCTGGCGCGGTGTTCGCCGAAGGCGTCGTCGTCGAACATGACTTCGGACACGACGATCACTTCACCCGACGGTAGCGGCACGCCCGTGCCGAAGCGCAGATGCGCTTCACGCACCGGCGCGAACGAGCGCCGATGATGCTCGCAAGGCCCATGCTCGCGCAGCGCCGCGAGATGCTGCGGCGTGCCGTAACCGGCATGCGCGTTGAAGCCGTAGACGGGATACGTCTGATGCAATTCGAGCAGCATCCGGTCACGCGTGACCTTGGCGAGAATCGACGCCGCCGAGATGCTTTTGATGAGCGCGTCGCCGCCGATCACCGCTTCACTGCGCACGCTCAGCGTCGGACAGCGATTGCCGTCGATCTTCACAAGCGTCGGCACAACGGACAGGCCTTCCACGGCGCGCTTCATGGCCAGCATCGTGGCGTGCAGGATATTGAGCGAATCGATTTCTTCGACCGATGCCGACGCGACGCAGTAAGCCAGCGCCCGGTCGATGATCTTGTCGTACAGTTCGTCGCGCTTTTTCGCGCTCAGCGCTTTGGAGTCGTCGAGGCCGCGAATCATCGGCCTGGACGGGTCGAAGATCACCGCCGCGGCCACGACCGGGCCGGCCAGCGGGCCGCGCCCTGCTTCGTCGACACCGCAGACAACGTCGTCCGGCGTCTCGAAGTTCAGGCCGACCTGTTGCGCCGCCGCTCCCGCGACGGTTTTGCGGCGAGGTGCGCGCGCCATGGTCACGGCCGCGCCTTCCGCTTTTCGATGACGCTCGCCACGACTTCCGCCGCGCGCTGCGCGGTATTCTGCTTCAGCACGTGATGCATCTCCGTGAAGATTTCCGTCAGCGTGCGCCGGTTGGTCTCGTCGCGCAACTGTTTCAGCGTGGCTTCGGCCAGCGCCTGCGGCGTGGCGAAATGCTGCAGGATCTCCGGCACCACGAAGCGCCCCGCCAGGATATTCGGCAGGCCGACGTACGGCAGATAGCCCTGGCGGCGCATGATCTGACCGGTCAGCCAGGGCACCTTGTACGAGATCACCATCGGCTTTTTCAGCAGCGCCGCTTCGAGCGTCACGGTACCGCTCTTCACGAGGATCGCGTCGGCCGCGGTCATGGCGAGCTGCGCCTGGCCGTCGGTAATCGTCAGCACGAGGCCGGGGTGCGAATCGACCAGCGGCCGCAGCATCTCGCGCAACGCCGGCGTGGCCGCCGGCATCACGAAGCGCAGACTCGGCTCCTGGTGCTGCATCATTTCCATCGCGGCGAAGAACGTCGGGCCGATCAGGTCGATCTCGGAGCGCCGGCTGCCCGGCAGCACGGCGATGATCGGACCATCTTCCGCCAGACCCAGCGTCCGGCGCGCGCCGAGCGTGTCCGGTACGAGCGGAATTTCGTCCGCGAGCGGATGGCCCACGTACGATGCCGCGACGCCCGCCTTCTCCAGCAGCGCCGTTTCGAACGGGAACACGCACAGCATGTGGTCGACCGCCTTGGCGATCTTCTTGATACGGCCGCCGCGCCACGCCCAGATGGACGGGCACACGAAGTGAACGGTTGGAATCCCCGCATCGCGCAACGGATGTTCGAGCCCGAAGTTGAAATCGGGCGCATCCACGCCGACGAACACCGACGGCGGCTCGGCCAGCAGTTGCCGTTTCAGTTCGTTGCGAATGCCGAGGATGCCGGGAATGTGCTTCAGTGCCTCGACATAGCCGCGCACCGACAGCTTTTCCATCGGGAAGTGAGCGTCGAAGCCCGTGGCGATCATGCGCGGGCCGCCGATCCCGTAGTACTGGGTGCCGGCAGGCAGACGGCTCGCGAGGCCGTCGAGCAGCGAGGCCGCCAGCAGGTCGCCGGACGGCTCGCCGGCCACCATCGCGACGCGCAATGGACTGGGTTGCAATGCCATCGGTTAGCGGATGATGCCGCGTTGCGACGCTTCGACGAACGCGAGCAGCGTCTGCACCGGCGCATCGCCATCGCCGCCCGCGGACGCGAGTTCGCGCAACTGCACCTTCGCCTCTTCCAGCGACAGGCCGTTCTTGTACAACACGCGATACGCCGCGCGTAGCGCCGAGATCGCGTCCGGCGAGAAACCGCGGCGGCGCAACCCTTCCACATTGATGCCGTGCGGCTCGGCCTTGTTGCCCGCGGCAATCACGAACGGCGGAATGTCCTGCACCAGCGCTGAAGCGCCGCCCAGCATGGAATACGCGCCGATGCGCACGAACTGATGCACGCCCGACATGCCGCCGATGATCGCGTGGTCGCCGATCGTGACGTGGCCGGCCATCTGCGCGTTGCTCGACAGAATGACGTTGTTGCCGACGTGGCAATCGTGCCCGATGTGCACGTAGGCCATGATCCAGTTGTCGTCGCCAAGCGTGGTGACGCCCGCGTCCTGCACCGTGCCGGTGTGGATCGTGGTGAACTCGCGGATCGTGTTGCGGTTGCCGATCACGAGCCGGGTCGGCTCGTCCTTGTACTTCATGTCCTGCGGACGGCCGCCAACCGATGCATAGTGGCCGATCCGGTTGTCTTCGCCGAGTGTGGTGTGACCTTCGATCACGCTGTGCGAACCGACCGTGGTCCGCGCGCCGATCGTCACATGTGCGCCGATCACGGCATACGGTCCGACTTCGACGGATTCGTCGAGTTGTGCGCCCGGTTCGACGATCGCAGTGGGATGAATCCTGCTCATGCGTCCTCGCTTCTGATTCTGTTGCGTTGTCTGGATGGGCATCTGGCGGGCGGGCGGCGCGCGCATGACGCCGCCGACCGCCCGGACGCTGGTTTAAGCGCTAAGCGCGTTAAGCGTCCTTGTCCGTGTGCCGCACCGCGCACATCAGGTCGGCTTCCGCCGCGACCGCGCCATCCACTTCGGCGCGCGCCTTGAACTTCCAGATACCGCGCATGTGACGCTCGAACGTGCAGTTCAGGATCAGCTGATCGCCCGGTTCCACCACGCGCTTGAAGCGCGCGTTGTCGATGCCGACGAACAGATACAGCGTGTTCGACGGGTCGCTCGGCTCTTCCGAAAACGTCAGCAGCGCCGCCGTTTGCGCGAGCGCTTCGAGAATCAACACGCCCGGCATCACCGGACGGGTCGGGAAATGACCCTGGAAATACGGTTCGTTGATCGACACGTTCTTCAACGCTTTGATGCTCTTGTGCGGCTCGAGTTCGAGCACCCGGTCGACCAGCAGGATCGGGTAACGATGTGGCAGCAGCGTGAGAATCTTATGAATGTCGAGATTGATTTTTTCGGTGCTCATGGTGTTTCTGCTCACGCATTGACTGCGCGGTGATGACTGCGGATGCTGGTGCAGGTGGGTTGGTAACGCGTGCTGCCGGCGCTCGCCGTGACCCGGCGGCCGCGCCACCCGGTCACGGCAACCGACTTTGCTTCCTGATGCTTGCCCGCCATTTTACGCGGAGCCGGCAGGTTGCCCTGCGAAATGCCTAGCCAGTTGCCTTAAGATTTTCAGACTTTGTCGCCTGCGGCCTTGCTTGCTGCGTTGGCCACGGGGCTGTCTTGCTTCTCTGCCGCGGCGTTTTCAAGCGCCTTGATACGATCGCGGAGTTTGTCGATATTGCGCAGCAACGCCGCGCTCTTGTTCCAGTCTGCATGGTTCACGGCCGGGAAGGCACTGGTGTACATACCAGGCTTGAGCAGCGACTTCGAGACGCCCGACTTTGCCGTGACGATCACATAGTCGGCCAGCGTGACGTGTCCGGCAATCCCGACCGCGCCGCCGATCATGCAATGACGCCCGATCGTGGTGCTGCCCGCGATGCCCGCGCAGCCGGCGATCACCGTATAGGCGCCGACCTTGCAGTTGTGGCCGATCTGCACGAGGTTGTCGATCTTCACGCACTCTTCGATGATCGTGTCGGCCATGGCGCCACGGTCGATGGTGGTGTTCGCGCCGATTTCGACATCTGCCGCGATCGACACGCCGCCGACCTGCGGAATCTTCACCCAGCTGCCGGTACGCGCCTCACCCTCGCCGACGAAATCCGGCGCGAAACCGAAACCGTCCGAGCCGATCACCGCGCCCGCGTGCACGATCACGCGCTCGCCGAGTTTGCAACCGTGGTACACCGCGACATTGGGATAAAGATGCGAGCCCGCGCCGATGCGCGTGCCACGGCCGATCACGACATTGGCGTCGAGCCGCACGTTTTCGCCGATCACCGCGCCCGCTTCCACCGTGACGTGCGGGCCGATCACCGCGCTTGCGGCGATCTGTGCCGACGGGTCGATGGTCGCGCTCGGATGCACGCCGGGCGCCGCCTTGGGTGCCGCGAGGTCGATGAAGGTTTGTGCGACGCGCGCGAAGTAAGCGTACGGATTCGGCGTGACGATGAAGTTACGATTCTCGCGGGAGGCGAGCTTGGCGAGGTCGTCGGCGTTGATCAACACCGCGCCCGCACGGGTCGTTTCGACCTGCGACAGGTACTTCGGATTGGCGAGGAACGCCAACTGGTCCGGGCCTGCCTGGTCGAGCGGCGCGAGACCGCCGACGCGCTGCGAACCGTCTCCGACTACTTCACCGCCGAACCGTTGGACGATGTCCTCGAGCGTAAATGCCATGCCTATCCTGTCTCCTGTGTCTACCTGCTCCGGACCACTCAGCCCGCCAGCCCCGTTCAGTTACCCGACGCCGCCAGCGCCTTGAGCACCTGATCGGTGATGTCGATGCGCGGGCTCACGTACACCGCTTCCTGAACGATCAGGTCATAGTGCTGCGCCTCGGCGATCTGCTTGATCACCTTGTTGGCGCGGTCGAGCACCGCCGCCAGCTCTTCGTTGCGGCGCTGGTTCAGATCTTCACGAAACTCGCGTTGCTTGCGCTGGAAGTCCGTGTCCAGCTGCGACAGATCACGCTGCTTCTGCGCGCGATCGGCCGGCGACATGGACGCGCCGTTCTTGTCGAGGGAATCGGACATCGACTTCAGCTTCTGCGCCATGTCGGCAAGGTCCTTGTCACGCTTGGCGAACTCGGCCTCGAGCTTGACCTGCGCAGCCTTCGCGGCAGCGGATTCGCGCAGGATACGGTCGGAATTCACCGCCGCGATCCTGGCCTCCTGCCCATGGGCAACCCCGACACCCAAGGTCATTGCCAGCGCCAGCGCGCACGCCACACGTTTCGAAAACATACCGGTTAGCAAAGTCATCCTCTCGATACTGTAGTTTGGCCGGGCCGGCCGCCGGGAACCGTCCGCCGCCGGATCAGAATGCCGTCCCGATCTGGAACTGGAATTTCTGATACTGGTCACCTTCATGCTTGACCAGCGGGAAACCCAAGCTGAGCTTGAGCGGGCCGATCGGCGAGATCCACGCGAGACCGACACCGTAACCGTAACGCAGGCCGTTGGCGCCGATACTGTTGCCTTCCGTACCCCAGACGTTACCGGCGTCGAGGAACGTGAAGACACGCAGCGTGCGGTCGTAGCCCGTGCCCGGCAGCGGGAACGTCAACTCGATGTTACCCACCAGCAGCTTCGAGCCGCCGATCGGGTCGTTCGTCTTGGCGTCGCGCGGACCCAGCGAGCTCGGCTCGTAGCCCCGTACCGAACCGATACCACCCGCATAGTAGTTCTTGAAAATCGGATAAGGCTTGCCGCCGAGGCCGTTACCGTAACCGCCCTGGAAGTTGAAGCCCAGCACGAAGCCGCGCGCAAACGAATAATAGTACTGCGCGTTGATGTCGGCCTTGTAGTACTGCGTGCCGCCGATCGGCGTGCCGTATTCAGCGTTCGCCTGCGTGAAGTAACCGCGGCTCGGCACCAGCGCGCTGTCTCGCGCGTCGCGCGACCAGCCCACCGTGATCGGCACGTTGTTCGACACACGGCCGAACTCGTTCACGTAGTCGATGTAACTCTGCGGCGTGTTCGCGTCGACATCCAGCTGGTTCTGCTCGAGGCCGGCACCGAAGTACACCGTGTCGACTTCGGAGAACGGAATACCGAACTTCAGGTCGCCACCGACCGTGACGATCTTGAAGCTCGAATCCGTCGAGTAGTACAGCGGCTGATACGTGCGGTAATAGACGTCGGTAATGCGCTTGATGCCGTCGACCGTGAAGTACGGGTCGACCTGCGTGACCGTCAAGGTACGATACGTCTTGGCGGTATTCACGTTCACCGCGAGGCTCGTACCCGAACCGAACACGTTGTCCTGCGACACGCCTGCCGAGAGCACCACCTTGTCGGTCGACGAGAAGCCCGCGCCCAGCGTGATCGCGCCCGTCGGCTTTTCGGCCACCTTGACGTCGACGTCGACCTGGTCCGGCGTGCCTTCGACCGGCACCGTGGTCACGTCCACATCCGTGAAGTAGCCGAGACGGTTGATCCGGTCTTTCGACAGCGCGAGGCGGTTCGAATCGAACCACGAGCTTTCGAGCTGGCGCATTTCGCGGCGCACCACTTCGTCACGCGTACGCGTGTTGCCGACCACGTTGATGCGGCGCACGTAGACGCGGCGGCTCGGGTCCACCTGCAACGTGAGGTCGACCTTATGATTGGCCTGATCGATCTGCGGCTGCGCATTGACGGTGGCGAACGCGTAGCCGTATTCGCCGAGCTTGTCGACGATAGCCTTGGTGGTGGCTTGCAGCTTTTCAGCCGAGAAACGGTCACCCGGTTTGATCTTGATGAGCTTGGCCAGCTCCGGCTCGCGGTCGAGCAGATTGCCCGCCAGCTTGATATTCGAAATCGTGTACGGCTCGCCTTCGTGCAGCGTGACCGTCAGATACATGTCCTTCTTGTCCGGCGAGATAGACACCTGCGTCGAGTCGATGTTGAACTCGAGGTAGCCGCGATTCAGGTAATACGAGCGGACGTTTTCGAGGTCGCCGGTAAGCTTGTCTTTCGCGTACAGGTCATTCTTCGTGTACCACGAGAACCAGTTCGGCGTGGACAACTGCATTTCGTCGCGCAGCGTGCCCGTGCTGAACGCCTTGTTGCCGATGAAGTTGATCTGGCGGATCTTCGCGCTCGGACCTTCGGCCACCGAGAACAGCACCGACACGCGATTGCGGTCGATCGGCGTGATCGTGGTGGTGACTTCAGCGGCGTAGTAGCCGCGCGTCAGATACTGACGCTTCAGTTCCTGCTCGGCCTTATCGACCAGCGCCTTGTCGTAGTAACGGCCTTGCGACAAACCCACGGCGCGCAGCGCCTTGGTCAGGTTTTCCTTGTCGAACTCATGAATGCCGGCGAAGTCGATCGTGCCGATGGCCGGACGTTCCAGCACCTGCACGATGACGACGTTGCCTTCGGTCGCGATCTTGACGTCGTTGAAGAAGCCCGTGGCATACAGAGCGCGAATGGCTTCCGATGCCTTGTCGTCGCTGAAGGTGTCGCCTTGCTTGATGGGCAGATAGGCGAACACGGTACCAGGTTCGACGCGTTGCAATCCCTCGATCCGGATGTCTTGCACCACGAAGGGCGTCGTTGCGTGAGCAACCAGCCCATGCGCGGCGAATGCCGCGGCTATAACCGTCTTTGGAACAAAGCGATGAGGTTTAAACAACGTGCTTCCCCAGTGTGTATAGCTGCATCAGGTCGGGCGGTCGCCATCGTGAACGCCGCCGAACACTTTAAAAATGGATTAAACGAGCCAGATCGTTGAACAGCGCGATCGCCGACAATGCGACGATGCAGGCGAGACCCGCCCTCTGAAAAACGAGTTGCCAGCGATCGGAGACAACTTTACCGGTCACAGCTTCAACCAAATAATATAACAGATGACCCCCGTCCAATACCGGAATTGGTAACAGGTTCAGTACACCAAGGCTAATACTGACAAGGGCCAGGAACGACAGGAATGCAGAAGGACCTAGACGTGCGCTCTTTCCTGCGTAATCGGCGATCGTCACCGGACCGGAAAGATTTTTCAGCGACGCCTCGCCGACCACCATCCTGCCGAACATGCGCACCGAATACACCGCGAGATCCCACGTGCGGTGCGCACCCAACTGCAAGCTTTCAATCGGACCGTAATGCACGTCGATCGACGGCACTTGCGTGGCCAGTTCCGCGCCGATGCGGCCGATCTGCTGACCTGTCGTTTCATCACGCTGTGCCTGCGGCACGATGCTCACGTCTTCGAGCTTGCCCGCCGCCTTGCCGCCACGCTCGACCTGCAGCGTCACCGCTTTGCCGGCGTGCGATTTTACATAAGCGATGAAGGCCGTGGCGTTGTCGGTCGGAATGCCGTCGACGGCACGCAGACGATCACCCGCAACCAGCCCGGCCTTTTGCGCCGCGCTACCCGGCTGCACGCCCGCGACCGTCAGCTTGCCACCACCCGGCTCGAAACCGAGATGCGACATGAAGTCGTCGTCGACGTCTTTCTCGCCGAGGCCGCGCAGATCGAGTTGGAAATCCGACGTGCCGTGCGCATCTTTCGCGCTCAGCACGACGCGCTTGTGATCGAATGCCGCACCCAGCAGCTTCCAGCGCAGGTCCGACCAGGAGCGCACCGGCTCGGACTCGCCGGCGTTCTCGGCACGCACGGCCACGATCGTTTCGCCGCCGTCGAAACCGGCAACTGCCGCGGGCGTATTCGGCGCGGGCGCGGCGACCACCGCCGCCGGCTCCGTCACGCCGGTGGCGAAGACGAGCGCGAACAGCACGATGGCTAGCAGGAAGTTCGCGACCGGACCGGCCGCGACTATCGCAAAACGGCGCCACACGGACTGCCGGTTGAACGCATGCGGCAACGCTTCAGCGGGGATCGGCTCGGCGCCGGTCTCGCGCTCGTCGAGCATCTTCACGTAGCCGCCGAGCGGCAGCGCGGCAATGGTCCATTCGGTGCCCGTCTTCGGGCTCACCCATTGGAACAGCGGCTTGCCGAAGCCGATCGAAAAACGCAGCACCTTGACGCCGCACAGGCGCGCCACGCTGTAATGCCCGTATTCGTGGACGACCACGAGTACGCCAATCGCGACCGCGAAGGCGAGCAGTTCGATCAGCAGGTTCATGTGCGCCTCACTGGACGGCGCGTTCCGTTCGACGAGCGCCGTCGGGCAGACGCGCGATGAATTCGGCAGCGGCGCGACGCGCGGCGGCATCCGCTTCGATCACGTCTTCGAGCGCGTGCGCGCTGCGGTTCGGCAACGCGTTGAGCACCGCGTCGACCACCTGGGCAATCGTCATGAAACCGATCTGGCGCGCGAGGAACGCTTCAACCGCGATTTCGTTCGCGGCGTTCAGGGCCGCGCTCGCGAGGCCTCCCTCAGCCAGTGCCTTCACTGCAAGGGCAAGACACGGAAAGCGCGTGTAATCCGGCTTCTCGAACGTGAGCGACGCGACCTGCAGCAGATCGAGTTGCGCCACGCCCGAATCGACGCGATCCGGAAACGCCAGCGCGTGCGCGATCGGCGTGCGCATGTCGGGATTGCCGAGCTGCGCGAGCACCGAGCCGTCCGCGTACGACACCATTGAGTGGATCACGCTCTGCGGGTGAATCAGCACCTCGATGCGCTCGCCCGGCAAACCGAACAGCCAGTGCGCCTCGATCACTTCGAGGCCCTTGTTCATCATGGTGGCCGAGTCGACCGAAATCTTGCGGCCCATGACCCAGTTCGGATGCTTACAGGCTTCTTCCGGCGTGACGTCGGCGAGCGTGGCCGGTTCGCGCGTGCGGAACGGGCCGCCCGACGCGGTCAGAATGATCTTGGAGACGCCGCCGTGCAGCGCGGCTTCGCGCGGCAGGCATTGGAAAATCGCGTTGTGTTCGCTGTCGACCGGCAGCAGCACGGCGCCGTTGTCGCGCACCGCGTCCATGAAGATCGCGCCGGACATGACCAGCGCTTCCTTGTTGGCGAGCAGGATGCGTTTGCCGGCGCGCGCGGCGGCGAGAGTCGGCGCAAGACCGGCCGCGCCGACGATTGCCGCCACCACCGTATCGCAGCCGTCGCTCTTCGACACGTCGACGAGCGCCTGCGGTCCGTACGTGACCTCGGTCTTGCAACCGGCTGCGCGCAGTTTCGCCGCGACGCTCGCGGCCGTGTCGGCGTCGCCGACCACCGCGACTTCGGGCTGAAAGCGCAGGCATTGCTCGACGAGCTTGTCGCCGTTGCGATGCGCGGAGAGCGCATAAACCGAAAAACGCTCGGGATGACGCGCGACGACGTCGAGCGTGCTGTCTCCAATCGAGCCCGTGGAACCGAGCAATGTCAGACGTTTTTGCATATCTCTTTCTCTAGCCGAGCAGCAGCATGGCAAGCGGCAGCACCGGCAACAAGGCATCGATGCGGTCGAGCACGCCGCCGTGCCCCGGCAACAGGCCGCTTGAATCTTTCACACCGGCCTGGCGTTTCATCATCGATTCGAACAGGTCGCCCACCACGCTGAATGCCACCAGCAGGGTCAGCGCGAGCAGCGTGCGTACGGCGCCCAAATGCGCCAGCAGCGCAGAATACAGGGTCGGCTCGAACGCATGCAAAAAGACCGCCGCCGCCGCGACGATCATCACCACCAGCCAGCCGCCGATCGCGCCCTCCCAGGTCTTGCCCGGACTGATGGCAGGCGCCAGCTTGTGTTTTCCGAACGCTTTTCCAGAGAAGTATGCGCCGATATCGGCCAGCCATACCAATAGCAGCAGCGACAGCACGAACGGCACGCCCTGCATGCGCGCGGCGACGAGAGCATGCCAGCACGCGACAAATACCACAATGCCGGCAAGAAACAGAAAGGGACGCCAGGCGCCCTGCGCGAGCGTGGGCTTGCGCAGCAGCACGAACGGACCGGCGATCACCCAGAAAATAGCAGCGGCCTGAAATAGCGGCCGCGCCTCTTCGATCCCGGCGCCGAGGCGCGTGCTGGCGACCAGCGCCACCGCCGCCACCAGCGCGTAAATGACCGGGCCCGCGCCGCCCAGCTTGAGCAGGCGCGCCCACTCCCAGGCGGCGAACACGACGACGAAGGCGATCAACGCGCCGAATGCGCCCACCGGCGCGAACAACGTGACCGGCAGGAACACCGCCAGCAGGATGATCGCCGTGATGACACGGGTTTTTAGCATGGAAGCGAATCGACGTTTTGCGATTGCGGCTCGAGTTGAGCACTGGTGCGGCCGAAGCGGCGTTCGCGCTCCGCGTACGAAGCGATGGCATGGCCGAGCGCGTCGGCGTCGAAATCCGGCCAGAACGTGTCGGTGAAGTAGAACTCGGTGTAGGCGAGCTGCCACAGCAGGAAGTTGCTGACACGGCGCTCGCCGCCCGTGCGGATGAAGAGATCCGGCTCCGGCGCATAAGCCATGGACAGGTGCTCGGCGAACGATTCCTCGGTCACCTCGACCGCCTTGCCCGCCAGCGCCGACTGTTCGGCGAGCTTGCGGGTGGCCTGCATGATGTCCCAGCGGCCGCCGTAATTCGCGGCGATTGTGAGCGTGAGACGGGTATTGCGCGCGGTCTTGGTCTCCGCGCGCCTGATCAGGTCGCGGATGCGCGTATCGAAGCGGGACAGATCGCCCACCACGCGCAACCGGATGCCGTTCGCGTGCAGCTTGCCGATCTCGCGCTCCAGCGCGGTCACGAACAGGCGCATCAGGAACGACACTTCGTCGTTCGGACGACGCCAGTTTTCCGAGCTGAAAGCGAACAGCGTCAGATATTCGACACCCTGACGGGCGCACGCCTCGACGGCCGCGCGCACTGCGTCGACGCCGCGCGTATGGCCCGCCACGCGCGGCAAGCGCCGCTGGGTGGCCCAACGGCCGTTGCCGTCCATGATGATCGCGATATGTCGCGGCACCGCGGCGACATCAGGCACGCGCACGGTTGAGCTGGTATAGGTCATGGCCGTCGGGACAGTGACTGCAAATAAAAGAAGTGGAAACCTGAAAGTGCTGAGCCGACCGGCCTCAGACCGTCATGATCTCGGCTTCCTTCGTCACGACGAGCTTGTCGATTTCGGCGACGAACTTGTCCGTCAGCTTCTGAACGTCGTCACCTGCACGACGCTCGTCGTCTTCCGAAATTTCCTTGTCTTTCACGAGCTTTTTCAGTTGCTCGTTAGCGTCACGGCGCAGGTTGCGCACTGCGACCTTGGCCGTTTCCGCTTCGCTCTTGACCACTTTGGTCAGTTCGCGGCGGCGTTCTTCCGTCAGCGCGGGCATCGGCACGCGGATCACGTCGCCTTGCGTGGCCGGGTTCAGACCCAGGTCCGACTCGCGGATCGCCTTTTCGACGACCTGCACCATCTTCTTTTCCCACGGCTGCACGCCGATCGTGCGTGCGTCGATCAGAGTCAGGTTCGCGACTTGCGAAATCGGCACCGGCGAACCGTAGTAGTCGCACTGGATGTGATCGAGCAGGCCCGTGTGCGCACGGCCCGTGCGGATCTTCGACAGGTCGTTCTTGAACGCGTCGATGGAGCGCTGCATCTTTTGTTCAGCGCCCTTCCTGATATCAGCCACAGACATTTTTAAACCTCCGAACCTTCAAAACGGTGCGAGCCGGCCAGCGCGCGCAAGATGCGGCGGCCCGGGCTCGCGCGAAAGCCCACGTTATGTGAACGAGAGTTTACACGTGGACGAGGGTACCCTCGTCCTCGCCTTGTACGATGCGCTTGAGCGCGCCCGGTTTGACGATCGAAAACACCCGGATCGGCAGCTTCTGGTCGCGGCACAGCGCGAACGCCGTGGCGTCCATCACCTGCAGATTGCGGCCGATCGCCTCGTCGAAGCTGATCGTGGTGTAACGCGTCGCGCTCGGGTCCTTCTTCGGGTCGGCGGAATACACGCCGTCCACCTTGGTGGCTTTCAGCACGACTTCCGCGCCGATTTCCGAGCCGCGCAAAGCGGCGGCCGTGTCGGTCGTGAAGAACGGGTTGCCGGTGCCGGCCGCGAAAATCACGACTTTGCCTTCTTCGAGCTGGCGAATCGCGCGGGGCCGGATGTACGGCTCGACCACCTGGTCCATGCGCAGCGCCGATTGCACGCGCGCCTCGATGCCGGCGTGGCGCATGGCGTCCTGCAGTGCCAGCGCGTTCATCATGGTGGCCAGCATGCCCATGTAGTCGGCCGTGGCGCGGTCCATACCCGCCGCGCCGCCCGCGACGCCGCGGAAAATATTGCCGCCGCCGATCACCACGGCCAACTGCGTTCCGAGACGGACCACTTCGGCCACGTCCGCCACCATTCGTTCGATGGTCGCGCGATTGATACCAAAGGCATCGTCGCCCATCAGAGCTTCACCGGAGAGTTTGAGCAGGACGCGTTTATAGGCAGTGGGCATAGGGGTATCCAGATCGCGCAGAACAGGGCAACAACAAGGGACTAATGTAGGGGTGAAATGCTGATTCGGGCAAGCGTCGCCAAATTGACGAACCCTGGGGTTCGCCAGCGGCGGCTGCGCGGCGAGGGTCAACCCGCGCGCAGCCTTGCGGCGCTGCCGACCGCGGCAAAGTCTTGCTCCGCCGCGGGTCCAACGATATTGCAGTGAAGCTTGGGTGAGACTTATTGTTGCTTTGCAGCAGCGACTTGAGCGGCGACTTCAGCGGCGAAGTCGTCCTGCTTCTTCTCGATGCCTTCACCGACCACGAACAGCGCGAACTTCTGCACTCTCGAATTGCCAGCCTTCAGCATCTGCTCGATCGTCTGCTTGTCGTTCTTAACGAACGTCTGGTTCAGCAGCGATACTTCCTTCAGGTACTTCTGCACGCTGCCGTCGACCATCTTGGCGACGATTTCAGCCGGCTTGCCCGATTCGGCGGCCTTCTGTTCAGCAATGCTGCGTTCCTTGGCGATCAGATCCGCCGGCACGTCTTCCGACGACAGCGACACCGGCTTCATCGCGGCGATGTGCATCGCGACGTCCTTGCCGACCTGCTCGTCCGCGCCGGTGTACTCGACCAGCACGCCGATACGCGTGCCGTGCAGGTACGCCGCCAGCTTGTTCGAGGTTTCGAAACGCACGAAACGGCGGATCGACAGGTTTTCACCGATCTTGCCGACCAGTGCCAGGCGCACTGCGTCGACGGTCGAACCGTCCAGCGGCAGTGCCGCCAGCGCTGCGACGTCAGCCGGGTTTTGCGTGGCGACCAGCTCGGCGACTTGCTTCGAGAAAGCCAGGAAGTCGTCGTTCTTCGAGACGAAGTCGGTTTCGCAGTTCAGTTCGACCAGCGAACCCGCGTTGCCACCGATGAACGATGCGACCACGCCTTCAGCCGTCACGCGCGACGCTGCCTTGCTGGCCTTGTTGCCCAGCTTCACGCGCAGCAGCTCTTCAGCGCGCGCCATGTCGCCGTCGGCTTCCGTCAGCGCCTTCTTGCATTCCATCATCGGCGCGTCGGTCTTTGCGCGCAGTTCTGCAACCATGCTTGCGGTAATTGCCGCCATCATTTGCTCCTTGAGTTCCGTCTGTCACACGCCGCCCGGACTTCGATGCCGGCGGCAAGAATTCGTTTCAGCGTTGACCGTACTTTTTTACGGAGAACGCCTCGGGCACTGCTTCGAACACTGCCGGCAGCGCCCACCACAATGTCGCGGCTTAAAAAAAGGGGGCCTGTAGAAAGCCCCCTTTTTTGCCGGACACGGGGCAGCTTTACGCTTCCGAGTTGACCTCGACGAACTCGTCGCCGTCGCCACCACGTGCAGCTTGCACCACTTCGTTGACCGCGTTCGCACGGCCTTCGACGATCGCGTCAGCCACGCCAGCCGTGTACAGAGCGACAGCCTTCGAAGCGTCGTCGTTACCCGGGATCACGTAGTCGATGCCTTCCGGCGAGTGGTTCGTGTCGACCACGGCGATGACCGGAATGCCGAGCTTGTTCGCTTCGGTCACGGCAATCTTGTGGTAGCCGACGTCGACCACGAAGATCGCGTCCGGAATGCCGCCCATGTCCTTCACGCCGCCGATCGACTTTTGCAGCTTGGCCATTTCGCGTTCGAACAGCAGCGCTTCCTTCTTGCTCATGCGTTCGGTTTCGCCTGCTTCCAGCGCTGCTTCCATGTCCTTCAGGCGCTTGATCGAGACCTTCAGCGTCTTGAAGTTGGTCAGCATGCCGCCGAGCCAGCGCGCGTTGACGAACGGCATGCCAGCGCGTTGTGCTTCTTCAGCGATCGTGTCGCGCGATTGACGCTTCGTGCCGACGAACAGGATCGTGCCGCGATTGGCTGCCAGTTGACGCGCGTACTTCAGCGCGTCGTTGTACATCGGCAGCGTCTTTTCGAGGTTGATGATGTGAATCTTGTTGCGATGACCGAAAATGAAGGGGGCCATCTTCGGGTTCCAGAAGCGCGTTTGGTGACCGAAGTGGACACCGGCTTCCAGCATTTGACGCATGGTAACTGCCATGAAAATCTCCGCGAGGGTTGGGTCTTAAGCCGGCTGCCGTATCGGCCGCGTTGCCATAAATCTCTCTGGCTGAACGCGGCGGACACCCTGGGTGCGCCGGCCTGCGAGTCTGCTGCCTTGTTGCTTCCGCTTTCGCTTCTGCATTCACCTCATAGCGCAGGCAACCGGCGTTATGAGAAGCCATTCTTGCCGCTTTTTTGTCCATATGGACGAATAAAGTAAGACAGAGATCGACTTAGCCAAAGATTATAGCACGCGACTATTGCACGACTCAACCTGCCCGGTAGTCCTGTTCACGGCCGCGGGGTTGCACCCGCGCGGGCACCGCCCGCCTCGAACGAGCCCGCCGGGGAGACAGTGAAACGCGCCGGCCCCGTCGCAAAAGGCTGCGGCAGCCGGAATATGGTGCGATAATCCTGCAATAAATCGCATTTCAGGCCCGACTCATGGCTATTACGCTCAAAAACGAACACGATATCGCGCAGATGCGCGTCGCCTGCAAACTGGCAAGCGAAGTGCTCGACTACATCACCCCGTTCGTCACGGCCGGCGTCACGACCGGTGAACTCGACCGTCTGTGCCACGAATACATGCTGAAGGAACAGGGCACAGTCCCGGCGCCGCTGAATTATCAGCCGCCCGGCTACCCGCCCTATCCGAAAGCCACCTGCATTTCAGTCAACGACGTGATCTGCCACGGCATTCCCGGCGACAAAACGCTGAAGAACGGCGACGCGCTGAACATCGACGTCACCGTGATCAAGGAAGGCTATTTCGGCGACACCAGCCGTATGTTCATCGTCGGTGAAGGCTCGATCCTGGCCAAGCGCCTCGTCCAGACTACTTTCGAATGCATGTGGCTCGGCATCGACCAGGTGCGCCCGGGCGCGCATCTCGGCGACATCGGCTACGCGATCCAGAAACATGCGGAAGGCCAGGGCTACAGCGTGGTACGCGAATACTGCGGCCACGGCATCGGCACGGTATTCCACGAAGACCCGCAGATCCTGCACTACGGCCGCCCCGGCACCGGGCTCGAATTGCAGACCGGCATGATCTTCACGATCGAGCCGATGATCAACGCCGGCCGCCGCGACATTCGCACCATGCCGGACCAGTGGACCGTCAAGACCAAGGACCGCAGCCTGTCGGCGCAGTGGGAACATACCATCCTCGTCACCGAAACCGGCTACGACGTGCTGACCGTATCCGCCGGCACGCCCGCGCGTCCGCCGGTCGTCGCGGCCACGGCCTGACCGACTTCCGACCTCACCGCCTCCCTGCCAATGAGTAGTGTTCCAGCCGTCGCCCAATCCCCTGCCACGTCGCTCAAGGCGGAGTACAAAGTGGCCAAAGCCCAACTCCTGGAACGCTTCAAGACGGCCACCAACGTCGACGCGTTGATGGCGTCGTTGGCGCGCGCCACGGACGACTCCCTGCGCGCCGCCTGGAACACCTGTGAGTTGCCGCCCGAACTGGCGCTGGTAGCGGTAGGCGGCTACGGGCGCGGCGAACTGGCGCCGCATTCCGACATCGACATTCTGGTCCTGCTGCCCGACGCGCCGATCGAGCATCTCGAAGCGCGCATCGAACGCTTTATCAGCCTCGCCTGGGATTTGGGGCTGGAGCTCGGCAGCAGCGTGCGCAGCGTGTCGCAATGTCTCGAAGAAGCCGCCAACGACGTCACCGTGCGCACCTCGCTGCTCGAGGCACGGCGCATTACCGGCAGCGCCACGCTATTCGACGACTTCGCGAAGCGTTACCGCGAAGCGCTCGACCCGAAGGCCTTCTTCCAGGCCAAAGTGCTGGAAATGCGTCAGCGTCACGCCAAATTCCAGGACACGCCCTACTCGCTCGAACCCAATATCAAGGAGAGCCCGGGCGGCCTGCGCGACCTGCAACTGATCCTGTGGATCACCCAGGCGGCCGGTTTCGGCAGCAGCTGGCGCGAACTCGAGGCGCGCGGCCTGATCACCGAGCGCGAGGCGCGCGAACTGCGCCGTAACGAGAGTTTCCTGAAAGCGCTGCGCGCCCGGCTGCACGTGATCGCCGGCCGTCGTCAGGACATCATGGTGTTCGACCTGCAAACGGCGGTGGCCGAGAGCTTCGGCTATAAGCCGACCGCCACCAAGCGTGCGAGCGAACAGCTCATGCGCCGCTATTACTGGTCGGCCAAGGCTGTCACGCAGCTCGCCACGATCCTGATCCAGAACATCGAAGCGCAGCTCTTCCCCAGCACGAGCGGCATCACGCGCGTGCTGTCGGATCGCTTCGTCGAAAAGCAGGGCATGCTGGAAATCGCCAGCGACGACGTGTTCCAGCGCGAGCCGAACGCGATCCTCGAGGCCTTCCTGCTGTACGAGCAGACGCCCGGCGTGAAAGGCCTGTCGGCGCGCACGCTGCGCGCGATCTACAACGCCCGCGACGTGATGGACCAGCACTGGCGGCGCGACCCGGAAAACGGTCGCCTCTTCATGGACATCCTGAAGGAGCCGGCCGGCATCACCCACGCGCTGCGTCTGATGAACCAGACCAGCGTGCTGGGGCGCTATCTGCTGAACTTCCGGCGCATCGTCGGACAAATGCAGCACGATCTGTATCACGTCTACACCGTCGACCAGCACATCCTCATGGTGCTGCGCAATCTGCGCCGCTTCGCGGTGGCCGAACACGCGCACGAATATCCGTTTTGCAGCCAGTTGATCGCCAACTTCGACCGGCCGTGGGTGCTGTACGTGGCGGCGCTGTTTCACGATATCGCCAAAGGCCGCGGCGGCGACCATTCCACGCTCGGCATGGCCGACGCGCGGCGCTTCTGCCGCAATCACGGCATCACGGGCGAGGACGGCGAACTGGTGGTGTGGCTGGTCCAGCAACATCTGACCATGAGCCAGGTCGCGCAAAAGCAGGACACGAGCGACCCGGAAGTCATCAAGCGCTTTGCCGAACTGGTCGGTACCGAGCGCCGCCTCACGGCGCTCTATCTGCTGACCGTGGCCGACATTCGCGGCACCAGCCCGAAAGTCTGGAACACGTGGAAAGGCAAGCTGCTGGAAGACCTGTACCGCGCCACGCTCGCCGTGCTCGGCGGCGCGCGGCCGGATGCGCATTCGGAACTGAAGTCGCGTCAGGAAGAAGCGCTTGCGCTGCTGCGCCTCGAAACCGTGCCGGAAGGCGCGCAAAAGGCGCTGTGGGACAAGCTCGACATCGGCTATTTCCTGCGTCACGACGCGGCGGATATCGCGTGGCAAACGCGTGTCTTGTACCGCCACGTGGAAACGCCGACGCCGATCGTGCGGGCCCGTCCGTCGCCGATCGGCGAGGCGCTTCAGGTGCTGGTGTACGTGAAGGATCAGCCGGATCTGTTCGCCGGCATTTGCGCGTATTTCGACCGCAATGGCCTGTCGGTGCTCGATGCGCGGGTCAGCACGACCCGTCACGGGTACGCGCTCGATAATTTCCTCGTCGCGCATACCGAAGAAGACGTGCATTATCGCGATATTGCCAATCTGGTCGAACAGGAACTGACCGCCCGCCTCACTGGTGACGGCACCCTGCTTCCGGGACCGTCGAAAGGCCGTTTGTCGCGGCTGTCGCGGACCTTCCCTGTTACCCCGCGCGTCGATCTTCGGGCCGACGAGCGCGGCCAATATTACATCCTGTCCGTGTCGGCGAACGACCGGCCAGGCCTTCTTTATTCGATCGCGCGTGTGCTGGCCGAGCATCGGGTCGGCGTCGCTTCGGCGCGGATCAATACGCTCGGCGAACGCGTCGAAGACGTGTTCCTGCTGGATGGACACGGTCTGTCGGACAACCGCCTGCAAATTCAGGTCGAGACCGAACTGCTGCGCGCGATCGCAGTGTGAGATTTCATGCGAGTCAAATTAACAGCCAAGCACCCGCGGCCGGCTTCGTCCGAACGCGCCCCTGTCCGTACCGGCAGCACGTCGGCGCGTAAGCCGACGCGCCCGGCGGGCCCCAGGCCGGCGACGCCGGGATCGAGCGGGGCGCGGGGTGAAGGCGCTGGCGCGGCGGGCGGCGGCAAGCGACCGGCTGGCGCCGGCAAACCGGCTGGTTCTGGCGCACGTACTGCGCGTCCTGCAAGGGCTGAAGGATCGTTTTCGCGCGAGCGGGACGCTGGCGGCGCGCATCGCGCGGCGTCCGATCGGCCGCCGCGTCGCGAGGGCGCGGGTGGTGCGCCGCGCCGCTTTGAAGGTGGCGGTGATCGTGCGCCGCGTCGGGATGACGGTGAGCGCACGCCGCGTCGATTTGAAGGTGGTGGTGATCGTAGCGAACGCGCGCCGCGTAAGGCCGAGGGTGAACGGGGTCCGCGCCGGTTTGAAGGCAGTGGCGACCGCGCCCCGCGTCGGGACGCTGGAGAACGCGCACCGCGTCGATTTGAAGGTGGCGCGGATCGTAGCGAACGCGCGCCGCGTAAGGCTGACGGCGAGCGTAGCCAAGGCGCGCCGCGTCGTTTTGAGGGAAGTGCGGACCGTACGGGTAGCGCGCCGCGCCGTTTTGAAGGCGCAGGCGATCGCGTTGAACGGGCTCCGCGCCGCTTCGAAGGTGGCGGTGAGCGCGGCGAACGGGCTCCTCGTCGGTTCGAGGGCGGTGGTGACCGCGCCGATCGCGCGCCACGCCGGTTTGAAGGTGCGGCCGATCGAGGTGAACGTGCGCCGCGTCGCTTTGAAGGCGGTGCCGACCGCGGTGACCGCGCGCCGCATCGTGAAGCCGGTGCCCGAACGGAAGGTGCGCCCCGCCGTTTCGAAGGCAGCACGGATCGCAGCGAACGCGCTCCGCGCAGCTTTGGTGATCGCGCCCCGCGCCGCGACGACGGCGAACGCCGTCCGTTCAGCGGTGCTCGTCCAGGCGCAAGCCGTCCGTCGGAAGGCGGTCCGCGTGGCGAGCGACCGGAGCGCCGTGAACGCGACGCATCTGATCGACCGCGCTTCGGCAGCGACCGTGGCGCTCCGCAAGAGCGCCGCGCCGGCGAGCGTGGGCCGCGCAGCGACAGCGCGCCGCGCCGTTTCGAAGGCGAGCGCGGTGCGTCCGAACGTGGCGAACGCAGCTTCGCGAAACCCATCAAAACCGGCTACGGCGACCGCGGCCGGGCAGACCGTCCGGCACGCGCTCCGCGCGACGACCGCGGCGAACGCGCCCCGGCCAAACACGAATTCGGCGACCGTCCGGCCCGCGGCGCTGAGCGCACCGAGCGCACCGACCGTGGCGAACGCCCGGCCCGCAGCTTCGACAAGACGCTGCCGGCCGCCGGCCGTCGCTTCGGCGACGAGCGCCCCGCGCGCGCCGACAAACCGCGCGGCCCGGCCCGAGCCGAACGCGGCAGCGAAACCGATGCCGCTCCGCGCACGCCGCGTCGCGACTACGAAGACGCGCCAGGCACGCTGCGCCTGTCCAAGCTGATGTCCGAACTCGGCCTGTGCTCGCGCCGCGAAGCCGACGAGTGGATCGAAAAAGGCTGGGTGCTGGTGGACGGCGAGCGCATCGACACGCTCGGCACGAAGGTTCGTCCGGACCAGCGCATCGAAATCGACCCCGCCGCCGAAGCCGCGCAAGCGAGCCAGGTGACGGTGCTGATCCACAAGACGGTGGGTTTCGTCTCGGGTCAGGCGGAAGACGGCTATCAGCCGGCCATCACGCTGGTCACGCCGGCGAATCGCTGGGAAGGCGATCGCTCGGACATCCGCTTCTCCGTGTCGCATTTGCGCCAGCTTGCGCCGGCCGGCCGTCTGGATATCGATTCGACGGGCTTGCTGGTGCTGACGCAAGACGGCCGCATCGCCAAGCAGCTGATCGGCGGCCATTCCGAGATCGACAAGGAGTATCTGGTGCGCGTGGCGTTTGGTGAGCACACCACCGACGTCGAAAGCCACTTCCCGCCGGAAAGTCTCGCGCTGCTGCGCCACGGCCTGTCGCTCGACGACGTGCCGCTGAAGCCCGCCCAAGTAAGCTGGCAGAACGGCGAGCAGTTGCGTTTCGTGCTGCGCGAAGGCAAGAAGCGGCAGATTCGCCGCATGTGCGAACTGGTCGGCCTCGAAGTGATCGGCCTGAAGCGCGTACGCATGGGCAGTGTGATGCTGGGCGCGCTGCCGCCGGGCCAATGGCGTTATCTGGCGCCGGACGAGTCGTTCTGAAGCCGGGCGTCTGAAGGCGCTCTGGCGCTTCCAACAAAAAACCCACGCATTTGCGTGGGTTTTTTGATTCCTACACCAAGCCGAAGCTGCAAAAGCGCGGCAACCGAAGCAGCGCAAGCCGCCTCAATCGTCGCTATTCGGATCCATATCCGGAAACAACACTTCGGTGAAGCCGAACTTCGCGAAATCGTTGATCCGCATCGGATACAGCTTGCCGATCAGGTGATCGCACTCATGCTGCACGACGCGCGCGTGAAAGCCCTCTGCGACGCGGTCGATCGGCTTGCCGTATTGATCGAAGCCGTGATACTTGATCATCGAAAACCGGCTCACCGCGCCGCGCAGACCCGGCACCGAGAGGCACCCCTCCCAGCCCTCTTCCATGTCCAGCGAGACCGGCGTGATGGTCGGGTTGATCAGCACCGTTTCCGGCACCGGCGGCGCGTCCGGATAGCGCTCGTTGTGCCCGAAGCCGAAGATCACCACCTGCAGATTGACGCCGATCTGCGGCGCGGCGAGGCCCGCGCCGTTTGCGTCGTGCATGGTCTCGAACATGTCTTTGACGAGTTCATGCAACTCGGGCGTGTCGAAGTGATCGACCGGATCGGCAATGCGCAAAAGGCGCGGGTCGCCCATCTTGAGAATTTCGCGGATCATAACTGCCCCTCCAGGAGCTTACGCATACCATCTTCGTCGAGTACGGGGACGCCGAGTTCCTCAGCCTTCGCCAACTTGCTGCCCGCGTCGGCTCCCGCCACCACATAGTCGGTTTTCTTCGATACGGAGCCGGCCACTTTCGCGCCGGCCGCTTCCAGCATTTCCTTCGCCTCTTCGCGCGCGAGGCTCGGCAAGGTGCCGGTCAGCACGACCGTCTTGCCGGCCAGCACGCCTTGCGGCGCTCTGGGCGCGGGCGGCCCTTCCGGCCACGTGACCTTGCCCGGCGCGCGCAACTGCTCGATCACCGTGCGGTTGTGTTCCTCGGCGAAGAACTGATGAATCGACTCGGCGACCACCGGCCCCACGTCGTTGACCTCCAGCAAGGCTTCGACCGAAGCGTCCATGATCGGATCCAGCGAGCCGAAGTGCTTGGCCAGATCCTTCGCCGTCGATTCGCCCACATGCCGAATGCCGAGCGCGTAGATGAAGCGCGCCAACGTGGTGTGCTTGCCCTTCTCGAGCGAGTCGAGCAGATTCTGCGCGGACTTTTCGGCAAAGCGATCGAGTTCGGCGAGCGTCGCAAAACCGAGGTTGAACAGATCGGCAGGCGTGCGCACCAGATTCTGCTCGACCAGTTGGTCGATGATCTTTTCGCCGAGACCATCGATGTCCAGCGCGCGCCGCTGTGCGAAATGCCATAGCGCCTGTTTGCGCTGCGCGGGACAGAACAGCCCACCGGTACAACGAGCGATCGCCTCGTCCGGCAGCCGCTCGATACTCGAGCCGCACACGGGACATTGCGTCGGCATCACGAATTCGCGGGCGTCGGAAGGACGCCGGTCGAGCAGCGCGCTCACCACTTCGGGAATCACGTCGCCGGCGCGCCGCACGATCACCGTGTCGCCGATGCGGATATCCTTGCGGCGCACTTCGTCTTCGTTGTGCAGCGTGGCGTTCGTGACCGTCGCGCCGCCGACGAACACCGGCTCCAGCCGCGCCACCGGCGTAATCGCGCCGGTCCGGCCGACCTGCACGTCGATCGCGACCAGTTTGGTCAACGCTTCCTGCGCCGGGAATTTATGCGCCAGCGCAAAGCGCGGAGCGCGCGACACGAAGCCGAGCGCGTCCTGCTCATCGCGCCGGTTGACCTTGTAGACCACGCCGTCGATGTCGTACGGCAGGTTCTCGCGCTTTTCGCCAACGCTGTGAAAGAAGCCCAGCAAACCCTGCGCGCCCTGCACCACCGCCCGTTCGCCGTTCACCGGCAAGCCGAGTTCCTTGTACCAGTCGAGCAGTTCGCTGTGCGTGGCCGGCATCTCCATGCCTTCGAGCACGCCGATTCCGTAAGCGAAAAACGACAGCGGCCGGTGCGCGGTGATCTTCGAATCGAGCTGCCGCAAACTGCCCGCCGCGGCGTTGCGCGGATTGGCGAATTCGCGCTGTTCCGCGGCCCGCTGGCGTTCGTTCAGACGCTCGAAATCGCGCTTGAACATCAGCACTTCGCCGCGCACGTCGAGCACGTGCGGGACGCGTTTGCCCTTGAGCTTGAGTGGAATGGAGCGGATCGTGCGGACGTTTTCGGTGACGTTCTCGCCGGTCGTGCCATCGCCGCGCGTGGAGGCTTGCACGAACGCGCCGTCGACGTAACGCAGCGAGATGGCGAGGCCATCGAATTTCAGCTCGGCCGCGTAGTCGACCGGCACCGGCGGCTCGCTTGCGTTCTTGCCGAGCGCGTCGCCGACGCGCTTGTCGAACGCGACGATGTCTTCATCGGCGAAACCGTTGTTCAGCGACAGCATGGGCTGGTCGTGCACGACCGGCTCGAAGCCGCTCGCCGCCTCGCCGCCCACGCGCTGGGTGGGCGAATCCGGCACGATCAGGTCCGGATGCTCCGTCTCGATACTCTCCAACTCTTTGAACAGCTTGTCGTATTCCGCGTCAGGCAGGTCCGGCTGGTCGAGCACGTAGTACGCGTAGTTGGCGCGTTCGAGTTCCGCGCGCAGCCACGCGGCACGCTCTGCCGGGGCGTTGGTTGCGGGATGTGAGGCGGAGGTTCGGGCCATGCTGTCGGAAGGTTCGTCAGTGAAGTTCAGACATTGGATTATCGCAGGAAGCGTGCCCCTTTACATCGGCCGAATGGCCAGTTTCGACGCGTTGCGCGTCCGGTCGACCGGCTCGCATCAAGGCGCTGCCTGAAACGACAACGGCCGCACATCGTGCGGCCGTTGGAGACACCGGTAAAACGTAAAAAATTTACTGGCTGAACAAACGCCGCGTGGCCGGCGAGCCGGCCGGGATGCCCGCCTGTTCGAGCTTCGCGTAGAGCGTCATCAACTGCTTTTCGATAGCGAGCAAGGCGGTTTCCGGCAACGGACGGCGGCCGTCGTCGACCACCCGCCCGCCGATGCGCTCGGCCAACGATTTCGCGTAGTCGCACATCAGGCGGAACGGCAGAATGTCTTCGTCGGCCACCGGCACGTCGAGCACCAGCGTGATCATCTGGCCGCCCTTGTAGGTCAGGTCGTCGCGCAGGAAGTTGGTGTCGCCGAACTGCAGCATGAACACCGGGCTCTGCTTCGCGTCGAGCTTGACGAAACGCGTGCCGTCGCGCGACAGCAGCAGGCCGTCTTGCGATGCGACCGCCTGCACGTAATTGGCGGACCACGGCGCGCCGTCGGAGAGCACGTTGATCGACAACTGCGCGTCGCACTGTGCGGCGAAACCGTCGAGCTCGCGCGCCATCGCAACCGTTTCGAGCATGTCGGGGAATTCCGGCGATGCATCCAGCGCGTCGGCAAACTGCTGCACGCCGGTCACGAACTCGGAAAACTCCAGCTCGTTAAGGGCGCCACTGCGATTGGCCAGTTGCGCGGCCGCGCGCAGCTCTTCATAGCGCGCGCCGTTTTGCAGCAACTCCCACGCGCCGCCTTCGAGCTTGCCCTCGATATGCACCGGCTTGCTACCCGCGCGGCGCAGGCGCTGCGCAAGCGGAATCACCTTGTCGCCCGCGACCGGCCCGTTCAAACGGATCGGCACGATACAGTCGATGCGGCGATCGACGATAGCCGGCGGCGCCGACGAAATCGTCGTGGCAGCGGGCAGAATCGGTTCGACCGGCTCGCCGGCCTGGCGGGCGGCTTGCGCCGCCTTACCGGCCCCGGCGGTCTCGCCACTTTCGGCTTCAGCCACGCCCTCGGCTTCCGGATAGCCGTTCGGCGTGGTCGTCTCGGCCTGGATATCGGCCGGCGTGTCGAGTGGCGCCGTTCCGGCCGCCTGGCCGCCGAACGTCGGTTCGACGCGCGCCGCCGCGGTTTGCTCCGCCGCTTCGGCGCCCACCACCGGCTCGCGGCGCGTGGTCGGCCGGGCCGGTTCGATGAACGGGCTCTGCTCCTCCTGATCGTCCCGCGCGAGGTTTTCGGCAGTATCGGCCGGCATCGGCCGCGGCATCTTGCGGCGCACCTTCGCGCTCTGCCACGCGTTGTACACGACCACGCCTCCGACCACCACGGCACCCGCGCCGATCAAACCGAGTGTCAACTCGTCCATGCATGCTCCATCAGCAATTCTTTTATCTGCGCGGCTCTCTGCCCGCTCCACGTATCGCGCGGCCACCGGCCGCTGCGCTGAACGCGGACACCCGCGAAGGCTTGGTTTAAACGATATTCTGGGCGAAACCGGCAGCCGTTTCCATGTCGACAGCAACGATCCGCGACACGCCCTGCTCCTGCATGGTCACGCCGATCAACTGCTGCGCCATTTCCATCGCGATCTTGTTGTGCGAGATGAACAGGAACTGGGTTTTGTCCGACATCGCCCGCACGAGGTTCGCGAAACGTTCCGTGTTGGCGTCGTCGAGCGGCGCGTCCACTTCGTCCAGCAGACAGAACGGCGCGGGATTCAACTGGAACATCGCGAACACCAGCGCGGTCGCGGTCAGCGCTTTTTCGCCGCCCGACAGCAGGTGGATCGTCGAATTCTTCTTGCCCGGCGGCTGCGCCATCACCTGCACGCCGGCGTCGAGAATTTCGTCGCCGGTCATGATCAGCTTCGCTTGCCCGCCGCCGAATAGGCGCGGGAACAGTTCGCCGAAATGCTGGTTCACCTGGTCGAAGGTGCCTTGCAGGAGCGTGCGCGTTTCCGCGTCGATCTTGCGGATCGCGTCTTCGAGCGTTTCGATTGCGCTGTTCAGATCGGTCGATTGCGCATCGAGGAACGACTTGCGCTCGGTCGCCGCCTTCAACTCGTCGAGCGCGGCCATGTTGACCGGGCCGAGCGCCGTGATGGCGTTGTTGATGCGCGTGACTTCGCCCTGCAGGTACGACGGCTTCATGTCCGGCGTGAGCTTGGCCTGCAACTCGGCCTCGTCGACACCCGCCGCGGCCAGTTGCTCGATGAACTGCTCGCCGTTCAAACGCGCCGCCTGTTCCTTCAACTGCAATTCGTTGATGCGGTCGCGCAAAGGTTGCAGCGCGCGTTCGGCCATGAGACGCGTCTCGTCGGCGGCACGCAGCTTGGCGGTCAAATCGTCCAGTTCGAGGCGCGCGGCGTGCAGCGCTTCTTCCTTGACGGCGCGAATATCCAGCGCGTCTTGCAGGCCGGTGTGCGCGGTCTGCTCGTTGATGGTTTCCAGCTCGGCGCGCGCATCTTCCAGCGACGCCGCGACGCGCTCGCTCTGTTCGTGCGCGACCTGAATGCTGCGCTTCAGTTCGTCGATGCGGTTCGCCATGTTGCGCGCGGCAAAGCGCGCGTCGGTGGCGGCGCGGTCGAGATCGCGCGCCTGGCCGCGAGCGGCGGTGAGTTGTTCGTCGAGTGCTTCGAAGGCCAGTTGATGATCTTCGAAACGCGCCTGCAATTCGGCGAGCTCACCATCATGACGCTCGAAGTTCGCTTCCGACTCCGCCCGCATGGCACGCTGCTCTTCGATCTGCGCGGTGATCTCTTCGAGTTCCTCGCGAATCTGCGTGCTGCGCTGGGTGTAACGCTCATGCGCCTGGGTGAGCTTGAGCACGTCCATTTGCAAGGCATGCACGCGCTGCGTGGCGCGCTCCGCCTGCTGACGCACATCGGTCAGCGCATGGGCGGCTTGCGTGTGAGCGGCTTCGGCGCGGATCGCGGCGGCCTTCGCTTCGTCGGCGAGCAAGGCTTGCGCACGAACCTGACGCGCCAGATTTTCGATTTCCTGCTGACGGGCCAGCATGCCGGCCTGCTCGGAGTCGGCGGCATACAGTTGCACGCCGACGCGCGTCACCACATGCCCCGCCTTGACGACGAACGAGCCGCCTTCCGGCAACTGCGAGCGCATGGCGAGCGCCTGCTGCAGATCGTCGGCGACGAACGAGAGGCCGAGCCAGTCGTTCAGAACCGCGCGGATGCCCGCGTCGTCGATTCGCACCAGCGACAGCAGCGGCCGCAATGCAGGCGGCGTCGCAGCCGGCTGGCCGGCTACCGGCGGCGCATAAAAGGCGAGCTTGGCGGGCGGCGCATCGGTCGCGAACGCCTTGACCCAGTCGAGGTTCGACACTTCCAGCGCGGCGAGCCGTTCGCGCAACACGGCCTCGATCGCGGCTTCCCAACCGGCTTCGACATGCAGCTTCTTCCACAGACGCGGCAGGCCGCCCAATTCGTGCTTCTCGAGCCACGGCTGGATCTTGCCTTCGGTCTGGACGTTTTCCTGCAACTGCTTGAGCGCGGCAAGGCGCGCGTCGAGCTGGTGAATCTGGGCGCTTTCCGTTTGCACGCGCTCCTGCGCGGCGCGGCGTTCGCCGTCGAGCCGCGGCAGCGTTTCCTGCGCGTCAGCCAAACGCGTTTGCGCGTCGTGCAGGATTTCCTCGTGCTCGGCGAGCTGCATGCGCAGGTCTTCGAGCTGCGCTTCGTCGGGGGCGTCGAGACCGCCCGCTTCCGACTTCAAGCGCTCGTGACGCGCCTGCAGTTGCTGCAATTGCTGATCGGCATTGCGCTGATGCGCGGCTTCGAGCTTGAGCGCCTGTTCGGTCTGCGCGATCCCGCCGCGCTCGGCGTTCAACTCCGTTTGCGCATCGCGCCAGCGCGCTTCGAGCGCGGGCATCGCGTCGTGCTTGGCGGCGGCTTCGTCTTCGGCGAGCGCGGCTTTTTCCTCGGCGACGGCCAGTTGTTCCTCGGCGTCCGCGAGATCGTCTTGCGCTTTTTGCGCCTGCGACTGCCATTGCTCACGCTGCGCGTTCAGCGCGGCGATCTGCGCCTGCACGCGATTGCGCGATTCGACGATGAACTTGATCTCGGCTTCGAGCCGGCTGACTTCCGAATTCGCCTCGTAGAGCGCGCCTTGCGCTCCCTGCATCGCGTCGCTGGCGGAGTAATGCGCGACGCGCAGCGTTTCGAGTTGCGCTTCGACTTCGCGCAGCTTCGCGGTGTGCGCTTCGAGGTCGATCTGGGCCTGCTCGATCGCGCGTTGCTGGCGTTCCTGCTCGCCGCCGGCTTCGTTCTTGCGCAACAGCCACAGAAGACGCTGCTTCTCTTCGCCGTCGGCCTGCAGTTCTTTGTAGCGCGTGGCGACCACGGCCTGCGCTTCCAGCTTCTCGAGGTTCGCGCCCAGTTCTCGGACGATGTCCTCGACCCGCGTCAGATTTTCGCGCGTGTCGTGCAGACGGTTCTCGGTTTCGCGGCGGCGTTCCTTGTACTTCGACACGCCCGCGGCTTCTTCGAGGAACACGCGTAACTCTTCCGGCTTCGCCTCGATCAGGCGCGCGATCATGCCCTGCCCGATGATCGCGTAAGCACGCGGCCCGAGGCCGGTGCCGAGGAAGATGTCCTGAATGTCGCGGCGGCGCGCCGGCAGATTGTTGATGTAGTAGCTCGAGGTGCCGTCACGCGTGAGCACGCGCTTCACGGCGATTTCGGCATACTGCCCCCACTGCCCGGCGGCACGGCCGTCGGCGTTGTCGAACACCAGTTCGACGCTGGCGCGGCTACCGGGCTTCCGCGCGGTCGAGCCATTGAAGATCACGTCCTGCATCGACTCGCCGCGCAGCTCGGAGGCGCGCGATTCGCCGAGCACCCAGCGCACGGCGTCGATGATGTTGGACTTGCCGCACCCATTCGGTCCGACCACGCCGACTAGCTGGCCCGGGACCTGGAAATGCGTAGGATCGACGAATGACTTGAAGCCAGCGAGTTTGATCGAGGTCAGACGCACGGCGATTTCGCTGTTTGAAAAGGGAAAAAATAAGTGGCTCGTGAAGGCCGCGCCAGCCGTTCGCCAACAGAGCGATACGGCCCGCGAACCCTCGGGCCTCGGATGCCGGCTTCACGCGGTGAGGCATGTGCCGGCTAATGAGGGGCAATCATACCATCGCGCGTGAGCGGTTTTTGCCGTCCTTACGGTCGTCGAGTCCGGCATCGCGTCCGTCAGCGAGACTCTCCTCCTGAATGGCCGGATCGGGCGGCATGGTCTTGGTCCGATGCACCCAACTCGACAGCGCCGAAGCCAGCACGATGCACACGCCGCCCGCCCATTCGCGCGGACCGGGCGTCTCGCCGGCGAAGAGCCACGCGGACAGCGCCGTGACCACGATCTCGAACAGCATGATGATCGACGCCCGGTTGGCCGGCACGCGCGCGAGGCCGTACTGCACCAGCATATTGTTCGACGCCAGCAGAAACCCGAGGCCGAGCACCAGCCAGGCGGCCGTGCCGAGATGCGCGCCGGTGGGCGGCGTGGGCATCGCCTCGAACAGCGAGGCACAGGCACTGAACAGCGCCGCGCCGCCAAAGATCGTCGCGGTGCGCATTTCCGGCTTCATGTCCGGCAACACGCGGCTCGTCTTGAGAATCAGCACGTTGCTCATGGCGAAGCCCATGCCGCCCGCAAGGCCTGCCCATTCGGCGAGATTGCCGGGCACGGGAATGCCTAGTTGCGGCGACCACAGCATGGTCATCGCGCCGGCCAGCGACAATGCTGCCAGACCCGCGCCAGCCCAAGTCAGCCGTTCGTGCAGGATGAAGTGCGCGAAGAGCGCGGTCCACGCGGGGGTGAGATAGAACAGCAGCAGCACGCGCATCACCTGGCCGTGAATCGAGCCCCACACGAAGCCGAGGTTGGTGATGCCCGCCGCCAGCGCGAGAGCCGGCAGCAGCCAGTGCCAGCGCACGGTCTTGAGCGCGCGATAGCGCACCAGCAGCACGAACAGGCAGCCGGCGCCGCTCGTCAGCGCGCTGGCTGCGGTGCCCGTCACACCGAGCGCCGCCAGCATGCGCAATGGATACCAAATCACGCCCCACACCGACGCGCCCAGCATGATCGCGAGCGTCGGCCAACCGTTGCGAAGCCAGTTGGTCATGGTGCGGGGCTCCTTGCGGAGGTTTTTGGGGCGTTTCTGTCGCGGACCGCGGTGCTCTTTGCGCAGGCGCTGGTGGCCTTCAGGCCGACGACCGCGACTTTCCTTGCATAGGCGCTAGTGGTGTTCCGGCCGCGCACTGCCGCTCTACTCGCAAAGGCGCTGCGGGCGTTCCGACCGAGGACCGCGGCGCTCCTGCGCCTGTTGTGTCCGGTTGTCTCCAAGACTGCTGCGTACATTGCTGCTCCTGCTTCTTTTTTGCGCGAACCGTCGGCGGTTCGCGTCGTTCCCGCTGCAGCGCATTGCCTGCGCCGCCTGGCGGGTTGCGCCGTTGCTCAACGGCGCGATGTCCTCTTACCTGTTCAACTGCTTAACCGTTCAACTTACCTTTTACGGCGCGGCCGTGAATCGCCTGTGCGTGCCGCCGGCGCCAAATCTGCCCGTGAACGGCTGCGCGAGGCTACGCCCGCCACGCCATGCGCACCACGCTATAATCATCCGCTTGCCGCTCTGCCGTGTGTTTCGCGCACCTTGTGCGCTTGACCGCCGGCGCGCGTGCCCCGCTTCTTTCCGCATCCGTCTGTGCCCCTCTTCGATCAGGCTCGATCCGCCCAGTGAATCCGCTACTCGACTCCCTTCAGCCCTACCCGTTCGAAAAGCTGCGCGCGCTTTTCGCGGAGCTCACGCCGACCGCCGGCCTCGCGCATATCAGCTTCGGCATCGGCGAGCCGAAACACCCTACGCCCGCGCTGATCCGCGACGCGGTGGTGGCCTCGCTCGGCGGTTTGTCCTCGTATCCGGCCACGATCGGGTCGCCGGCGCTGCGCGAGTCGATCGCAAAGTGGGTCACGCGGCGCTACAACCTGCCGCCGGTCGATCCGGCCACCCAGGTGCTGCCGGTGTCGGGTTCGCGCGAGGCGCTGTTCGCGCTCGCCCAGACCGTGCTCGATCCGAAAAAGAATGCTGACAGCGAGCCTGCGATCGTACTCTGTCCGAACCCGTTCTACCAAATCTACGAAGGCGCGGCGATTCTGGCCGGCGCGCAGCCGTACTTCGTGAATAGCGCCCCGGCGCGCAACTTCGCCTGCGACTACTCGGCGGTGCCGGCCGACATCTGGGCGCGCACGCAACTGCTCTACGTCTGCTCGCCCGGCAATCCGACCGGTGCGGTGCTCACGCTCGACGACTGGCGCGAACTGTTCGCGCTGTCGGACCGCTACGGCTTCGTGATCGCCTCGGACGAGTGCTACTCCGAAATCTATTTCGACGAAGCCAACCCGCCGCTCGGCGGCCTGGAAGCGGCCCACCGGCTCGGCCGCGGTTTCGAGCGGCTCGTCATGCTGTCGAGCCTGTCCAAACGCTCGAACGTGCCGGGCATGCGCTCGGGCTTCGTCGCGGGCGATGCGGCGATTCTCAAGGACTTCCTGCTATACCGGACATACCACGGCGCGGCCTTGTCGACAGTGTTCCAGAGTGCCAGCATCGTGGCCTGGAATGACGAGACGCACGTGCGCGAGAACCGCGCGAAGTACGTGCGGAAGTTTTCCACCGTGACGCCGATGCTCGCCGAGGTGCTCGACGTGCGCCTGCCGGACGCCGCGTTCTACCTGTGGGTGGATGTCTCGCGCACGGGCCTCACGGACACCGAGTTCGCCCAGCGCCTCTACGCCGACTATAATGTGACGGTTCTGCCGGGCTCGTTCCTCGCGCGCACTGCGCACGGTGTGAACCCCGGCCGCAATTTCGTGCGCATGGCGCTCGTCGCCGACGTCGACGAATGCACGCAGGGCGCGCAGCGGATCGTCGATTTTTGCCGCGCACTGGCGGGTTGAGTTTTCACTTTGCGACCCCGCGCACCGCATCCCTTCTTCAGACTTCAACTCTTCGATAAAGCACGCATATGTCGCAACAACTTCAGCAGATCATTGACACCGCCTGGGAAAACCGCGCCGAACTGTCGCCGAAGGCCGCTCCGGCCGACGTGCGCGAAGCCGTCGCCCACGCCATCGAGCAACTGGACAAGGGCGCGCTGCGCGTCGCGGAAAAGAAGGACGGCGACTGGGTCGTCAATCAGTGGCTGAAGAAAGCCGTGCTGCTGTCGTTCCGCCTGGAAGACAACGCGCCGATGCCGGCCGGTGGCTACTCGCAGTTCTACGACAAGGTGCCGTCGAAGTTCGCCAACTACACCGCTGAAGACTTCGCCGCCGGCGGCTTCCGCGTGGTGCCGCCCGCGATCGCGCGCCGCGGCTCGTTCATCGCGAAGAACGTCGTGCTGATGCCGTCGTACACGAACATCGGCGCGTACGTGGACGAAGGCACGATGGTCGACACGTGGGCCACCGTCGGTTCGTGCGCGCAGATCGGCAAGAACGTGCACCTGTCGGGTGGCGTGGGCATCGGCGGCGTGCTCGAGCCGCTGCAGGCGAACCCGGTGATCATCGAAGACAACTGCTTTATCGGAGCGCGTTCGGAAGTGGTGGAAGGCGTGATCGTCGAAGAAAACTCGGTGATCTCGATGGGCGTGTACCTCGGCCAGAGCACCAAGATTTACGACCGCGAAACCGGCGAAGTCACGTATGGCCGCATTCCGGCGGGCTCGGTGGTGGTGGCGGGCAACCTGCCGTCGAAAGACGGCTCGCACAGCCTCTACTGCGCCGTGATCGTCAAGAAGGTCGACGCCAAGACGCGCGCGAAGGTCGGCTTGAACGAGCTGCTGCGAGGCGACTGATGGCGCGCGGCACGAAAACCGTCGTCTACGGCATCCCGAACTGCGATACCGTGAAGAAAGCCCGCGTGTGGCTTGAAGAGCACGGCGTCGAGTTCGAGTTCCACGACTTCAAGAAACACGGCGTGACCGAACCGCTCGTGCAGGACTGGCTGAAAGACGTGAAGCTCGACGCCTTGCTGAACCGGCGCGGCACCACGTGGCGCGCCCTGTCCGACGACATGAAGGCGGCCGCGGACACGCAGTCGGGCGCGATCGCGTTGATGATCCACAAGCCGTCGGTAATCAAGCGGCCTGTGCTGGTGGTCAACGGGCGCGTCAAGTCGCTCGGCTTTTCGGCGGACGACTACACAGCGCTGTTCGCGTGAGCCTGCGCGGCCTGGCCTGAAGCGTGATTTCGCGCAACTGAGCGCAACACGTAGTCGCGGTACGTAGTAAAACGCGGCCTCGGCCGCGTGGCTCAAAAGCTGTTGCCGGCTGCGGTGTTCAACCGCCAGCCGGCATTTTTTCATTTCAAAGTGGCTGTATCGAATCCATGTCCGGCACCCTCGCCCTTACCGAACAACTGATCGCGCGTGCGTCCGTCACGCCCGACGACCAGCATTGCCAGCGCCTCCTGATCGAGCGCCTGTCCGCGCTCGGCTTCGAGCACGAGACCATCGAATCGAACGGCGTGACCAACCTGTGGGCCGTTAAACGCGGCGTCGACGGCACCGCGGGCAAGCTGCTCGCGTTCGCCGGCCATACCGACGTGGTGCCGACCGGCCCGCTCGAACAATGGCACTCGGCGCCGTTCGAGCCGACCCGTCGCGACGGCAAGCTGTATGGCCGCGGCGCGGCGGACATGAAAGCGTCGATCGCGGGCTTCGTGGTGGCGAGCGAGGAGTTCGTCGCCGCGCACCCGGCGCACCGCGGCTCGATCGCCTTCCTGATCACGAGCGACGAAGAAGGCCCCGCCACCGACGGCACCGTCAAGGTCGTCGAGGCCCTGCAGGCGCGCGGCGAGCGCATGGACTACTGCGTCGTCGGCGAACCGACTTCGAGCGCGCAATTCGGCGATATGGTGAAGAACGGCCGGCGCGGTTCGATGTCGGGCAAGCTGATCGTCAAAGGCGTGCAAGGCCATATCGCCTATCCGCATCTGGCGAAGAATCCGGTGCATCTGCTCGCGCCCGCGCTGGCCGAACTGGTCGCCGAACGCTGGGACGACGGCAACGAATACTTCCCGCCCACCACGTGGCAGGTGTCGAACATTCATAGCGGCACCGGCGCGACCAACGTGATTCCGGGCCATGCGGACGTGATGTTCAACTTCCGCTTCTCGACGGCCAGCACGGTTGAAGGTCTGCAGGCCCGCGTGCACGCGATCCTCGACAAGCACGATCTGGACTACGATCTGCAATGGACCGTGAGCGGCTTGCCGTTCCTCACGCCGCGCGGCGATCTGTCGAACGCGCTCGCCAAGGCGATCAAGGACGAAACCGGTGTCACCACTGAACTGTCGACCACCGGCGGCACCTCGGACGGCCGCTTCATCGCGCGCATCTGCAAGCAGGTGATCGAATTCGGCCCGCTGAACGCCAGCATCCACAAGATCGACGAACATATCGAAGTCGCACACATCGAGCCGCTGAAGAACGTGTATCGCCGCGTGCTCGAACAACTGATTGCGTGACCCAAGGACTATTTGCGATGACGCTCCCGTTTTCCACCGTTCGCGACCTGCTGCGTTTCGCGGTCTCGCGCTTCAACCAGGCCGATCTGTCGTTCGGCCACGGCTCGGCCAATGCCTACGACGAAGCCGTCTATCTGGTCCTGCACACGCTGCATCTGCCGCTCGATCTGCTGGATCCGTTTCTGGACGCGCGTTTGACCGCGGCTGAAATCGACGCCGTGCTGAACGTGATCGAGCGCCGCGCCACCGAGCGCGTGCCGGCCGCCTACATCACGCAGGAAGCCTGGATGCACGGCTTCCGCTTCCACGTGGACGAGCGCGTGATCGTGCCGCGTTCGTTCATCGGCGAATTGCTGCAGGACGGTTTGCAGCCCTACGTGGAAGATCCCGAGCAGGTGAGCGCCGTGCTGGAGTTGTGCACCGGCTCCGGCTGCCTCGCGATTCTCGCCGCGCATGCGTTCCAGAACGCGGATATCGACGCGGTGGATCTGTCGGCGCCCGCGCTGGAAGTCGCCGCGCGCAACGTCACGGACTACAAGCTCGACGACCGCGTCGCGCTGTTCGAAGGCGATCTGTACGCGCCGCTCGCCGAGCGCCGCTACGACGTGATCATCAGCAACCCGCCGTACGTGAACGCGGCGTCGATGCAGGATCTGCCGGCCGAATACAAGCACGAGCCGGACATGGCGCTGGCGGGTGGCGTCGACGGCATGGACATCGTGCGGCGGATCATCGCCGAAGCGCGCAACTGGCTGACCGACGAAGGCGTGCTGGTCGTCGAGATCGGCAACGAGCGGGCGAACGTGGAAGCGGCGTTCGGCGGGCTCGATCTGGTCTGGCTGTCCACCAGTGCCGGCGACGATAACGTGTTCCTGATCCAGGCGGCCGATTTGCCGGTTTGAGGTTTTATCGCTTCTTCGGGATGCGGTGCGCATGGCGGGCTTGACCTGCTGTGCGCAGTGCGCCTGAGCAAAGCCGCTTTACCGGGCGCTCGCTTTGCGCCCAATCTCTGCGCGTCGCGCGTCCAAACGAAGCCGCTTTCACGAGCGCTCGCTTCGATCCCAAGTCTCGTCCAACATCCCACGCCCGACTCGCGCGCTTACGACCAGGCAAAAGCAAAAATGTTCTGCCCACGTCGACCACACCGCATTCGCGCACGCGCCCCCGAAGCTTGACTGCGGCTTGACCATTCCCCACCCTCAACGCACGCACGTTCGGTAAGATGGGCGCGGTCAGCTGCCCGGCGCCTATCGAGCCGGCCGAGGCAGCGCTTCGCCAACCCAACCCTGCCTATGCAATTCGACCTGCTTCACATCGGCACGCTGGTCGCCCTCTGCCACATTCTCGGCGTGGCCGCGGCATGCCACGCGATTCTCAACACGCGCACTTCGCAAGGTGCGATCGCGTGGGCCGTGTCGCTGGTCGCGATGCCTTATCTGACGCTGGTGCCGTATCTGTTCCTCGGCCGTAGCAAGTTTGCCGGCTACGCGGACGCACGCCGCGTCGAGAACGAACTGCTGCGCACGCGCGCGCATCCGCCGGAATGGGACACGCGCGCGTCGTCGGCGGGCCTGCCCACGCTGGAGCTCGGCGGCAGGCTCGTGCATTCGCTCACGCGCCTCGGCGGCATGCCGTTTCTGCCCGGCAACTCGGTACGCACGCTGGTGAACGGCGCGGCGACCTTCGAGGCCATCTTCGAAGCGATCGAGAACGCGCGCCGCTACGTGATCGTGCAGTTCTTCATCGTGCGCGACGACGCGCTCGGCGAGATGCTCAAAGACGCGCTGATCGCGAAAGCGCAACAAGGCGTGCGCGTCTATTTCCTGTACGACAGCATCGGCAGCTTCGATCTGCCACACCGCTATGTGGCGGCGCTGCGCGCCGGCGGCGTGGAGACGCATCCGTTCGCTACCAATCGCCGCTTCGTCAATCGTCTGCAACTGAACTTCCGCAATCACCGCAAGATCGTTTCGGTGGATGGCGAACGCGCGTTTGTCGGCGGGCACAACGTGGGCGTGGAATATCTCGGCGGCAAGCCGCCGCTCTCGCCGTGGCGCGATACGCATATCGAGGTGCGCGGCCCGGCGGTCGGCAGTATCCAGTTCGTATTCACGGAAGACTGGCACTGGGCCACGCAGCAGTTGCCCGAATTCGACATGCCGCCCGCTCCGGTCGCCGATCCCGCGGCGGGGCAAGGCATGCACTGCCTCGTCGTGCCGAGCGGTCCGGCGGACAAGCAGGAGACCTGCTCGCTCTTTTTCGTCGAAGCGATCAACGCGGCGCGCGAGCGAGTCTGGATCACCTCGCCCTACCTGATCCCCGACGAGGCGGTATTCTCGGCCTTGCGGCTCGCGGCGCTGCGCGGTGTGGACGTGCGCATTCTGATTCCGAGCCGGCGCGATCACCTCGTGGTGTTCGCCGCCTCGAAACTGTACGCGTACGACTCACTACGCGCGGGAATCCGGATCTTCCGCTACCAGCCGGGCTTTCTGCATCAGAAGGTCGTGCTGATCGACAGCGCGGCCGCGGCGATCGGCAGCGCCAATCTCGACAACCGCTCGTTCCGGCTGAACTTCGAGATCATGGTGCTGACCGTGGATCGCGGCTTCGCCAAAGAGGTCGAAACGATGCTGCTGGCCGACTTCGCCGAATCGCGTGAAATCGACCGCAATGAATACCGCAAGGCCACCGCTTTGAAACGCGTGTTGATGCACGTGGCGCGTCTCTTTTCGCCGATCCTGTAGCGGCCGCCGGCTTACAGCAGCTTTTCGATATCTTCGGTAATCGCCTCGGGCTTCGTCAGCGGCGCATAGCGCTTCACCACGTTGCCGTCGCGGCCGATCAGGAACTTGGTGAAATTCCACTTGATCGCTTCCAGCCCCAGCAGGCCCGGCGCCTCGCCCGTCAGATAGCGGAACAGCGGATGCGCGTTCGCACCGTTCACGTCGACCTTGTCGAACATCGGAAAGGTCACGCCGTAGTTCTTTTCACAGAAACTGCCGATCTGCGCGGCGTCGCCCGGCTCCTGCTTGCCGAACTGGTTGCAGGGAAATCCGAGCACCGCGAGCCCGCGTGCCGCATAGGTGTCGTACAGCTTTTGCAAGCCCGCGTACTGCGGCGTGAACCCGCATTCGCTCGCCGTGTTGACGATCAGCAGAACCTTGCCGTCGTACTGCCCGAGGCTCACTTCCTCGCCGCCCAACGTACGTGCTGCAAACGAATAAATCGATGTCATGTGTTCCCCCCGTGAAAGCCGTCAGTCTATGCCAAAAGCTTCGCCGGTACAGTCGGCCGAATGGCCGATCCCGGTTGAGCGCCCGGTGTCGGGCCCGGCAGTCTAAAATAGCGGTTTTCTTCAGTCGGCCTTTTCGTGATCCGCTTTAACCAGTTCAGCCTCGCGCGCGGCACCAAGCCGCTCTTCGACAACACCACGTTCACCCTCAACCCCGGCGAAAAGGCCGGCCTGGTGGGGGCGAACGGCGCGGGCAAGTCGACGCTGTTCGCCGTGCTGCTTGGCGAGCTGCATGCTGACGGCGGCGATTTTTCGATCCCGCCGAACTGGCAGATCGCCCACGTCGCGCAGGAAACGCCTGCCGCGGACAAGACCGCCCTCGCCTACACGCTGGACGGCGACGCCGCTTTGCGCGCGATCGAAGCGGCGATTGCCGCCGCCTCCGCCGCGCACGACGGCGCGGCCGAAGGCGAAGCGCACGCCGCATTCGCCGACGCCGACGGCTACACCGCGCCCGCGCGCGCCGAAGCCCTGCTGCTCGGCCTCGGCTTCACGCTGGAACAGACGCGCGAGCCGGTCAGCAGCTTTTCTGGCGGCTGGCGCATGCGCCTGAACCTCGCGCAGGCGCTGATGTGCCGCTCCGATCTGCTGCTGCTCGACGAACCGACGAACCACCTGGATCTCGACGCGATCGTCTGGCTGGAAGACTGGCTGGCCCGTTATCCGGGCACACTGATCGTGATCTCGCACGACCGCGAATTCCTCGATTCGGTCTGCAACGTCACGCTGCATCTGGAACAGCAGCAGATCAAGCGCTACGGCGGCAACTACTCGCAATTCGAAGTGCTGCGCGCACAACAGATCGCGTTGCAGCAAAGCGCGTACGAAAAGCAGCAGCGCACGGTCGAGCATTTGCAGAGCTACATCAACCGCTTCAAGGCGCAGGCCACCAAGGCGCGCCAGGCGCAGAGCCGCGTCAAGGCGTTGGAAAAGATGGAGCTGATCGCGCCGGCGCACGCGTCCTCGCCGTTCACGTTCGAATTCCGCACGCCCGATTCCGCGCCGAATCCGATGATGGTGATGGAAGGCGTGCGCTGCGGCTATCGGAGCGAGAGCGACCCCGCCGTCGAGATTCCGATCGTCGATCACGTCATGCTGTCGATCCAGAACGGTCAGCGCATCGGGCTGCTCGGCGCCAACGGCCAAGGCAAATCCACGCTGATCAAGACGCTCGCCGGCACGCTCGAGGCGCTCGGCGGCCACGTTCGCGAAGGCAAAGGGCTGCGCATCGGCTACTTCGCGCAGCATCAGCTCGAAACGCTGCGCCCCGACGACACCCCGTTGCAGCACCTCGCGCGTCTCGCACCGGACACGCGCGAGCAGGAATTGCGCGACTTCCTCGGCAGCTTCAATTTTTCCGGCGAGATGGCGACCTCGAAGATCGCGCCCTTCTCTGGCGGTGAAAAAGCCCGCCTCGCGCTCGCGCTGATCATCTGGCAAAAGCCGAATCTGCTGCTGCTCGACGAACCGACCAATCACCTGGATCTCGAAACGCGTCACGCGCTGACCATGGCGCTCGCGCAGTTCGAAGGCACGCTGATTCTGGTGTCGCACGACCGGCACTTGCTGCGCGCCACCACGGATCAATTCATGCTGGTCGCGAAACATCGCCTGCAGGAATTCGACGGTGACCTCGACGACTATCGGGACTGGCTGCTTCAACATGCGGCCGAGCAACGCGCAGCGCTCAAAGCGAACGCGGCATCGAGCGGCGGCAATGGCGGCGACAGCGGCGTGAACCGCAAGGAACAGCGGCGCCTCGAGGCGGAAACGCGTCAAAAGCTCGCGCACCTGAAAAAACCGCTGCAAAGCCGGATCACGAAGATCGAAAAGGAAATGGACGCGCTCAACGCGGAGAAGGCGACGCTCGATGCTTTTGTCGTCGATCCGGCGAGTTACGAGCCCGAGCAGAAAAGCAAACTGACGGAGGCGATCCGCCGTCAGGCAGATGTGAACGCGCGCCTCGAAACGCTCGAAGCCGAATGGCTCGAGACTCATGAGGAACTCGAACAAATCGGCTAGCGGCACGCAGTTTCAGGTCCGCGCCGGCATCGACGGGAGGTTGGCTTTGTCATCCGCGACATCATCCGTCTCAACGCCTGATTCATCGGCCACAGTTTCGGCCGCCGCGTCGGCTGTCTCCGCGCCGCCCGCGCTGCAAGGGCTGCGTGTGCTCGACCTGACGCGCCTGCTGCCGGGACCGGTCGCCGCCCTGCGCCTTGCCGAACTGGGCGCCGACGTGCTGAAGATCGAAGCGCCCGGCGCCGGCGATCCCACCCGCACGATGATGCAGTCGTCGAGCGATCGCGTGGCCGGGCGGCCCGGCGCGTTTTACCGGCTGGTGAATCGCGGCAAGCGCGAAACGCGCCTCGACCTCAAATCCGAAGCGGGACGCAACGTGCTGTGCGCGCTCGCGGCGGAAGCGGACGTGCTGATCGAGAGTTTCCGGCCAGGCGTGATGGAGCGGCTGGGCCTCGGCTACGAAACGCTGCGCACGCTCAATCCGCGGCTGGTGTTCTGCGCGATCAGCGGATACGGCGCGAGCGGCCCGTTCGTCGACCATGCCGGACACGATCTGAACTACATCGGCTACGCGGGCGTGCTCGATCAACTGGCGGGCCGTGACGGCGCGCCGATCCTGCCGAATTTCCAGATTGCCGACCTGCTCGGCGGCGCCTTGAGTGCGGTCACGCAGATTCTCGCGGCGCTATGGCATGTGTCGCGCGGCGGCGAAGGCCGCTTCGTCGATGTCTCCATGACGCATGCCACCTACGCGCACAACGTCGTGGCGCAGGTCGCGCTCGCTAACGAAGGCGCGGCGCCTGCCGTCGGCGCCGGTCTGCTGAACGGCGGTGTGCCTTGCTACAACCTGTACCGCACGCTCGATAACCGCTGGCTCGCGGTCGGCGCGCTCGAACTGAAATTCTGGGAAACGCTCTGCATGGCGCTCGACCGGCCCGAATGGGCCACGCGCCACTGGAGTCTCGGCCAGGCGATCGGCGGTCCGGACGCCACCGCGCTCACTCAGGAACTAGCCGACGTGATCGGCAAGCGTCCGTTGGAAGAATGGGTTTTGCTGCTGGAGTCGCTCGACTGCTGTGTCTCGCCGGTGCTCACGGCTGCCGAAGCCGCGCGGCATCCGCTGTTCAATCCGCAGGCTTACGATGCGGCGAGCGCGAGCGGTGAAAACGATGAAGAGAGCCTCATCAGGTAAGGCGCAGGAGAAGCAGCGCCTTGGCGGGGCCCAGCCGGCCGGCGGTGAAATGCCACCTGGTGCGCCACTTCTTAGCTCTGTGCGGCGAGAAAAGGCTCAGAAGCCACGAGGGCTAAAGGCGTAAGGAGCAAAGGCTAGCCGCGAGCCGCGAGCGCAGGAAAATAACCACGCGACACACTCCGGGCCAGCCCGCTCCGCCCGCACAAACCTCAGCGCCGCGCCGCAGTTTGCCGCGGCAACGTCTGACGCGGCGTCTTTTCGTCGTCGTACAGCACGTGCTTGCGGCCTTCCACATGACGATTGATCGTCGCGCGAACTTCGGCGGCCGTGGCGTCTTCGGCCACCACCCGCCGCGAAATCTGCCCTGCCGTGTCGATCCATTCGACGATCCGGCAAGCGCCGCCCCAAGGCTGGCGAATAGGCGCGGAGACGCGGCAGCCGCGCACCTGGATCGGCTGCTCGGCTACGGTTTCATATGACTGTTTCAAGGCGCGATCCTTTTTCGGGCATCAGAAGGGATGCATACCCTTGCAGCTTAGGAAAAAGGAATGTCGGGTAGGTTACAGCCAATATGGAGATATTTACCGGGCATTACGGAACGTCGGGCGCCCCAGGACGCCCGAACCCCCGTCTATTCGAGCGTGCGGACCCGATCGATCGCCTGTTCGATCCGCTCGACCGCAACGACCTGTAAGCCTTCTATCGGCTGCTTCGGCGCATTGGCCTTGGGAATCACCGCGACCGAAAAGCCCAGTTTGGCGGCTTCCTTCAGACGCTCCTGACCGCGTGGCGACGGCCGGATCTCGCCGGCGAGACCCACTTCCCCGAACACCACCAGCCCCTTGGGCAACGGCTTGTTACGCATGGACGAATGAATCGCGAGCAGCACGGCCAGGTCGGCCGCGGGCTCGGTAATCTTCACGCCGCCCACGGCGTTCAGAAACACGTCCTGATCGAAACACGCGATACCGGCATGCCGGTGCAGCACCGCCAGCAGCATCGCGAGCCGGTTCTGTTCCAGGCCGACCGCAAGGCGCCGCGGATTCGGCGCGTTGGCGGCATCCACGAGGGCCTGCACTTCGACCAGCAGCGGGCGTGTGCCCTCCTGCGTCACCAGCACGCAGGAACCCGGCACCGACTGCTCGTGCTGCGACAGAAACAGTGCCGACGGATTGGCCACGCCGCGCAATCCGCGCTCGGTCATGGCGAACACGCCGAGCTCGTTGACCGCGCCGAAGCGGTTCTTGATCGCGCGCACCAGCCGATACGAGGAATGCGTGTCGCCCTCGAAGTACAACACCGTGTCGACGATGTGCTCGAGCACGCGCGGCCCGGCGAGCGCGCCTTCCTTGGTCACGTGGCCGACCATGATGATGGTGGTGCCCGACTGCTTGGCGATCCGCGTGAGTTGCGCCGCGCACTCGCGCACCTGGGCGACCGAGCCCGGCGCGGAAGTCAGCGCATCGGAATAGACCGTCTGGATCGAGTCGATCACCGCGACATCGGGCCGCTGATCGGCGATCGTCGCCTGAATTTTTTCGAGCTGAATTTCGGCGAGCAGTTGCAGCTCGCTCGCCTTCGAGCCCGGCTCCAGCAACGAAAGCCGTTGCGCGCGCAACGCAATCTGCGCGGCCGATTCCTCGCCGCTAATATAGAGCGCGCGTTTGTCGGCGGCGATCTCCGCAAGCGATTGCAGCAGCAGCGTCGATTTGCCGATGCCCGGATCGCCGCCGATCAGCACCACGCCGCCCGGCACCAGACCGCCACCGAGCACGCGGTCGAACTCGCTCACGCCGGTGGAAAAGCGCGGCACATCGGACGCGTCGATATCGGCGAGCCGGCGCACCGGCGCGCTCTTCGCGAGCGACTGGAAGCGGTGCGTGGACGGCGCTTCCGCCACCGACTCGACCAGCGTGTTCCACGCATTGCATGACGGGCATTGGCCGGCCCATTTCGGCGATTGCCCGCCGCATTCACTGCAGATGTACAACGTCTTCGGTTTAGCCACGCGTTATTCCGCCCGTACCGGCACGCGCGGCGCCACGGCGCACATCAACTCATAGCCGATGGTGCCGCACGCCTGCGCGACGTCGTCGATCGGCAGCGAGGTACCCCATAGCTCGACGCGCGAGCCGACGTTGGCGGTCGGCACCGGCGTCAGGTCGACGGTGAGCATGTCCATCGAGACGCGCCCGACGACCCGCGTGCGCACGCCGTCGACGATCACCGGCGTGCCCTCCGGCGCGACGCGCGGATAGCCGTCCGCGTAGCCGCACGCCACCACGCCGATGCGCATCGAACCGCGCGCCTTGAACGACGAGCCGTAGCCGACCGTATGGCCTTCGTTGAGCATTTGCACGGCGATCAGTTCCGAAGCGAGCGTCATGGCCGGTTGCAGGCCCGTGCCTTCGATCGCGGCTGTCACGCCGGACGGCGACGCGCCGTACATGATGATGCCCGGGCGCACCCAATCGAAGTGCGTGGCGGGATGCCACAGCGTGGCGGCCGAATTGGCGAGGCTGCGCGCGCCGGCAATGCCCTGCGCGCCGCGCTCGAACGCTTGCATCTGATAGTCGACGCCGCGATCGCCGTCGGCGTCCGAGAAATGGGTCATCAAGGTGATCTGGCCGACGCCCTGGCAGGCGCGCGCCCGCTCCCACGCGGCGCGAAATTTCTCCGGCGTGTAACCGAGGCGATTCATGCCGGTGTTCATCTTCAACTGGATGTTGACCGGCTTGGACAGGCGCGCCATTTCGAGCATGCGCAACTGTTCGTCCGAATGCAGCGCGGTGGTCAGGCTGTAGCGGTCGATCACGTCGATATCGGTCGGACGAAAGAAGCCTTCGAGCAGAAGAATCGGGCCGGCCCAGCCCAATTCACGCAACTTCACGGCTTCTTCGAGGTCCAGCAACCCAAAGCCGTCGGTTGCGCGCAGGCCGGGAAAAACTCGCGCAAGGCCGTGCCCGTAGGCGTTTGCCTTGACGACGGCCCAGATTTTGGATTTCGGCGCGTAGCGCCGGGCAACGGCGAGATTATTGGCGAGAGCGGAGGTATGAATCGTGGCTGAGAGGGGGCGCGGCATGGGATATTTTCGTAAAGACGCTTGCGAATCAGCGGCTTACAGGGCGTTTTCAACGCTCGGCAGCCCGCTGGGCGGTGCGATCAAGGATTCTGCTAGTCCGAATCCATCTATTTTCATGATATAAAGCCGTGCGCACAACCCATTTCGAACGGCATAAGCCCGGACGCTCAACCAGCGGCCGGGGCGGACAGACCGCAGCGAGGACAGCATCGCATCAGATGAAAAAAGGTTTTTACACCATCATGGCCGCGCAGTTTTTTTCGTCGCTGGCCGACAATGCGCTTCTGATCGCTGCTATCGCACTGCTGAAAGATCTTCACGCCCCGAACTGGATGACGCCGCTGCTCAAGCTGTTCTTTGTGCTGTCATACGTCGTTCTCGCCGCCTTCGTGGGCGCCTTCGCCGACTCCCGTCCGAAAGGACGCGTGATGTTTATCACCAATACCATCAAGGTCGTCGGTTGCATCACGATGCTGGTCGGCGCGCATCCGCTGCTCGCGTATGGGATCGTCGGCTTTGGCGCGGCGGCCTACTCGCCGGCGAAGTACGGCATTCTCACCGAACTGCTGCCACCTGACCGGCTGGTCGCCGCGAACGGCTGGATCGAAGGCACGACCGTCGGCTCGATCATTCTCGGCACCGTGCTCGGCGGTGCGCTCATCAGCCCGCACATTGCGGCGCCGATCCTGCGGCACCACATTCCCTCGGTCAACACGCCCGCCGAGGCGGCGATGCTGGTCATCATGGCGATCTATATCATCGCCGCGCTGTTCAATCTGCGCATTCCCGACACCGGCGCGCGCTATCCGAAACAGGAACGCGGCCCGATCAAACTCGTTACCGATTTCGCCGACTGTTTCCTCGTGCTATGGCGCGACAAGCTCGGCCAGATTTCGCTCGCCGTCACCACGCTGTTCTGGGGCGCCGGCGCGACGCTGCAATTCATCGTGCTGAAATGGGCCGAGGTGTCGCTCAACATGTCGCTCTCCGAAGCAGCCATCCTGCAGGCGGTGGTGGCCGTGGGCGTGGCGGCCGGCGCGATCTTCGCGGCGTCCCGCGTACCGTTGAAAAAGTCGCTGTCGGTGTTGCCGGTCGGCATCATGATGGGCATCGCTGTAATGCTGATGGCGTTCTACACGCGCGACCTGTTCCCTGCCCATTGGGGTCTCTATTTCGGCCGCGTGCATGTGCCGGGCTATCTGATCGTCGCGTATGTGTTTCTGATGATCGTCGGCGGCCTGTCGGGCTTTTTCGTCGTGCCGATGAACGCGCTGCTCCAGCATCGCGGGCACGTGCTGCTGTCGGCGGGTCACTCGATCGCCGTGCAGAACTTCAACGAAAACCTCTCGGTGCTCGTGATGCTGTGCCTCTACGCGGTGCTAGTGTGGCTCGACGTGCCGGTCACGGCGGTGATCGTGCTGTTCGGCACCTTCGTCTGCGTGATGATGTGGTTCGTGATGCGGCGCCACCAGGCCAACCAGCGCGCGTTCGATTCGGTCGCGCTGATCGGCGAAGTCAAGCACTGATCCGCGCTGGCTGCCCGCTCACGTCGCGGCCCGCGCCTTCCTCCTTCCTCGCTTTGCCATGACTCAACCGATTCCCAATGTGCTGACGATCGCCGGTTCCGATTCCGGCGGCGGCGCCGGCATTCAGGCCGATCTGAAGGCTTTCTCGGCGCTCGGCGCGTACGGCGCGAGCGTGATCACCGCGCTGACCGCGCAGAACACGCGCGGCGTCACCGCGATTCACGCGCCGGACCCCGGCTTCGTTACCGCGCAACTCGACGCGGTGTTCGACGACATCCGCATCGACGCCGTGAAGATCGGCATGCTGGCGAACGCGCCGATCGCGCGCGCGGTCGCCGACGCGCTGCGCCGGCATAAACCGAAGCACATCGTGCTCGACACGGTGATGATTTCGAAAAGCAACCACGCGTTGCTGCTGCCGGACGCGGTCGCGGCGGTGCGCGACGAATTGCTGCCGCTTGCCGATCTGCTAACGCCCAATCTGCCGGAAGCGGCCGCATTGCTCGGCGTGCGAGCCGCGACCGATGAAGCCGGCATGGTCGAGCAAGGCGAAGCGCTGCGTGCGCTCGGTGCACGCGCGGTGCTGATGAAGGGTGGCCATTTGAGCGCTACCGATAGTCCGGACTGGCTGGTGCAGGAGAGCGGCACGCTGCGTCTCGGCGGCCCGCGTGTACCGGTGAAGAATACACATGGGACGGGCTGTACGCTGTCGTCGGCTATTGCGGCGCTGATTCCGCAGCGTGGCGATCTGGCGAGCGCCGTCGCCGACGCGAAGGAGTATCTGACCGGCGCGCTGCAGGCGAGCGATCGACTCGACGTCGGCAGCGGCGTCGGGCCGGTGCATCATTTTTATCGGTGGTGGTGAGGTGCGGCTGGGTGTTGTGGTGCTCTGGCTGCGTTCGCCCGGTCTAGGGGCTTGGCTGATGGTTGCGCGGCGCTTGTGCGTTGTAGTGGACCTGCGGCGTTGTCCAGTTCTACGGCACTCTTAACGATGGCAGTGAGGCGCTCGCGCGTGGTTGTGGACCTGCGGCGTTGCCCGGTTCTACGGCACTTTTAACGACAGCGGTGAGGTGCTCGCGCGTTGTAGCGGACCCACCGCGTTGCACGGCCCTACTGCGTACTTTGATCGACGTTGGAGACGGGTCTTGTGCGTCGTAGCCGACTGGCTGCGCTGCTCGGGTCTGCGCCTCAGTCTTTCTGGCGCCTCTTTTTTTTCCGCTTCTTTCCCGTTCACCCGCTGCTACTGCCGCGCATAGCTTTGCGCCAGCTCGGGCCACTCGTCCGGCACGATAAAGCCACGCGAACGTTCTATTAGATTGCCTGCGCTGTCCTCAGCGAACGCGGCGACCATCGCCGGTCCGTGCTGATGCAACGTTTGTCCGGCGAGCGTTTGCGCATCGACGAAAGCGAGGCCCGCGGTCTGCACCTCAAGAGGCGTATGACGCCGCGGCGCAAGCCATTCCAGCCGCGGCAATGTTCGCCACTTTTGCGCCTGCGCCGCCGCGAATTCCGGCCAATCACCGCGCGTCACCCACCACCCATGGCCATGCGCCGGATCGACTTCAATAGGATCGAGCAGCGTCTCGCCATGCCGGTAAAACAGCCAGCCTTTGATGAACATCTGCGGCGTCCACGGACCCGCGTAGCCGACCGAGGCGAACTCCTCACGCGCGCTCAACGGCAACTGGTGATTCAGCACATGCGCGAGCTTGAGGTCGAAGCGGTCTTTCAGATTCGGGCCGACGTAATCGGATAACCGAGCGGACGACTGAGCATGCCCTCCGCCAGCATGCAGATAGCACTTCACGGCCAGCTCCCAATGGAGCCGCGCACCCTGCCGCGTCTGCACCAGAAAATCGCATTCGCCAAGCGTGACACCAGCGCGCCGCAACGGCACGCCGGCAGCCACCAGCCGCGCCGCCGGTCCATGTTGCAGGAACCAGCCGAGCAGCCGTTCGGCGTACCGGCCGAGACGCGTGATGCGCGTCGCCGCAAGCTCGTGATGCAAGGGTTCGGGCGCGGCGTCGAGCGCGCGCAGCCAGTCGATGGTCGCCTGCGCTTCCTGCGGCGCGTCGAAGGGATTCGCCAGCGCGCCCACCGGTGGTTGCGGGCGCAACAGATCGGCGCTCAGCAACAACCACGTGAGATCGCGCACGGCGGAGTCGTGCAAGGTATCGAGCAGCGTATCGCGGCTTGCGGCTTCGATGCCCGGCGCAGCGTCGGAACCGGCCGCCGGCCCCTCGGAGGCCGTCACTTCGACGCGTTCGACGGCGCGCCGCCCGCCGCCTGCCACGTGTCGCGCGCAAGGCACAGGTCGGCCCAGGCTTTGGCCTTGTCGGGCAGGCTGCGCAGCAGATACGCCGGGTGATACGTGACGATCACGGGCACGCCCTCGTATTCGTGCACGCGGCCGCGCAGCGACGAAATGCTCGCCTCGGTTTTCAGCAGACTTTGCGCCGCGAAGCGGCCGAGCGCGACGATCAGCTTCGGCTTGACCAGCGCCACCTGACGTTGCAGATACGGCTCGCAACGTGCGACTTCGTCCGCCTCGGGATTACGGTTGCCGGGCGGCCGGCACTTGATCACGTTCGCGATATAGACGTTCGTGTCGCGCGCGAGCGTCAGCGAACGCAGCATGTTGTCGAGCAGCTTGCCGGCCTGGCCGACGAACGGCTCGCCAAGACGGTCCTCGTTCTCACCTGGCGCTTCGCCGATCAGCATCCAGTCGGCGCCGCGATCGCCGACGCCGAACACCGTGTTCGTGCGTTTCTCGCACAGACGGCAAAGCCGGCAGGCGGCGACGCGCTCGCTCAACGCGTCCCAGTCTAGCGTGTGGATTGCCGGCGCTGCAGGGGCTTCGTCGCGTGCGTCGGCGGGAGCTTGGGTCGGCAGGTCGTCGAACCAAGCGAAATCGTCATCGGGTGGCGCGTCGAATGTCGGCGGCTCGGAGCTGCGGGGTTGCTGGGCTTGCGTTGACTGCGATGGTTGCGGCTGGCGTGTCTCGACCGGCGCTTGCGTCCGTCCTTGCGTTGGATCTTGTGCAGGCCGTCCATGACGTTCAGCTTGCTCGCCGTTCTGCATGGAACGCGGCGACTCGCCTGCGCGCGTCTCAGCCGTCGGCTGGCGATCATCGAACCGATCGCGTGCCCCTGCCGCAGGCGATGCCTGCTCCGGACGGCCAGGCGTGCGGCGTTCGCCTTGCGCTGGCGCGGCATTGGCTTGTTGAACGTCTGCCGCCCGCGCCGCGGGCTGCGAGGTTTGCTGTGCGCGAGTAACGGGTGGCAACCCTGGCGCCGCGCCGCGCGTCTCTGCTCGACGCGCATCCGGCCCGGCCAGCGCACCAGCGCTCTGCCCGACCACGCCTGCGGCCTCGGATGCTGCTTGAGCTTGCGGCTCAACAACCACCTCCTGCGCCACCGCCATCCCGCGACGCACCCACATTGGCGCGAGCCCGAACTCTTCCAGTACCGATTCATGCAGCGCCATCTGCGCCCTCCGTGGCAAACGAGAAACGCATCACGATGGCGTCCTCCCGGCTGCGATGCCGCGCCGGATAATAGTTTTTGCGCCGGCCGATCGAAGCAAAGCCGAAGCGCTCATACAAGTGGATCGCCCGATAATTCGACGGCCGCACTTCCAGCAGCAGGCCGTCGAGTTTTTCAGCGCGGGTAATGCGCACCGCTTCGCGCAGCAGCGCGAGCCCGGCGCCGGCGCCTTGCGCCGCGGGCGTCACGCACAGATTGAGCAAATGCATTTCGTCGACGACCGGCATCAGCACGCAATAGCCGATCAGCGTGCCCGTGACATGGCGCAGACAAACGCCGAAGTAGCCGTTGCGCAGCGAGTCGCCGAAATTGCCCCGGCTCCATGGAAACTCATAAGCGATTTTTTCGATGGCGGCGACTTCGTCCAGGTCGCCTTCGGTCATCGGCGACATGTAGCGGTCCGCGAGCAACACGCCACTCATTGCCGGCCCTCGCCTTGCGCTGCGTCGTGCGCGAGTCTGGCGGCCTGCTCGGCCTTGGCGGCTTTTTCAGCTTTGTCTGCAACCCGCTCAGCGGTGGTCTGGGCGACCTTGTCGCGTACGTATTCCGGCGCAGCCTGGTCGGCGGGCACCGTGCGGCCGGCGCGCAATGCGCGCAGCGCAGCGTGGGCGAGCGGCACGGCGTGCGGCAGCGCTTCGCCGTCGACGCTCTTCGCCGCGGCGAGCGCCGGCAGCCGCGCGCCGAAGGCCGCGGCGGCATTGCCTGCCAGCGTGAAAGGGACATCGGGCAAAACGAGCCGGTCCGGTGCATCGAGCGACGCCGCCTGCAGCGTGCGCCATTCACCTTGCGCGTCGTCCCAGGCGTAGTCGGCCCAATAGATTTCGTCCATGCGGGCGTCGAGCGCGGCGAGCACGCGTGTCACCGACGGATCGCGCAGCCGGGCGCTCTCGGCACAGGCGAGCAACGTGCTGACCGGCACGACTGGCAGATTCAGGCCGAACGCGAGGCCTTGGGCGACGCCGGTCGCGGTACGCAGGCCGGTGAACGACCCGGGACCGGAACCGAAGGCGATGGCGTCGCAGTCCGTCAGTTTCAGGCCGGCTTCGTCGAAAAGTTCGCGGATGGCGGGCAGAAGGCGCGTGCTGGACACCGCGCCGGTTTGCTCGTGGCGCACCCAGAGACGCGGTTCGGCGCAAGCCTCTTCAGGCGTGGCGCCGACCGCACTGCCGGGAGCGGACAGAAGCGCCACCGAGCAGAATTCGGTCGAGGTATCGAGGGCGAGGAGCACAGTTTGAGTCATGGACCGTATTGTAATCGGCACGGCGCACGCAAATGTGGTTTGGCATGCGCGCGGCATGCTTCGGCGTTGCGACCGTCTGCCGGCCGATGTTTGGAATAAGCCCTCGGCCCCGCGGCGGTACGCAATTGTTATGATCGTCAGCCGATCTCAATCCCGATCCCGCCCGGCGGGCAACATGACAATGACCGACATCGACACCCAGTTCACCCAAGCCCACGAAGACGTCCAGCAGTTGCCGGAGCGTCCGGGCAATCTCACCCTGCTGCGCCTGTATGCCCTCTACAAGCAGGCCACCCGCGGCGACGCTCACGGCGACAAGCCGGGCTTCACCGACATCGTCGGCAAATACAAGTACGACGCGTGGGCGGCGCTCAAGGGCACGGCGCAGGACGCCGCGAAGCAGCAATACGTCGAACTGGTCGAAGCGCTCAAAAGCGGCGAGGCGGCCTGAAGCAGCTGTGAAGCGACCATTGGGGGCCCGCCCGACCACCGGACCGCCCGCCAGACCAGCACCCGGCACAAACTTTTCCACCAGGAAAACTCCTAACAGTGGCGCAGTGCAGCAAAACCCTATACAATGCTGCCTGCGCTTCACTGCTTTGCCCGGCTTTCTTCTAGCGGCCTTTGCGGCGCAGCGCCTCGTAGCGTTTAGCTCCAATCCAGTTTAGAACCTGTCCCCTCCTGCCTAGCCCCCTACGGGCGATCATGTCCCAGGCTGGCGGCACGCCGTGTTGGCATGTCGCATCCGATACAGCTTCTAACGAAAAGCTCGCCTTCATTGTCGCGAGCTGCCCCCGTTTTTCGATTTGCTCGCTGCTTCTTTGCTCGCTGAATCCGACGACTTGGGTATGCCGATTGGCGCCGACGTTTTAATTCCGTGTGTACCAAGGATTTACCAAGGATTCTCATGACTTCGAGCAATACCCCCAGCAGCCCGTTGAACGCCATCGCCGACCAAGCCCTCGGTCTCGCCGACGCACCCGCACAAGCCGCAGCCGTTGCTGCCGCTTCGGAAGCCGTCGCCGCTGAAGCCGCAGCACCGGCCGGCCCGTCGTTCGCGTCGCTCGGTCTGTCCGCGGATGTCGTCTCCGCGCTGACCGCCGCTGGCTATCAGAACCCCACGCCGGTTCAGCAACGCGCCATCCCCGCCGGTATCGCCGGCCGCGACCTGATGGTCTCGAGCCCGACTGGTTCGGGCAAGACCGCCGCGTTCATGCTGCCCGCCATCGAGCGTTTCTCGCAACTGCAGAAGGCGCAAGCCAGCCAGCCGCGTGAACCGCGTCCGGCCGACGGCGCCCGCACGCGCCGTCCGCAACCGGTTGCCCGTCCGACCATGCTGGTTCTGACGCCGACCCGCGAACTCGCGATGCAGGTCACCACCGCCGCTGCCACGTACGGCAAGCACCTGAAGCGCCTGCGCACCGTCAGCATTCTGGGCGGCGTCGCTTACGGCCAGCAATTGATGCTGCTCGCGAAGAACCCGGAAATCCTGGTTGCCACGCCGGGCCGTCTGATCGACCACCTGGAACGCGGCCGTATCGATCTGTCGCAACTGCAGATCCTCGTGCTCGACGAAGCTGACCGCATGCTCGACATGGGCTTCATCGAAGACATCGAAACGATCGTTGCCGCTACGCCGGCTTCGCGTCAAACCATGCTGTTCTCGGCCACGCTCGACGGCAAGATCAGCTCGCTGACCGGCCGCCTGTTGAAGGATCCGGAACGCATCGAGATCGTTCAGCGTCTGGAACAGCGCACCAACATCGCGCAAACCGTCCATTACGTCGACGACCGCGATCACAAGGATCGTCTGCTCGACCATTTGCTGCGCGACGAAGGCCTCGACCAGGCTATCGTCTTCACGGCAACCAAGATGGACGCCGACCAGCTGGCCGGCCGTCTGGCCGACGCCGGTTTCGAATCGGCGGCCCTGCACGGCGACCTGCCGCAAGGCGCGCGTAACCGCACGATCCGCGCACTGCGCGAGCGCCGCGTGCGCGTGCTGGTGGCAACGGACGTCGCCGCTCGCGGTATCGACATCCCGGGCATCACGCACGTGTTCAACTACGACCTGCCGAAGTTCGCTGAAGACTACGTGCACCGTATCGGCCGTACCGGCCGCGCTGGCCGCTCGGGTATCGCGGTGAGCCTCGTGCATCACGCGGAACAAGGCGCGCTGAAGCGCATCGAGCGCTTCGTGCGCACCCCGCTGCCGGTCAATGTCGTCGAAGGCTTCGAGCCGCGCAAGTCGGCTCCGTCGGGTAACGGCCGTCCTGGCTTTGGCGGCCGCGGCCGTCCGGGCGGTGGCAACGGCGGTGGCCGTCGCTTTGGTAGCGGTTCGGGCAAGCCGGCCGGTAACGGCGGCGGTTCACGCAGCGGCAGCGGCAATGGCGGCGGCTGGGCCGGCAAATCGGCTGGCGGCGGCTCGCGTGAAGGCGGCTTCGGTGGCGGTTCGCGTGAAGGCTACGGTGGTTCGCGCGATGGCGGCTACGGCGCACGCCGCAGCGACGGCCCGCGTACGGCGCGTCGCGGCAGCTAAGTACTGAACCGGGTGCATTCTGCTTCAGGGCTTCGGCCCGTTGCAGCGCCCAGGCGGTACTGCGCAGTCAGCTTGAAAACAGACCCGGATGGCCTCGCGCCGTTCGTCAGTCGAAAGAAACCGGTGCTCAGGCACCGGTTTTTTTTCGTCCGTACTGCGGCGCGCCCCAAATTTCACGATGTGGAAAATTTTTTTGCGTCGTAAAAAATCGTGCTGCAAGGCACAAGACGGCCTATTGCAAGATGGAAAAAGTCGTTTCTTAATGCGAAACGTGCGACGTAATTCATTGATTTTAAACACAAACAAATATTCCAGAAAGGCTCCCCGGCGACTATTGCGCGACCATTGATTTGCCTAGACTCTTATATAAGACTTCACGAAACGAAACGCCCCAACCGGCCAACCGTTTCGACGAAGAAAAGAGTCACCCATCCATACAGGCAACCAAGGAGCACCATGTCCCGTCAAGAACAAGCCAAGCAACTCCAACAGCAATGGGAAACCGATCCGCGCTGGAAAGGCGTGAAGCGCAGCTACACGGCGGAAGACGTGATCCGCCTGCGCGGCTCGGTGCAAGTCGAGCACACGCTCGCCAAGCGCGGTGCGGAAAAACTGTGGGAAAGCGTGAACAACGAGCCGTTCGTCAACTCGCTCGGCGCGCTGACCGGCAATCAGGCCATGCAACAGGTCAAGGCCGGCCTGAAGGCGATCTATCTGTCGGGCTGGCAAGTGGCGGGCGACGCGAACGTCGCCGGCGAAATGTACCCGGACCAGTCGCTGTATCCGGCGAACTCGGTGCCGCTCGTCGTGAAGCGCATCAACAACACGCTGACGCGCGCTGACCAGATCCAGTGGTCGGAAGGCAAGAATCCGGGCGACGAAGGCTACGTGGACTACTTCCAGCCAATCGTGGCGGACGCGGAAGCCGGCTTCGGCGGCGTACTGAACGCGTTCGAACTGATGAAGGCGATGATCGAAGCGGGCGCCGCCGGCGTGCACTTCGAAGATCAGCTCGCGTCGGTGAAAAAGTGCGGCCACATGGGCGGCAAGGTGCTGGTGCCGACCCGTGAAAACATCGCCAAATTGACGGCCGCGCGTCTGGCCGCCGACGTCTCCGGCACGCCGACCGTGCTGCTGGCGCGTACCGATGCGGAAGCCGCGGATCTGATCACGTCGGATATCGACGAAAACGACAAGCCGTTCCTGACTGGCGAGCGCACCGTGGAAGGTTTCTACCGCACGAAGCCGGGTCTCGAGCAGGCGATCTCGCGTGGCCTCGCCTACGCGCCGTACGCTGACATGATCTGGTGCGAAACCGGCAAGCCGGACCTCGAGTTCGCGAAGAAATTCGCCGACGCGATCCACAAGGAGTACCCGGATCAACTGCTGTCGTACAACTGCTCGCCGTCGTTCAACTGGAAGAAGAACCTCGACGACGCGACGATCGCCAAGTTCCAGCGCGAACTCGGCGCGATGGGCTACAAGTTCCAGTTCATCACGCTGGCCGGCTTCCACGCACTGAACTACTCGATGTTCAACCTCGCGCACGGCTATGCCCGCAACCAGATGACCGCCTTCGTCGAAATGCAGCAGGCTGAATTTGCTGCGGCCGAAAAGGGCTTCACCGCGGTCAAGCATCAACGCGAAGTCGGCACCGGCTACTTCGACGCTGTAACGCAAACGGTCGAACGCGATGCATCGACGACCGCGCTGCATGGCTCGACGGAAGACGAACAGTTCTTCGACAAGAAGGTCGCGTAATCCACCCCGTGGTCTGATCGCAGGGACAAGGCAGACAGACGAAAAGCGGCTCCGTCAGAGGGCCGCCGTCACAGGGAGGAGCGCGGTCGTCGGCGCGCGAGTCGAACAGCGCCGGCGGCCAGGTTCTCGCAGTGGAACTTGGGAGAGATCGCAGCAGCAGTCGAGAAAAAGCCAGCACAACGCATTGTGCGGCGAACACAGCGCGCGCCGGCCTCACCGCCGGCGCGTTTTTTTGTGGCCCGTGATTCGACGATTCAGCGATACACGATCACCGGAATCTTCGTATGCGTGAGCACCCGCTGCGTTTCGCTGCCGATCAGCAGGCTCCCCAGACCGCGGCGGCCATGCGAGGCCATGAAGATCACGTCGCAGCCGCCCTGCTCCGCCGCTTCGATGATGCCGAGATACGGCGCCGGGTGCACGCTGGTCCGGCTGTCGACCGTGACACCGACACGGCGTCCCGCCATCTCCACCTCGCGCAGATGCACGCGCGCTTCGCGCTCGCTGCGCTGCAGGAATTCGGAGGGCGGTTCGACCACCACGTCGGAGAACGGCGAGTATGGATATTGCGGCAGGCACGCGTAGGCGGTCACGTGTGCATTGACGGCTTGCGCGAGATCGATGGCGCCGTCGATTGCCTTGCGAGACAGATCTGAACCGTCGGTCGGAACCAGGATGTGTCTGAACATGATGTCCTCCGTCGCCGGCTGCGCGCAGCGCGGCCTCAGCGTCCAACGAGGCTCGGCTGACAAGCCGCTTCAATCGATTGTAGGTCGCGGAATTGAGCGTATGAATCTGTTGAGGGTCTGTCCGCATATGGGAAACCCGTTGTTCGCGGCGGCGGCGCAACCGCCGGGCAAGGCCGCGCGGTGCCGGTGGGCGTCAGCACCCGCCGTTTTAGCCCCAGTAGTCAGGGTGCCCATACGTATGCTTGAGAAAGTCCAGAAACAGCCGCACCCGCAACGGCAAATGGCGGCGCTGCGGAAACACCGCATGAATGCCGATGGGCGGCGCGGCGAATTCGTCGAGCACGCTGACGAGCCGCCCGGCCGCGATGTCCGTGCCGACTTCCCACCACGAGCGCCACGCGAGACCGTAGCCCTCGAGACACCATTCGTGCAGCACGGCGCCGTCCGAGCATTCCATCGTGCCGGACACCTTGATCGACACGACCTTGTCGCCCTGCTGGAACATCCAGCCGCGTTGCTGATTGGCGCTCGCGCCGAGCGCGAGACAGTTGTGATGTGCCAGATCGGCGAGGCTGTGCGGCGCGCCGCGCCGGCTCAGATACGACGGCGAGGCCACGCACACACGGCGGTTTTCGCCGAGCTTGAGCGACACCAGCGACGAATCCGGCAACTCGCCGAGCCGCACCGCGCAATCGAAGCCCTCGTTGACCAGGTCGACGAGTCGGTCGGACAGGTCGAGCGTGATCGACACGTCCGGATGCGCGACCGTGAACGCCGGCACCAGCGGCGCGACGTGGCGCCGCCCGAAGCCCGCCGGCGCGGACAGCCGCAAATGGCCGCTCGCCTTGACGCCGCCCGCCGAGACGCTCGCTTCGGCGTTCTGCATCTCGTGAATGATGCGCTGGCAGTCTTCGAGAAAGGCCGAGCCTTCGAAGGTCAGCGTGATCTTACGCGTGGTGCGCACCAGCAATTTGACGCCGAGGCGCTCTTCGAGCGCGTCGATGCGGCGGCCGATGATGGCCGGCGCGACGCCTTCGGCCGAAGCCGCGGCAGACAGGCTGCCTTTGGCCGCGACGGTCACGAAAGTCTCGATCTGCTTGAAACGGTCCATGAGCGATGGGAACCGCACTTGGGCGGGAAAGTGGTCGGTGCGCGCCAGATTAGGTGGATGAAAGTAAAAGATCAAGTGATGTTTAGCCTCTTTTTTAGCATATAGCATCACTAATACAATTCGTCCTGACCTCTGATAGGAGCGCACGGCAATGTCGGCCACAACGACACTCTTCCCAAAAGCAGTGATTTTCGACGCCTACGGCACGCTTTTCGACGTGCATTCGGTGATCGCTGCCGCGGAGCAGATGTTCCCCGGCCACGGCGACGCGCTCTCGCAGTTGTGGCGGCAAAAACAGATCGAATACACGCAGTTGCGCACGCTCGCCGATCCGGCAGCCGCACCCGGTGCGCACTACCGGCCGTTCTGGGACATCACACTCGACGCCTTGCGTTTCGCCGCGAAAAAACTTCAGCTCACGCTGGGTCGCACGGCCGAAAAGCGTCTGATGGACGAATACGCGTGCCTGTCCGCGTTCCCCGATGCCGTGCCCGCGCTGCGCCATTTGCGCGACGTAACGCCGAATTCAGCAGCGCCTGCGGGCGGCGAATCCGCCGCGCGTCCGCTTCTCGCGATTCTCTCTAACGGCAATCCGCAAATGCTCGACATCGCCGTGAAGAGCGCCGGCATGACGCGCCTGTTCGACCACGTTCTATCTGTCGACGCCGTGCGCGCCTACAAGCCCTCGCCCGCCGCTTACGCGCTCGGCACGCAAGCCTTCGACGCGCTGCCGCGCGAGATCGTCTTCGTGTCGTCGAACGGTTGGGACGTGGCGGGCGCGACGTGGTTCGGCTTCACCACTTTCTGGCTCAACCGGCAAAACGCCCCAGCCGAAGAACTGGGCGTCACGCCGAATGGCGCGGGCGGAGGCATGTCCGATCTGCTCGCTTTTCTGAAGACCCGCGCGTCGCCCGGCCGCAGCAGCGGCACCGGCGGCAGCCGCGCGCGCCACAGCCCTGGCGCATGACGGCTACCACTGGATAACGCGACGCACATCGACCGCAATTCAACCGCATCTCAACATTTGCATCTTTGCAATCCGACCGACCAAGGAGAAAACATGGCGAACCCGCAGTCATCGCATTCATCATTGCAACTGCCGCAGGGCATGGAAATCACGGCTGAAATCAAGTCGGGCTATGACGCGATTCTCACGCGCGAAGCGCTCGAACTCGTCGCCGCGCTGCATCGTACGTTCGAGCCGCGCCGTCAGCAGTTGTTGCAAGCGCGTGTGGAACGCACGAAGCGCCTCGACGCAGGTGAACGCCCCGACTTCCTCGCCGAAACGAAAAGCGTGCGTGAAGGCGACTGGAAAATCGCGCCGCTGCCACAGGACCTGCAATGCCGCCGCGTGGAGATCACCGGTCCGGTCGAACGCAAGATGATCATCAACGCGCTGAATTCGGGCGCGGATTCGTACATGACCGACTTCGAAGATTCGAATGCGCCGAGCTGGGACAACCAGATCACCGGCCATATCAATCTGAAGGACGCGGTGCGCCGCACGATTTCGCTGGAACAGAATGGCAAGTCGTACACGCTGAACGACAAGGTCGCCACGTTGATCGTGCGTCCGCGCGGCTGGCATCTGGACGAGAAGCACGTGAAGGTGGACGGCAAGCGCGTGTCGGGCGGCATCTTCGACTTCGCGCTCTTCATGGTGCACAACGCGAAGGAACTGATCGCGCGCGGCTCGGGCCCGTACTTCTATCTGCCGAAGATGGAGAGCCATCTCGAAGCGCGTCTGTGGAACGACATCTTCGTCGCCGCGCAGGAAGCGGTCGGCGTGCCGCGCGGCACGATTCGCGCGACGGTGTTGATCGAAACAATCGTCGCCGCCTTTGAAATGGACGAGATCCTGTACGAGTTGCGTGAACACAGCTCGGGTCTGAACGCCGGGCGTTGGGACTACATCTTCTCGGCGATCAAGAAGTTCAAGGCCGACCGCGACTTCTGCCTGGCCGACCGCTCGCAGATCACGATGACGTCGCCGTTCATGCGCGCCTACGCGCTGCTATTGCTGCAGACCTGTCATCGCCGCAATGCGCCGGCGATCGGCGGTATGAGCGCGCTGATTCCGATCAAGAACGATCCGGCCGCAAACGAAAAGGCGATGGGCGGCGTGCGCTCGGACAAGGCGCGCGATGCCGGCGACGGCTATGACGGCGGCTGGGTCGCGCATCCGGGCCTCGTGCCGATCGCAATGGAAGAGTTCGTCAAGGTGCTCGGCGACAAGCCGAACCAGATCGGCAAGGAGCGCGACGACGTGCTCGTCACGGCCACCGACCTGACGGACTTCCGTCCGGAAGCGCCGATCACCGAAGGCGGTCTGCGCAACAACATCAACGTCGGCATCCACTACCTGGGCGCGTGGCTCGCGGGCAATGGCTGCGTGCCGATTCACAACCTGATGGAAGACGCCGCCACCGCGGAAATCTCCCGCTCGCAGGTGTGGCAATGGATTCGCTCGCCGAAGGGCAAGCTCGAAGACGGCCGCAAGGTGACGGCCGAGCTGGTGCGCGAGTTGTCGGTGCAGGAACTCGACAAGGTGAAGCAAGCCGTGGGCGGCGATACCAAGCCGTATGAGCGCGCCGCGCAGATCTTCGAAGAGATGTCGACGTCGGAGCAGTTCACCGACTTCCTCACGCTGCCGCTGTACGAGGAAATCTGAGGCCAACGTCAGGCCTCATGGATGCGTCGGGGGCATTCATTCAGATGCGCTCCGATGCGTTGATAACGGACGACGCAGTAGCAAGCCTGCTTTAGCGTGTCACCTCTAGCGCGAAAGCGGCTTGAGTCGCAAGGCTGACCGACCGGACGGCCCGACAGGCGTATGCTTGCCGGGCCGTTTTTTTTGCGCGCGTGAGGTAGCGCGTTTGTTAGCGCGTGCGGCGGTACTCGGTCCAGTCGCCCGATTTGATTTCAGGCAAGCCCTTCACTGCATTCGGCGCAACCGGATAAAAGCGGCAGTTCACGACATCGCCGTCGACTTTCACCATCACTTCGCGCGCGAGGAAACGATCCTCGACGCCCGGATAGACCGCCTCGATTTCGTCGAGCACGGCAACGAGTTCGTCGTCGATCTCGTAGACGTCGCCGACTACGTCGACGCCCGCTTCGTCGATCACGAGGCCCGGATACGAGCCGAAATCGAACAGATGGCCACGGACCGTGGCCGTGCCGAGCCGATTTGGCGCGGCGATCTCGTTGCGCGCCGCGGCTTCGCTGATGTCGTTCACTTCACCGGCACGCAGCGTGCCGTATACAAAGACGGTCTGCATCGTCGTTTGCTCTCCTTGAATGGGGGTTTGGGTGGCTTCTGTTTCTGGCTCTGTTCGAACGTAAGTGCCGGCCGCGGTTCAGTCGAGCGCCGCGCTCGCCACGAGCACGCCGTCGATATCCGCGTAGATCCATTCGCCGGGACGCACCAGCGCGCCGGGCAATTGCACCGCTACGCCGCGCTCGCCGGCGCCGAGCTTCTGGCCGCGCCTTGGACAGGTTGCCAAAGCCGCGACGCCGACGTTGACCTCATTGAGCTCCAGCGTATCGCACACGCAGCCGTTCAGGACGATGCCCGCCCAGCCGTTCTGTTCCGCGATCTGCGCAAGGTTGCCGCCCACCAGCGCGCAACGCAGGCTGCCGCCGCCGTCGATCACCAGCACGCGGCCCGCGCCCTTCTCCTCGAGCGTGACCCGCACGAGTGCGTTGTCCTCGAAGACCTTCACTGTCACCGCTTCACCGCTGAAACACTCAGCGCGGCTGAACAGGTGAAAGACCGGCTCGAGCACGCGCAACGTGCCGAGCGCCAGTTGATCCTCGTGCGCGTCGCACAAGTCCGCGGTAGCAAAACTCATGGCGTTCTCCTCGGGTCCGGGCAATCAGGACATTATGCAACGCCCGGTTCCTTGCAACACCTACAATGAGGATCCCGCAGCGGTTTGCCGTAGCGGGTTTTGCCTTGCGGTGCTTTCGGATGACTTTCGAGGTCCGCGCTTGCCGCGGTCCGTTATCGGGATCGATCTTCACCATGACTTCATCCGCCGACTCAAACCCGTCGAGCCTCGTGCGCTTCGCCGATATTCCGTTCGAGTTCCAGCCGAACGAAACGCATCCGATCCGCGTACGCTCGCGGCAGATGCCCTCGGGCTGGCGCATCGCGCGTCACACGCATGCGTGGGCGCAGGTGGCCTATGCGTCGCGCGGTGTGCTGCGGGTGGCGACGACCGGCACGACGTGGATGGTGCCGCCGTCGCGGGCAATCTGGGTGCCGCCGCATGTGACGCACGAAGTGGTCGCCGTCGAAGACGCATTCCTGCGTACGCTCTACATCACCGAAAGCACGGTGCCGGCCGGACTCGATACGCCGCGCGTGGTCGAAGTCTCGGATCTGCTGCGCGAAGTGATTGCCGCGCTCGACACACCGGGTATCTCGGCTACGCGTGAGCAGTTGCTCGGCGCGCTCGCACTCGACGAACTGACTCGCTCGGAACCGCTGCCGCTCTCCGTGCCGATGCCGAATGAAAAGCGTCTGCGCGCGCTGTGCGAAGCGGTGATCGCGGACCCGACGCATGGCGAGTCGCTCGAACAATGGGCGTCCGGTGTCGGCGCGAGCACGCGCACCATTGCGCGGCTGTTTCGTCAGGAGCTGGGGGTGAGTTTTTCGCAATGGCGCCAGCAGGCGATTCTGGCGCGCGCGATTCCGCTATTGAGCCAAGGACGGCCGCTGTCGCATGTCGCGTTGGAACTGGGCTATCAGAGTCAAAGCGCGTTTTCCGCGATGTTCCGGCGTGCCTTCGGCGAGAGTCCGCGCGCGTTTATCGAGCGTGGCTCTGAACATCGGGTGGGGCATGGGGAGCATGGCGACACAGAGGTGGACGACGAGACCGCGCGAGATCGCGCGGATGCAGAGAGCGATGCCGGACGCTGACTGAGTGCTTGAAATCCCGGGTGCCAAACGTGCGCTTTGACGCAGCGCCTAGCTGGGTGCCTGGTTGCGCGCCGCTAACCCTGCGTGTCGATCCCCTGCGCGTCAACCTGACGCCACAAAGCCGGCGCGCCAAACGTCCGCGCTCAGGCCCCGCGTGTCAAGAACACCGCCGCCTCAAACCCGTCGCGCCAGATGACGGATCGCGCCAAGTTGCGCAAGGCGCGGCCCGGCCAGCTTATAACCTTTGCGCTGATAAAGCCGCGCGGCGGGATTGTCGACGAACACGCGCAGTTGCAACTCGCGCAGGCCACGCTCGCGTGCCCATTGATGCGAAACATCGAGCAGATACGTGCCGGCGCCGAGCCGGCGATGGCCTTCCGCAATCTGCACGTCGCGGATATGCAGCGAGTCGCCCTCTTGCGTGATGCGCAACACGCCGATGGGTGTGCCGTCCATTTCGAGAATGAAATTCTCCGACTCGCGCCAGCTACCTAGAAACAGATCACCGCGCCAGACAAGATGGTGGCGACGGTAGTAACCGCCCATGTTGTTGCGAGTCAGCGCCTCGGCGAACTCGAAATCGTCCATGCTGGCTTTGCGCAGATGAAACGGTAACGGAGCTTCGGTGGGATCGAACATGGCGGGGCGACATGGAAGAGTCGGGTCAACGGTAAAACAGGCCGCGCGCGCTGGCAATGGCTGTTTTTCCCGAGCATACCCAGGCGCGCGGGACAGCGGAATAAAAAAAGCCCACTTCTTACGAAGTGGGCTTTCTCAAATCTGGCGGAGCGGACGGGACTCGAACCCGCGACCCCCGGCGTGACAGGCCGGTATTCTAACCAACTGAACTACCGCTCCAGATTTTCTGCACCGCGGCTCACGAGACTGGCTCATTTACCGCTGCACCGCTCAACTTCCAACCGAACGACGCCGATGTGCTGGCGTCCCCTAGGGGATTCGAACCCCTGTACTCACCGTGAAAGGGTGATGTCCTAGGCCTCTAGACGAAGGGGACAACGTACTGCTTACACCTTTAATGAAAAAGCCCGTTCAAGTTTGGATGAACGGGCTTTGTCTGGCGGAGTGGACGGGACTCGAACCCGCGACCCCCGGCGTGACAGGCCGGTATTCTAACCGACTGAACTACCACTCCAGTCTTTACACCCTGGCTTGCGAGCGTCGGTTATTTCTCTGCAAGCTGCGCTGCTTTACTGCTACTCGAAGCATGACTTCGAACACTAAAGCGACGCTGATGTTTGGCGTCCCCTAGGGGATTCGAACCCCTGTACTCACCGTGAAAGGGTGATGTCCTAGGCCTCTAGACGAAGGGGACATAATCTTTTCAGATCTGTCTTTATCTTGCTGCTAACTCACGCTAACTTTCACTTCGTCAGCAGCAAAGACCGATATTCTAGCTACGTTACAACTGTTTGTGAAGTCTTTTTTGCTACAAGTTCCAGACTTCGGAACAACTTCACTCTGCTCTGATGGTGGAGGTAAGCGGGATCGAACCGCTGACCTCTTGCATGCCATGCAAGCGCTCTCCCAGCTGAGCTATACCCCCCTTGCAGAACAGAAACGAGATTTTAGAGGCCAATTTGCGCTTTGTAAATACCCTTTGAGCAATTGCATGCGACTTTTTTCACAAGTCGCATGCAAACCCTCTCAAGGCTCGCGCGAACGCGCTCAAGCCAGCGCTTTTTCGATCCGGCCGACGACAACATCACGCCCGAACAGCATCAACACGCTGTCGATCGACGGCGTATGCGTGGTGCCCGCCACCAGCAGACGCACCGGCATCGCCAGTTGCGGCATCTTCAGCTTGTGTGCGCCGAGCGTCGCCTTCAATGCGGCCGCGATTGCTTCCTTGGTCCACTCCACGGTTTTCAGCGCGGCGGCCAGATCGGCGAGCGCCGGACGCACCACGTCGGTCACGTGCTGCGCGAGGGACTCGGCATCCGGCGCCGGCGTGCGATAGAACATCGCAGCGTTCTCGGCGATCTCCTTCACCGTCGATGCGCGGTCCTTCAGCAAGCCCACCACGGCCGCCAGATCGGCGCCCTGGGCAAGCGCGGCCTCGTCGATACCCAGTTCGGCGAAGAACGGCTTGGCCAGCCCGGCGAGGCGCTCGTTATCCGCTTCCTTGATGTAGTGCGCGTTCAGCCAGTTCAGCTTGTCGTGGTCGTATTGCGCCGGCGACTTGCCCAGATGCTCCAGATCGAACCACTCGACGAACTGTTCGCGCGAGAAGATTTCCGCGTCGCCATGCGACCAGCCGAGGCGCGCCAGATAGTTGACCACGGCTTCCGGCAGGAAACCGGCGTCGCGATAACCCATCACGCTCATCGCGCCGTGGCGCTTGCTCATCTTCTCGCCCTGCTCGTTCAGCACGGTCGGCAAGTGCGCGTAGACCGGCGGCTCGCCGCCGAGCGCGCGCAGAATGTTGATCTGCCGCGGCGTGTTGTTGACGTGATCGTCGCCGCGAATCACGTGCGTGATGCGCATGTCCAGATCGTCGACCACCACGCAGAAGTTGTAGGTCGGCGTGCCGTCCGGACGCGCGATCACGAGGTCGTCGAGCTCTTCGTTCGAGATCTCGATACGGCCTTTCACGGCGTCGTCCCATGCCACCACGCCGGTGAGCGGGTTACGGAAGCGCAGCACCGGCTGCACGCCGGCCGGCGGTTCCGGCAGAACCTTGCCCGGCTCCGGACGCCACGTGCCGTCGTAGCGCGGCTTTTCGCCGGCTTCGCGCTGACGCTCGCGCAGCGCGTCGAGTTCTTCCGTCGACATGTAGCACGGGTACACCAGCCCCGCGTCCTGCATCTGCTTGAGCACTTCGCGGTAACGGTCCATGCGCTGCATCTGGTAGAACGGGCCTTCGTCGAAATCGAGCCCGAGCCACGCCATGCCTTCGATAATGGCGTCGACCGATTCGCTGGTGGAACGCTCGACGTCGGTGTCCTCGATCCGCAGCACGAAGGTCCCTTTCATCTTGCGCGCGAACGCCCACGGATAAAGCGCGGAGCGAATGTTGCCGAGGTGGATGAAGCCGGTGGGACTCGGTGCGAAACGGGTACGAACGGAGGTGGTCATTAGCGGTTACTCGGAAGACAGGCGCCGGCGCCTGCGGGCAGACAATCGCCCATGAAGCGCGGCAGCGGAGCGCGCCCATTCGGCAAAACAGCGCCGTGCATGGGCACGAAGGAATTAAATGCGAGAGGCGAATTATACCTTCGAGAAGCGTCTTACCTGCCCTCGTCCGAACGGCCAGGCGCGGCGTGCATACCGCGCCGCATAGCGTCCGAGGGCTTCCTCTGCAACGTTTCATTACCGCGCCGCCGCGCGCGCGAAGCTTTGCTTTATGATGTGCGCGCGCTGCGGCCGGAGATAGATCCACGGCGCATGGTATCGCCGCCGGCGATGCCGTCCGTCTGACTATCCGCCTGATCGCGGCCACCGGCGACGCCGACTGCGTTGCCCGCGCCGTTGCTGGAGAACTCGTTGAAGCCCTCATCGCCTAGCCTCGCCCGCCGCAACTTTTCACTGGCCGCCGCCTCCGCGGTGCTGGCCGCCTGCACCACGACCGGAGGCAAGGCCGATAGCACGCCCGTCGCCACCACGCCCGTTACGGCCACGCCGCCGCTCGACAAACCGCAACGGCCGCTGCGCGTCGCGCTTGCGCTAGGCGGCGGCGCTGCGCGCGGCTTCGCGCACATCGGCGTGATCAAGGGGCTCGAGGCACGCAATATCCAGATCGATCTGGTGGCCGGCACCAGCGCCGGCTCGGTGGTGGGCGCGCTGTACGCGTCGGGCATGAACGGCTTCGCGCTGAACAAGCTCGCCCTGACCATGGACGAAGCGTCGATCAGCGACTGGGCCATGCCGTTTCGCACGCGCGGCTTTCTGCAAGGCGTCGCGCTGCAGAACTACCTGAACACGACGCTCAACAACCGCCCGATCGAGAAACTGGCCAAGCCGCTCGGGGTGGTCGCCACCGACCTCAGAACCGGCCAGCCGATCCTGTTCCAGCGCGGCAACACCGGCATTGCGGTGCGCGCGTCGTGCAGCGTGCCGTCGATTTTCGAGCCCGTGAAGATCGGTGGCCACGAGTATGTGGACGGTGGCCTGGTGAGCCCGGTGCCGGCGTCGTTCGCGCGCAAGATGGGCGCGGATTTCGTGATCGCGGTGGATATCTCGCAGCGGCCGGAAAGCGGCCTGACGGCCAGTTCGTTCGACGTGCTGATGCAGACCTTCACGATCATGGGCCAGACGATCAAGGCTTATGAACTCGACAAGTACGCGGACGTCGTGATCCGGCCGAATCTGGCCGCCATGAGCGGCAGCGATTTCTCGCAGCGCAACGCGGCGATTCTGGCGGGCGAAGAAGCGGTGGCGAAGATGATGCCGGAGTTGCAACGCAAGCTGGCGGCGAGCCGCGCTGCGGCGTAAGCGGACCCGAAGCTGACCTGAAGCTGACCTGAAGCGGTCCTTGGAACGGCCGCATCGGCCGGTCAAACGCAAAAAAGCCTGCTTCGTTCGAAGCAGGCTTTTTTATGCCGCGAACCGCCGGCGCAATCTCTTACTGATTGCCGCCGATGGTCGCATTGACGCGCTTGCGCAAATCCTCGCCGTCCTGATACGACGCCTCGATCCGGCGCGCGCCGGTAAAGCGCTTTTCCCAGTAGCCGTCATCCATGTCGTCGACACGGATCGTGCTGCCCGTGGAGGGCGAATGCACGAACTTGTTGTCGCCGATATAGATGCCGACGTGCGAGAACGTGCGGCGCATGGTGTTGAAGAACACCAGATCGCCCGGCTTCAGGTCGCTGACGCGAACCTTTTCGCCGACGCGGCTCATTTCCTCGGCGCGGCGCGGCAACGCCATACCGAGCGTGTCCTGGAACACGTAGCGGACGAAGCCGCTGCAATCGAGCCCCGAATCCGGGGTGTTGCCACCCCAACGGTAGCGCACGCCGATCATGTTCAGGGCGCCGACGACCACGTCGCCCGCCTTGCCGGCCATGCCGGAGAGGAACGATTTGGCGCTGCTGTCGCTAGGGGGAGCGACGGCTTGCGAATTGGGAGCGGACAAAGAATTCGACCCGCTGAGGGTCGAATATGAGGCATTCTGATTGAAACTGCTTACTTCGTCGGCGAACGCGCCGGGAGCTGCTGCCATCAAGACGCCAATGAACATCCCGGCGACGACGCGCGTGCAAGCCTGGGTTAGGTTTCTGTGCCGCATTGGTCGGTATTTTTTGCCTAAAAATCAGGGGTCTACGGAAAAAAGTTTGGTCGATACTAGCCAGTAAGTATTCACATGTCAAAACAAATAGAAAAATACAATCGAGACCCGCACCCAATTGGTGAAAAAGCGGTAAATCAATGGTCCAGCGCGGCTTTCAGCAGCTTTCGAGTGTAGGGGTGGGCGGGTGTCGCAAAAATCTCCTCAACCTCGCCGCTTTCGACGATCGAACCGTTTTGCATGACCGCGACACGATGCGCCATTGCCCCGATTACCGCTAAGTCGTGGCTAATAAAAACGAAGCCAAGGTTGTACTTCTGTTGCAACCCGGCGAGCAGTTTCAGCACCTGCTGTTGAATGGAAACATCGAGCGCGCTGGTCGGTTCGTCGAGGATCAGGATGCGCGGTTCCAGCACCAGCGCGCGCGCAATCGCGATCCGCTGACGCTGCCCGCCGGAGAATTCGTGCGGATAGCGTTGCAGCACCGTGCGATCGAGGCCGACTTCGCGCAGCACTGAGATCACCTTCTCCCGGCGCGCTTGCGGCGTCATAGTCGGCCGGTGCAACGCGAGCCCTTCGCCGACAATCCGTTCGATGGTCTGGCGCGGCGAAAGCGAACTGAACGGATCCTGGAAGACAACCTGCATGTTCGAGCGCAAGGCGGTCTGTTCGGCGCCGCGATAACTGCCGAGCGCCCTGCCCTGAAACTCGATCTCGCCGTGCACGGTGCGTTGCAGGCCGAGCAAGGCCATCGCCAGCGTCGATTTGCCCGAACCCGATTCGCCGACGATCCCGAGCGTCTCGCCTTGGCGCACCGACACGTTCGCGTCCGCAACGGCGCGAAACCGTCCCGAGCGAAACCACCCGCTGAAACCCGGCAGCTTCGTTTTGAAATCGACCGAAATCCCGCGCGCCTCGAGCAGCACGGGCGAAATCGGCAAAACCGGCACGACCGTGCGTTCCGGGCGGCTCGCCAGCAGGCGTTGCGTGTACGGATGCTGCGGCGACGCGAACACCTGCTCGACCGGCCCGCTCTCCACCAGAACGCCCTTCTCCATCACCGCGATGCGTTGCGCGAAGTGGCGCACCAGATTCAGGTCGTGCGTGATCAGCAACACGGCCATGCCGCGTTTTTCCGCCTCGTCGCGTTGCAACTCCAGCAGCAGTTCGACGATCTGCGCGCGGATCGTCACGTCGAGCGCCGTGGTCGGCTCGTCGGCCAGCAGAAGACGCGGACGGCACGCCAGCGCCATCGCGATCATCGCGCGCTGGCGCTGGCCACCCGACAGCTGATGCGGATAGCTGTTCACGCGCTTGCCCGGCTCGGCGATGCCGGTGCGTCCCAGGAGCACCACGGCGCGCTTGCGCGCCTCGTTCGCCGTCACGCCGTCATGCACGACGATGGTTTCCGCAATCTGATCGCCGACCGTGTAGAGCGGATTGAGCGCGGTCATCGGCTCCTGAAAAATCATCGCGATGTCCGAGCCGCGCAAGCCGCGCATCTCGCGCTCGGTTTTGCCGAGCAGGTCTTCGCCGTCGAAACGGATCGACCCGCTCACTTGCGCGTCGCTCAACAGACGCAGGATCGACAGCGCGGTCACGCTCTTGCCCGAACCCGATTCGCCGACCAGCGCCACCCGTTCGCCGCGCTGGATCGCGAGCGTGACGTCGCTCACCGCGACCGTATCGCCGAAACGCACATGCAGATGGTCCAGTTCGAGCAGCGGCTGCGTCGTGGCCGGTGACGCGTTGCTTTGCAAGTTCGCGCTCATTGATTGCCTCCGGCGCGCATCGCATCGGAGATACGGGTGTCGAGTGCATTGCGCAGCGCGTCGCCCATGAAAGTCAGCAGCAACAGCATCGCCACCAGAACGCCGAAGGTGGACAGCGAAATCCACCACGCGTCGAGATTCGCCTTGCCTTGCGCGAGCAACTCACCGAGGCTCGGCGTCGGCGACGGCACGCCCAAGCCGAGAAAGTCGAGGCTCGTCAGCGCGAGAATCGCGCCGCTCATGCGAAACGGCAGGAACGTGATCACCGGCGTGAGACTATTGGGCAGCACATGCCGCCACATGATCTGCCAGTTCGACAGCCCCATTGCGCGCGCCGCGCGCACATAATCCTGCTGGCGATTGCGCAGGAACTCCGCGCGCACGTAATCGGACAAGCCGATCCAGCCGAACAGCGAGAGCAGCACGATCAGCAGAATGAAGCCCGGCTCGAAGATCGACGAAAAGATGATCAGCAGGTAAAGCTCCGGCATGGCGCTCCAGATTTCGATCAAACGCTGCCCGATGATATCGGTACGTCCTCCGAAATAACCTTGCACGGCGCCCGCCGCGATTCCGAGTATCGTACCGATCAGCGTCAGCACCAGCCCGAATTCCACCGATACGCGGAAGCCGTAGAGCAGACGCGCGAACAGATCGCGGCCGCGGTCGTCGGTGCCGAGCCAGTTCTCGCGCGACGGCGGCGCCGGGTTCGGCGCCTTCGAAAAGTAATTCAGCGTGTCGTAGTAATAGTGATTCGGCGGATACACGGCGAAATTGCCCAGCGCATCGAAACGATGCTTGATATACGGATCGAGATAATCGGCCGGCGTCGGGAAATCGCCGCCGAAGGTGGTCTCGGCGTAGGTCTTGAACATCGGGAAATACAGGCTGCCGTCGTAGCGCACCACGAGCGGTTTGTCGTTCGACCACAACGGCCCGGCCAGACTCGCCGCGAATGCCACGACGAACACGATCAGGCTCCAGTAGCCCAGACGCTGCTGGCGAAAACGCTGCCACACACGGCGCGCGGGCGAAGGCGAGACGAACGCGCGCGCTGGTTCGGTGCGCGCCGACGCATCGGCGGAAAGACGGGCTCGATTCATCAGCGCTCCAGTTGTTCGAATTGGATGCGGGGATCGACCCACACGTAGCAAAGATCGGAGATCAGCTTGGTCGCCAGCCCGATCAGCGTGAACAGATACAGCGTGCCGAGCACGACCGGATAATCGCGCCGCACAACCGATTCGTACGACAGCAGCCCGAGGCCATCAAGCGAAAACAGCGTCTCGATCAGCAGACTGCCGGTAAAGAACGCGCCGATAAACGCGGCCGGAAAACCGACGATCAGCGGCAACAGCGCATTGCGGAACACGTGCTTCCACAGCACGCGCTTTTCGGACAACCCTTTGGCGCGCGCGGTGAGCACGTATTGCTTGCGGATCTCATCGAGAAAAGCGTTTTTCGTCAACATGGTGACGACCGCGAAACTGCCCACGACCGAGGCCGTGATCGGCAACGCGATATGCCACAGATAGTCGAGAATCTTGCCTACGACACTTAGTTGCGCCCAGTTGTCCGAAGTGAGATTGCGCAGCGGGAACAGTTGCAGGAACGTACCGCCGCCGAACAGCACGAGCAGCAAAACACCCAGCACGAAGCCCGGAATCGCGTAGCCGACCAGCACCACGAGGCTCGTCGCGACATCGAAGCGCGAACCGTTGCGTATCGCCTTTGCAATGCCGAGCGGCACCGATATCAGATACGTCAGAAAGAACGTCCATAAGCCGATGCTGATCGATACCGGCAGCTTCGAGACGATCAGCGACCACACGCTTTGATGGCGGAAGTAGCTCTGACCGAGATCGAACGTCGAGAAGCGCTTGAGCATCAGCACGTAGCGTTCGAGCGGCGGTTTGTCGAAGCCGTATAGCGCTTTGAGTTGCGCGATCTGCTGCGCGTCGACGCCGGTATGCGCGCGCAGACCGAACGGCGCGCCGTTCTCGGCGCCTTTGCGCAACTCGTGCTGCATCTGCTCGACCGGGCCACCGGGAACGAACTGGATCACAGCGAAGGTCAGCGTCAGCACGCCGAGCAAAGTCGGGATCATCAGCAGCAGGCGTTTGAGGATGTAGCTCCACATGGCGGCGTTTCCGAATGAATGACGCGTTAGCGCGGTTAAGGTTGCGCTTGCGGCTGCGATTGCGACTGTGGCTGCGCGAACCACCACATCGACGTGATCCAGCCTTCCGCCGAATAGTACAGGGGCAGCGTTTTCGGCCATGCAAGGCCGCGCTTGAACGCCACCCGATGCGTCGCGCTGTACCAATGCGGCACGACATAGTAGCCATGCATCAACACACGGTCGAGCGCGTGCGTGGCGTCGACCAGTTGCTCGCGCGTCTGCGCATGCACGAGCGCGTTCAGGATCGCATCCACCACGGGCGACTTCAGCCCGATCATGTTATCGGAACCCTGCGTATCGGCGGCCTTGCTGCCGAATCGTTCGATCTGCTCGGAACCGGGCACCTGCACGTCCGGCATGCGGATGGTGGTGGTGTCGAAATCGAATGCGTCTAGCCGCTTCTGATAGACCGCGAAATCCGACACGCGAAACGTGGCCTGGATGCCCAGCTTCTGCAGATTGCGGATGAAGGTCGCGACGATCGGCTCCATCTGCGCGGACGAGCCGGAGTCGTCGAGAATCTCGAAGCGGAACGGCTCGCCCTTGGCGTTGCGCAAGGCGCCGTCGCGGTAGGTCCAGCCGGCCTCCTGCAAGAGCGCGCGCGCCTCCAGCAGGTTGGCGCGCAGCGAGCCGGGAGGATCGGTATCCGGCTGTTTCGGTGGCGGACCGAACACGGCCGGGTCGAGCTTCGCGCGCCACGGCTCGAGCAAGGCCAACTCACCCGGCGAAGGCAGACCCTTCGCCTGCAAATCGGTGTTGGCGAAGAAACTGTCGATACGCGTGTACTGATTGAAGAACAACTGCCGATTGAGCCACTGAAAGTCGAGCGCAAGATCGAGCGCCTTGCGCACGCGCACGTCCTGAAACAACGGCCGCCGCGTGTTCAGCATGAAGCCCTGCATGCCGGTGCCGTTATGTTGCGCAAACACCTGCTTGATCAGCTCGCCGCTATCGAATTTCTTGCCGACATCACGCCGCACCCAGTTGCGCGCGACGTATTCGACCAGGGCGTCGTACTCGCCGGCCTTGAACGCCTCCAGCCGCGCCGTGCTATCCGAATACAGCTTGTAGACGACGCGATCGAAGTTATACATGCCGACGCGCACCGGCAGCGCCGCGCCCCAGTAATTCGGGTCGCGCCGGTACGTAATCGTGCGGCCGTTGTCGTATTGCTCGATCAGATAAGGTCCGCTGCCGATCGGCTTTTCGAACGCGAGCTGGTCGAACGGAATGCGGCTGCCGTCCGGCTTCATTCCCCACTTGCGCGAGAACACCGGTATGCCGCCCGCAAGCAACGGCAGCTCGCGATTGCGCTGATGAAACTCGAAGCGGATCGTATGCGGATCGATCACCACCGCGCGCGTGATCTCGCCGAAGATCGAGGCGAATTGCGGCGCGGCCTGCGGGCTTTTCAGCGTGTCGAGCGAGAACTTGACGTCGTCGGCGGTGACCGGATCGCCGTTCGAAAACCGCGCGCGCGGATTGATGTGGAAGGTCACCGACAGTCCATCCGGCGCGATGTTGATGTCGTCGGCGAGCAGCCCGTAAGCGGACGCCACTTCGTCGCTGCTGCCGGTGGTAAGGCTTTCGAACATCAGGTCCACACCCGGCGCCGTATTGCCGCGCAGCGTGAAGGGATTGAATTTGTCGAAGCTGGTGAGGCGGCTCGGATTGGCCAGCACCAGCGTGCCGCCCTTCGGCGCGTCCGGATTGACGTAGTCGAAGTGCTTGAATTCCGCCGGATATTTCGGCTCACCGTATTGCGCGATCGCATAGACCGCGTGCGCCCGCGGCGCCACGAGAAGACCAGCCACGGCCAGCACGCCGCACATCAGCGCGGCGCAAGCAGAGCGCCATGAACGCGGCGCAATCGCGAGGCCGGCACGCAAGGGTCTGTGAATCACGCTGCACCGGAGTGCACGAGGCGTTGGAACCCGTCGCGAGCCAGTTGTCATGGGGGCCTTGTTGGTCAGTGGGCAATTGCAGTGTGAGAGAATTCTACCCAATAAACCCGCGCGATCCGCACGTCTGCTGCGCACACTGTCGCCGTGCGCGGCGCGGCGCGCCGATCCGATCAGGAGATTTCATGGGCTTCCTCGCTGGTAAACGTATCCTGCTGACTGGCCTGCTGTCGAACCGTTCGATTGCCTACGGCATCGCGCAAGCCTGCAAGCGCGAAGGCGCCGAGCTGGCGTTCACCTATGTCGGCGAGCGCTTCAAGGACCGCATCACCGAGTTCGCCAACGAGTTCGGCAGCGATCTGGTGTTCCCCTGCGACGTCGCCGACGACGCGCAGATCGACGCCCTCTTCGTCTCGCTCAAGCAACGCTGGGTCGGCCTCGACGGTCTCGTTCACTCGATCGGCTTTGCGCCGCGCGAAGCGATTGCCGGCGATTTTCTCGACGGCATGACGCGCGAAAATTTCCGCATCGCGCACGACATCTCCGCGTACAGCTTCCCGGCGCTCGCCAAAGCCGCGCAATCCATGTTCACGCCGGACGCGTCACTGCTCACGCTGAGCTACCTGGGCGCCGAGCGCGCGATTCCGAACTACAACACCATGGGTCTCGCCAAAGCTTCACTCGAAGCCAGCGTGCGTTATCTGGCGGTCTCGCTCGGCGCAAAAGGCGTGCGCGTCAATGGTGTTTCGGCGGGCCCGATCAAGACGCTGGCCGCGAGCGGCATCAAGGGCTTCGGCAAGATTCTCGAATTCGTGGAACAGAACGCGCCGCTCAAGCGCAACGTGACGATCGAACAGGTCGGCAATACGGCGGCGTTCCTGCTGTCGGATCTGGCGGCCGGCGTGACGGCGGAAATCGTGCACGTCGATAGCGGCTTTAGCGCGGTGGTGGGTGGCATGGCTGCCGTGGCGGATTGAACAACACGCCTTGCGCGTGAGCGCGTGGCGCTTTGTGTGCGCCACTGCATTTTGCTGGCTTATTGCAGAAGCCCAACAAAAAAACCGCCTTTTTCAGGCGGTTTTTCTTTGATGCCGCGATTCGATCAACCGCGGGTCTGGATGCTTAGTGCCAGCCGCGATGATTGTCGTAGTGGTCGCGACCGTAGTTGTAATGCCCCGGGGGATGATGACGATACCAGTCATCGCGCGCCCAGTAGCGGCGTCCGTCCCAGTAGCGGTCGCCATGCCAGCCGACCACGATCGCCGGGCCGCCGTAGTACACGGGTGCCGGTTGATAGACGACCGGCGGCGGGGGCGGAGGCGGCGGTGCATAAACCGGTGCCGGCGCGACGTAGACCGGCGCGGGAATGCCGATGTTGACACCAACACTGAGACCGCCGGCCATTGCGGCACCCGACGCACCCAGCGCGAAAACCCCGATCAAAAGTGGAACAAGACGAGCGGACTTCATCGATCACCCTTTGGAAGAATGTGTTGTTGGCGGAAATATAGCGCAAGGCGCCGCTGCGCGTATTTCAAGTTTGTAATAACTGATGCATAACATCGCGTGCGTGGCCGGCCGGTTACGTCTCGTTACATTGGACATGGTTTTGGTGAAGAAGCGGTGGCGTTGTAACCAGAGCGCGGCGCAATGCAAGGCGGCTCTGCTCGCCGCACGTTCATGCAGCGGGGCATTCGGCCGACGGCGATATGCGCAGCCAGGCACGCATGGCATTTGTCATTTCCAGTGCGGACAATATCTGTAGGATGTCGAAGCATTATTTATTCATGCGTCTGCCCTGCCTCGGCGCAGAAACGCTCTCGCTCGATTTGGATTGAATCGAATGCGACCTGCTTCGAGGCGCCAGTCGATCCGGCTCATACGGCGACGCTCGTTTAAGGCATAGCACGCCGCCGCCACAGCGGACTCACGCAGCCATCTGCCATTTGTGTCGCGCAGGCGAAACGAACTGCGAAAATTTAAAGGTGACCGGTCGTCCGATCTCTAGTCGGCCACCTAATGTTGAAACGCCCGATATCATTGAAATTCACCAGAAAATCGACAAAATTGAACGGTTTTGCCTAGAGTGTCTCACACGCATACCAGTGATACGATGACTGACACCAAATGCCAATAGTTCGCTGTTCGCCAGCGAAACCGTGCTCAACACGTACGGCGTGATTTCGACATATCGCATCACGCCCGCTGTGATAGTCGGCGCCGGGTACAGCAACGCGTGCGCGAGCAAGGCGAACGGCATGAGCGACCCGGCGCGCTATCACTAGATCTCGCTGGAGCAGACCTACAACCGCTCTACGCCCACTACGTTGTACGCGCTGAAGGCGTAACAGCTCGCACGCGGCAAGACGCTGATCGCGGCGGGCGGCGCCACGAGCATTACCGATGCGGTGGCGGTGGTGGGCGACTCGCAGAATACGACGTCGCCGTCGTCGGGGCCCTCGCAGTTTGTTGGGATGGTGGGGCGCAGCACGCATTTCGAGTGCGGCTTGCAGCGGCGATTGACGAACGGCAGACCCGCGCACGAAATCGGCCGCGAGAGCACGCCGTGGGACTTCGCGGGTTCCAGCTAACCCACGCTCAGTGATCCGGCGAAGCCAGCCATTCAGACAACGTTCGCTGCTTCTCAACACGCCAACAGCAAGGCGACGACAACCTGCCATCTGCCTCCTCACAGGACGCCGAACCGACTCATGCTAACCTCGCCGGACAAGCACTGCGCTTCAGTGCTGGCTCTCGCGTACGGAGACCTGGACGATGGACTGCGCCGCCCTGCCGATCCTTGATTGTCACCAACACTTCTACGACGCTGGGCGCTTCCATTACCCCGTGTTCGCGACGCGCAGCGAAGGCTTCGAAGCCCTCGTTGGTGACTACAGTGCGCTCCCCCGCATGTACTTACCCGACGACTACGCGCGCGACACGAGCGCGTTGAATGTCGTCGGCACAGTCTGGGCCGAGTTCATTTCGACCGATCCGGTGGGCGAAACCTGCTGGGCGCAGGACCTTGCGAACACCACAGGACGCCCGGACGGCATCATCGCTTTGGTCGATTTTTCGAGTCCCGATCTGCCGGGCACGCTGGACGCGTATGCATCAGCAAATCGGATCCGTTGCGTTCGTCAGCATCTGGGTTGGCACCCGGCGAACCCGCTGCTTCGCTATGCAACGGCGCCGGGCCTCACGTCGGACGCGGCATGGCGACGCGGACTCGCTTCGCTGCGCGGGCGCAATCTGATCTGCGAAATCGAGATATTCGCCCCGCAACTTCCCGAACTCGCATCGCTCGCGACTGCGTTTCCAGACATTCAGTTCGTGCTGCCTGTGCTGGGCTGGCCGCTCGATCTGACTAGCGAAGGCCAGGCGGCGTGGCGACGTGGAATGACGTTGGTCGGCGCGTGTCCCAATGTGGCTGTCAAAATTTTTGGGCTGGAATGCATCTTCGGCATTCATTGGACGGTCGCTCAGGTTCGCCCTTGGATACTGCAAGCCATCGAGGTTTTTGGGCCTGACCGCTGCATGTTCGCGAGTCATATGCCGATCAGCAAGCTGTCTTGCACATTCGAACAGCTTTATCGCGCGTACTTCGAGGTGATTGCAGAGTTCAGTGTTTCGGAACAGCGAAGACTGCTGCATGACACAGCAGTTCGGATTTACAAGCTGAGCTAAACGTTAACTTGGAGGACCGAATTGAGTGCGTGATTGCACATACGGTCACGAATGAGATTGAGCGACAGCAGGCCGTCACTGTACCAATCCACTCGAACTGCAACGCCCAAAAACAAAACCCCGCAGAGCCTAGACTCTGCGGGGTTTGCCACCATCACTGGCGGAGACGGAGGGATTCGAACCCTCGATCCAGGTTTTGGCCCAGATGCTCCCTTAGCAGGGGAGTGCCTTCGACCTCTCGGCCACGTCTCCCAAACTTTCGGTCGCGCAGGGAGTCAGCGCGACGAAGCCAAGATAATAGCGGGCCGAACCGCGAAGGTCAATGTCTCGCGAACATTTTTTGTGCCAGTTTCGTCACCGGCGACGCAATTTATTCACCTCGGCCGCGCAAAACAAACGGAGCGCTCTTGTCCACCCCGTTGTTCGAAGCAAATTACGCTTGATCCAGTTCGAACGCTTTATGCAGCGCGCGCACGGCGAGCTCCATGTACTTCTCGTCGATCAGCACCGAGATCTTGATTTCGGAGGTCGAGATCATCTGAATGTTGATGCCCTCTTCCGACAGCGTGCGGAACATCGTGCTCGCGATACCGACGTGCGAACGCATGCCGACGCCGACCACCGAGACCTTCGACACCTTCGGATCGCCCAGCACCTGCTCGGCCTGCACGTGGCCCTTCACCTGGGTCGTGAGGATGTCCATGGCGCGCTGATAATCGCCGCGGCCGACCGTAAACGTGAACGCCGTTTTGCCTTCCACGCTCTGGTTCTGGATGATCATGTCGACGTCGATATTCGCGTCCGCCACCGGGCCGAGAATCTGATACGCGATGCCCGGCTTGTCGGGCACACCCATCACGGCAATGCGAGCTTCGTCGCGCTGAAACGCGATGCCCGAGATGACTGCTTTTTCCATGGTCTCATCTTCTTCAAAAGTAATCAGGGTGCCCGACTTCATTTCAGCGTCGAGCGGTATCAGCGGATCGGTCAAGCTCGACAACACACGTGTCTTCACCTGATATTTGCCGGCGAATTCCACCGAGCGGATCTGCAGCACCTTCGAACCCAGGCTTGCCATTTCCAGCATTTCTTCGAACGTCACGCGATCGAGCCGGCGCGCCTCTTCGACCACGCGCGGGTCGGTCGTGTAGACCCCGTCGACGTCCGTGTAAATCAGGCACTCATCGGCTTTCAACGCAGCCGCGACCGCGACCGCCGACGTATCCGAACCGCCACGGCCGAGCGTAGTGATATTGCCGTCAGGATCGATGCCCTGGAAGCCTGTGATCACCACCACCTTGCCTGCGTCGAGATCGCGCAGCACGCGCTCGCCGTCGATTTCGCTGATGCGCGCTTTCGTGAACGCGCTATCCGTTTTGACCGGCACTTGCCAGCCGGCGTAGCTGACCGCTTCGACGCCGGCTTCCTGCAGCGCGATAGCCAACAAACCCGAGCTGACCTGCTCGCCCGTGGCGGCGATCATGTCGAGTTCGCGCGGGTTCGGCTGACCCGTGATTTCTTTCGCGAGACCGAGCAAGCGGTTGGTTTCGCCGGACATCGCCGACGGCACGACGACCATCTTGTGGCCAGCCTTGTGCCATTTCGCGACGCGCTTGGCGACGTTCTTGATGCGCTCGACCGAGCCCATCGAGGTGCCGCCGTATTTATGTACGATGAGTGCCATTGTCGTTCTGAACTGGAGGAGAAACCGCGCTGGCGCGCTGGAGACGACCGCACAAAAGCACAGGCGCGCAACGTCTTGTGAACGACGGCAGAGTGTGTGGCGGCGTAAATGCAGCACGCGTGCAGCACGCGCGGATTTGCCCGGGAATGATCGCTGATGGCTTACCGGAAACGACGGATCACGATCGAAAACCGACTAATTCAACAAAAGCGACGGCGAAATCGGGTCGGGCAAACAAGTAAACGTACCCGATCGAGGGCAAAAAGACAAGCCGGAAAGGCTATTCGAATGCGCCAAATAAGGGCTGCAAAGGCCTGTTTCATGCGGATTTGCGCCCTATTTCCGGATTCACCGCCCGGCTAATCCAGGTGTCCGACCGGCCGGTCAGCCGATCAGCAGATCCTCGCGCCAGACGATTCTGACGCGCGATTCGGCCTCGTCGACCTGTTCCGGCAACGCTGCGCGATTGACGCCGAGCAGAGGCACGAACAGCAGATCGTCGCCGACGTAAAGCAGCGGCACGTCGCGCTTCCACGCGGGAACCCCGCGCTCCTGGAACAGATTTTTCAGCGTGCGGCTCGGTGCATTGCGCGCTTCGCTCGTGCGCATCCGCTCGCCGCCGCTGCGCGATCGCGCGCTCAACACGGCGCGCCGTAGAACGCTCGCGGGAATCGTGTCGGAGTCGCCGGCCGCAACGTCTGCGTCGGCGAATACGAAAGTGCCGCGCCATTGCCGCAAACGCCAGATCGACTCGCCTTGCCACGCGAGTTCGCTGATCGCGCGAGCGGCGAGCGCGGTTTCGTCGGCGGGCTCGTTGCTGTCGCCCGCTTCCCAATAGACGAGGCCGCGATAGCTGCGCAACGCATGTCCCGCGTGATCGATACGCAGACCGTGGCCCTCGCCCGCCGCGCCAATCTCACGTAGCTGACGCAGTGCATCGCCGAGACGCGCGCTCGATGCGGCGACGAAACCCGACGTGCGCATCCAGTAACGCATCAGGTTGAGCGCGCGATCGTCGTCGAACGCGAGCAATGCATCGTGCGATAGAGCACGCCCTTCGTCGCGTGAAGCGGATTCCATATCGATGCGCGCCAGCGCGTCGAGCAAACGCTGCGCAGACGCCGCGTGCGCCGCCGTGCGCGCGAGCGCGTCGCGAAACCCTGGAAAGTGGACGGCCAACGCCGGCGTCACCTCGTGGCGCAATGCATTGCGTGCGTAGCGTGTATCGGCGTTCGACTCGTCGTCGATCGATTGCAACGCACGCTCGCCCGCGTATTGCTCGAGTTGCGCGCGCAGCAGATGAAGCAAAGGCCGCACGCGCGTCACTGACGCACCCGCCGGCAAATACTCAGGCGCCATCGCGGCAAGACCCGCGAGACCCGCGCCACGCAGCAATTGCAACAGCACGGTTTCCGCCTGATCGTCCGCATGCTGCGCGAGCCACAACGTGGCGACATCGCGCGATGCGCACATGTCGTCCAGCGCGCGATAACGCGCGGCGCGCGCGGCGGCCTCGACACTCACGCCCGCGTCACGCGACACCTCGACGCGCTCTGCCGCGAACTCGACGCCACGCTCCCGCGCAAACGCCTCGCAGTGCGCGAGCCACGCATCGGCATGCGCGCTCAGCCCATGATGCACATGCAGCGCGAGACAACGCGACGCGCCCGCGACACGCACCGCGGCATCGAGCAGCACACTCGAATCCACGCCGCCACTCAACGCAATCGCAATACGCGCGTCAGCGGGCAGCGTAGACAACGAAAAGCCGACGGCCTCGAGAACGAGGCGGTCGGCGGGCGTTTCGGCGGTGGGAATCACGTCACTCGCGCGCTGGGCGCTGCAGGACGAAAGAGAACGCGCGCGGGCTTACGCACCCGGCGTCGTTTCCTTGAACTTGCCGTACGACATCAACCGTTCGAAACGGCGTTGACGCAGGTCGTTGATGCTCATGCCCTGGAACTGGCGCAGCGAATCGGCGAGCGCACGGCGCAACATGGCGGCCATGCCTTTCGGATCGCGATGCGCGCCACCCAACGGCTCGTTGACGATCTTGTCGATCAAACCGAGCGCCTTCAGACGATGCGCGGTCAGGCCGAGCGCTTCCGCGGCTTCCGGCGCTTTCGCGGCGCTCTTCCACAGAATGGAGGCGCAGCCTTCCGGCGAGATCACCGAATAGGTCGAGAATTGCAGCATCAGCACGCTGTCGCCGACGGCGATCGCCAGCGCGCCGCCCGAACCGCCCTCGCCGATGATCGTCGCGATCAGCGGCGTCTTCAGTTCGGCCATGACGTACAGATTTCGGCCGATCGCTTCCGACTGGCCGCGCTCTTCCGCGCCGATGCCCGGGTACGCGCCCGGCGTGTCGATGAACGTGAAAATCGGCAAGCCGAATTTTTCGGCGAGACGCATCAGACGTTCGGCCTTGCGATAGCCTTCCGGACGCGGCATGCCGAAGTTGCGCAGCGCGCGCTCCTTGGTGTCGCGGCCCTTCTGATGGCCGATCACCATGCACGCCTGGCCGTTGAAGCGCGCGAGGCCGCCGACGATCGACAGGTCATCCGCATAGTTGCGGTCGCCGTGCAGTTCATGGAAATCGGTGAACAGCTCGTTGACGTAGTCGAACGTGTACGGACGTTGCGGATGACGGGCGATTTGCGAAACCTGCCACGGCGTGAGGTTCGCGTACAGATCTTTGGTGAGCTGTTGACTCTTCTTGGACAGCCGCTCGATCTCTTCCGAAATATCGACGGCCGAATCGTCCTGCACGAAGCGCAATTCTTCGATCTTCGCTTCGAGTTCAGCGATCGGCTGTTCGAAATCCAGAAACGTGGTCTTCATTGTTTGTAATCCTTGGACTTACCGGCAGCGCGTATTCTAACCGCGCTCGCCGATGTCAAAACCATCTCGCAACTATCAATCTTTAACAATCGATAGCTTTTGAAATGGTCCCGTTTCTTCTTTTTCAGTAGTCGACCGGCAACGGATCAAGACTACGCCACATATACCAGGTGGCGACGGTGCGCCACGGCTCCCAGTTGGCGGCGACCTCGCGCGCTTCGCTGCGTGTGACCGGTTCGCCGCTGAAGTAGTTGACACTGATCGCACGGATCAGGCCCAGGTCGTCGAGCGGCAGCACGTCGGGGCGCGACAGGTTGAAGATCAGGAACATCTCCGCCGTCCAGCGGCCGATGCCGCGAATCTGCGTGAGTTCTGCGATCACCGCCTCGTCTTCCATCGACGTCCATTTACCGACGTGCAGCGCACCCGAAACGAAATGCTGCGCGAGATCGAGCACGTATTCGGCTTTGCGCTTGGACAACCCGCACGTGGTGAGCTTTTCCAGACCGAGCTTGATGAACTGCTGCGGCACCAGCTTCGGACAGGCGGCCTCGACTTTCGCCCAGGCGGCTTGCGCGGACGCGACCGAAATCTGCTGGCCGACCACCGAGCGCGCGAGCGTGACGAACGGATCGCCGCGGCTCAGCAGATGCACCGGACCGAACTTCGGAATCAGTTTCTTCAGAATGCGATCGCGCTTGACGAGGTCGGCACACGCCTTGTCCCAATAGGCCGGACGCGTGACTTCAGGCGTGAGGCCGCCGATCTGCACCGGCACCGCGACCTCGCTCGCGCTCGCCGCTTCGCCGCCCGCGGTTGCGGACGCGCGCGTCTTGCGCACGACTTCGCCTTCGTGCCCCTCGACCGTTACGCGGGCGAGCTCCTGCACGTCGCCGGCCAATTCAGCCGGCAAGGCGCCATTGCTCTTCAAACGCGGCGCCTTCGCGCGCTTCGCGAGAGGCGCATGCGCCGACGCGCCATTGAGCCCGCGCTTCACGGCGGTCTTTGTCGCTGCGCCCGCTGCGGTCTTGGCCGCCACCCCGGCTTTCGACGATGCTTTCCTTACCGCGCCGCCGCCCGTGCGAGCCGACGTGCGTGTCGACTTTGCCGCGGTTGCCGCGTTTGTTTGAGACGCGGCTCGTTTAGCCGGCGTCTTCGTGGCCGTTGCCATCCTGCCTCCTGCCTGGCGAGTCGATCAAAGGGTAAGTCGAGGTGCGCTCACACGCGCCGCCACTCGGTCAACCCGCCGGGTTTGTCTTCAAGTGCAACGCCGGCCTCGAGCAATTCGGCCCGGATCCGGTCTGCTGCCGCATAGTCCTTCGCCTGCTTGGCGGCCACGCGCGCCGCGATCTTCGCTTCGATCGCGGCGGGCTCGAGCGCGCCTTCGGCTGCTGCCCCCGCTGCCTGCTGCAGGTACGCACGCGGCTCGCGGCCGAGCAGTCCGATCACCGCGCCCAGCGAGCGCAACTGACGGGCCAGCGCGGGGTCGCGCGTGCGGTTCACTTCTGTTGCCAACTCGAACAACACCGACACTGCAACCGGTGTGTTGAAGTCGTCGTTCATTGCTGCCTGGAAACGCTGCGCATGCGCTTCGTTCCAGTCGAGCTCGGCGTCGTCCGGCGTGACGTCCTTCAGCGCGGTGTACAAACGCGCGAGGGCGTTGCGGGCGTCGTCGATATGCACGTCGCTGTAATTCAACGGCGAGCGGTAATGCGCGCGTGCGATGAAGAAACGCACGACCTCGGCATCGTACTGCGCCAATACTTCGCGGATCGTAAAGAAGTTGTTCAACGACTTCGACATCTTCTCATTGTCGATCTGTACGTAGCCGTTGTGCATCCAGAAATTGACGAACGTTTGACCGGTAGCGGCTTCACTTTGCGCTATTTCGTTTTCATGGTGCGGAAACTGCAGGTCCTGTCCGCCGCCGTGAATGTCGAAATGTTCGCCGAGCAACGTGCAGCCCATCGCCGAGCATTCGATATGCCAGCCGGGACGGCCGCGCCCATATTTCGAATCCCAGCCGGTGTCGGCGGGCTCTTCCGGCTTGGCCTGCTTCCACAGCACGAAGTCGAGCGGATCCTGCTTCGCGTCGTTCGCCGCGACGCGTTCGCCCGCGCGCAGATCTTCGAGCGACTTGCCCGAGAGCTTGCCGTAGTTCGCGAACTTGCGCACCGCATAGTTCACGTCGCCGTCAGTCGCCTGATAGGCGTAGCCGTTCGCTTCGAGCTGCTCGATCATGCCAAGCATCTGCGGAATGAAGTCCGTAGCGCGCGGTTCGATGTCGGGCCGCTGAATGCCGAGCGCGTCCGCGTCTTCATGCAGCGCCTTGATGAAGCGATCGGTCAGCGCTTTGATCGTTTCGCCGTTCTCCACTGCGCGCCGGATGATCTTGTCATCAATATCCGTGATATTGCGCACGTAGGTCACGTCGTAGCCGAGCGTGCGCAACCAGCGCTGCACGATGTCGAACACGACCATCACCCGCGCATGACCGACGTGACAATAGTCGTACACGGTCATCCCGCAGACGTACATTCGCACGACGCCTTCTTGCAGCGGCACGAAAGTTTGCTTGTCACGCGCGAGCGTGTTGTAGATGCGCAGTGATTCCATAGAGAACGGTGCGTGGGCCGAAAGAAATCCGCAATGTGTTTCATGCGCGCCGCGCCCCGCGAACAAATGGCGGGTGCGTCGCATACAGCAAAACCGGTGCACCTGGTGCGGCGGTCAGGCTGCGATCAAGGCGGAGACGACCACGAGTGGCGAAAAGACAGTTTGCGGTTCGACGGAACGCGCAGACCTTTTGTTAGAATGGGTCGGAGTATAACATCCAGACCTGAGCCTATGAAACCTTCAAGCGGCCGCGCGCGCAGCGCTGCGACCCTCGCCGCGGCGGCCTTCGGTGGCGTCGCGCGCGGCATGAGCGGCGGCGTCGCTCTCGGCGCCACGCGTGCCCTCACGTTGCGCGTCACCCTGGCTGTCGCCCTTGCCGCCGTGCCCGCCTCGGCCGCCTTCGCGCAGAAAGCCGCCACGCGGCCGCAGGGCCCCGCCGTGCGCGACAACACGCCGGAAATCGACGCGTCGATCGCGCAGAAAAACTGGGCGGCCTCGCTGACCCAGCTCGACGCGCGCATCGCCTCGAATCCACGCGACGCGCAAGCAAAGTTCAAGCGCGGCACGGTGCTCGCCCATCTGAATCGCGACGACGAAGCCATCGCCGCGTTCACCGAACTCACGCAGACGTACCCCGAGTTGCCCGAGCCCTATAACAACCTCGCCGCGCTTTATGCGAAGCAAGGCCATTATGCCGAAGCGCGCGCCGCGCTGGAAACCGCAACCAAGGTCAACCCGGGCTACAGCCTCGCGTACGAGAATCTCGGCGACCTGTATCTGCGCATGGCCAACGAGGCCTATCGCCGCGCACAGAGCCTCGGCAAGGTGAGCCCCACCACCACGCAGCGCCTCGCGGACATTCAGAAAGTCATCTCGCCGGTCAAGACCCCGACCCAGGCGAAGCAGTCCGCCGTCCCGGAAGACGACTACACCGCTCGCGCCACCTCGAACATGACGCAGACGCCGAGCTTCCAGTACGGCGGCGCGAACGGCTCGCTCGCCATGCCGCCGTACATGGCGCCGTCGAAGTAAAGCCCATTACGCTCTCGCGCAATACGTTTTTTCCAACCCTGAGGATCTTCATGAAATGGTTGATGTTGGCGCTCGGCAGCGCCGCCCTGATCGCAAACGCTCCCGCATTTGCCCAGTCCGGTTCGCAAGCCGCGCATCCGTCCGTCCTCTTCAAGACATCGGAAGGCGACATCCGCGTCGAGTTGTATCCTGAGAAAGCGCCGAAGACGGTCGCCAACTTCCTCGACTACGTGAAGTCCGGCCAGTACAGCGGCACGATTTTCCATCGCGTGATTCGCGGCTTCATGATTCAGGGCGGCGGCTATACGCAGAGCTTCGCGGAGAAGCCGACGCGCGCGCCGATTGCGCTCGAAAGCCGTAACGGTCTGAAGAACATGACGGGCACGCTCGCCATGGCGCGCACCAGCGATCCGAATTCGGCCACCGCGCAGTTCTTCATCAATACGGTGGACAATGCCGGCCTCGACTATCCGAATCCGGACGGCAACGGCTATGCGGTGTTCGGCAAGGTCACGAGCGGCATGGACGTCGTGAAGAAGATCGAAGGCACGCCCACTACCTCGCGCGGCCCGATGAGCGACGTGCCGCAAAAGCCGGTCGTGATCGAGTCGGCCACGGTCGTCGGCAAGTAATTGAAGCAAAGGCGAGCACTGAAAGCGCGCGCAAGACACCGCGCCCACGAGAAAAGCATCAGCGCTCAATCCACGCCCCGGCGCGGCCCGGCGTCAGTTCATGACGACTGGCCGCGCCTTTTACCCACCCTGTTCATCAAAGGATTCCATCATGGTTGAACTGCATACGAACCACGGCGTCATCAAACTCGAACTGGACGCTGAAAAGGCGCCGAAGTCGGTTGAGAACTTCCTCAACTACGTGAAGGCCGGCCACTACGACAACACGGTGTTCCACCGCGTGATCGACGGCTTCATGATCCAGGGCGGCGGCTTCGAACCCGGCATGAAGCAGAAGCCGACGGCCGAGCCGATCACCAACGAAGCGAACAACGGTCTGAAGAACGTGAACGGCTCGGTCGCCATGGCTCGCACGAACGACCCGCATTCGGCCACGGCACAATTCTTCATCAACGTGAACGACAACGACTTCCTGAACCATTCGTCGCCGACGCCGCAGGGCTGGGGCTACGCCGTGTTCGGCAAGGTCGTCGAAGGCTTGGACATCGTCGAGAAGATCAAGAAGGTCAAGACGGGTTCGAAGGGCTTCCATCAGGACGTGCCGGCGGACGACGTGGTGATCGAAAAGGCTGTGATCGTCGACTGAACGTGAACGAAGCGTCGACTCGTTCGAACTGACATCAGGCACCTTCAATGCTGCAAGAAACGCCGCTGCGAAGCGTCGCCGCGGGCGTGCCTGGCGAGGGCAAACGCCCGCACGCCGCACGCCCGTTTTTTCTCCTCTCCGATATTCATCTGAGCGAGGCGATTCCGCATACGGTCGCCGCGTTCGAGCATTTCATCCGCTTCACGGCCGAGCAGGCCGATTCGGTTTTCATACTCGGCGACCTGTTCGAGTACTGGATCGGCGACGACATGCTCGTCGAACCGTTCGTCGCGCGCATGGCGGCGCTGTTGCATACGTTGTCCGAGCGCGGCATCGCGCTCTACATCATGCACGGCAACCGCGATTTTCTGCTGGGCAAGCGGTTCATGAAAGCGGCCGGCGCGATCTGGCTGCCCGATCCGTTTGTGATCACCGCATTCGGCACGCGCATCGCGCTCGCGCATGGCGATGGCTTGTGCACCGCGGATCGCGGCTATCAATTGTTCCGGCATTTTGCGCGCAACCGTTTCGCGCAGATGCTGTTTCTCGCGTGGCCGTTACGCTGGCGTCAGAAACTCGCCGAGAACATGCGCGCGAAAAGCGAGCAAGGCCGCTCGCGGCCGGTTTCGCCGAAGTACGACGTGACGGCGGCGGCCGTGGCCGCGTTATTCAAGTCGTCGAAAACGGCGACCATCATTCATGGGCACACGCACCGGCCGGCGCGGCATCGCGAGCCGGGCGGCACGCGCTGGGTTTTGCCGGATTGGGATCTCGACCACGGCGAGCGCCGTGGCGGGTATTTGCGTATCGATGCTGAAGGGATTCGGGCGTTGCCGTTGGGTTGAAGGTGGTGGTGCGGGTGATTGCAGCGCCGCTGGCTCTCCGCATGTCAGCGCTTTCGTTGGTTGAATGCGATCGTAATGATTGATCGCAGAGCGACTGTCGCAGCGCATGCCAGCGTCGTTACTGCCGTGCCTCCGCGTTGCATGCCGCATTCCCGTTAGCGTGAGCGGCGGCATCGTCGTCTGCAAGCAGACGTCAACGCTCCGCCGCCGCCCCTTCCACCTTGCCTGCAATCGCGGCCGACAACCGCCGCAGATCAAGCAACGCCGCATCCGCGCCTTGCAGTCCTTCGAGACTCGTACCCAGCCGCTCCAGTGCGTCGACGATTTCGTCGATGCGTTTCGCCTGGGTGGCGGCGTGATCGATCAGGCCATGGATCGCCAGCGACACCGGATCGTCCGCGTTCGGCGTAATGCCGTATGCGCAGAAGCCGCTGCTTCCGGCGGAGCGTTTGACGTCGCGCGCGGCGCCGTTGGAACCCGCATTCGCCGCCTCTGAAACCACTGCGGCCGCCGCCGGCACGATGATCCGCGCCGGATTACCCACCGCCGTGCCACGCGCGGGCACGGGCTTCGTCACCACCGCGTTCGATCCGATCTTCGCGTCCGCGCCGATCGTAAAACCGCCGAGCACCTTCGCACCCGCGCCCACGATCACGCCGCGCTCGAGCGTCGGATGCCGTTTCGCGCCACGCGTGAGCGACGTGCCGCCGAGCGTGACGCCCTGATAGATCGTGCAGTCGTCGCCGATCTGCGCGGTCTCGCCGATCACCACGCCCATGCCGTGATCGATGAACACGCGCCGCCCGAGCGTCGCGCCAGGATGGATTTCGATGCCCGTCATGAAGCGCGCCATCTGCGAGATGAATCGCGCGAACCAGCGGCGTTTAGCCCGCCAGCATGCATGCGCGAGCCGGTGCAGTACGAGCGCGTGCAGGCCCGGATAACACGTGAGGACTTCCCAGGCGCTGCGGGCGGCGGGGTCGCGCTCGCGGATCGTGGCGATGTCTTCGCGAAGTCTCGTGAACATGGCAGGGACTGTGTTGTGGGAGAAAGGGCCGCTCGCGCGACCTGGCGCGCGCCACGGCACGGCTTGCCGGATAGCACGGCGGCAGCTTTGCTTAGAACGTTTTGAGGATTGTAGGGGGATTGCGGAAAACCTGCCGGAAGTCCACGCTGCCGGCGGGGTCGTCGCCGGCTATCGGAAAAGCATTCAGGAACGGCATGCGGCGCTCAGGACGCGTCGCCGTCCTTGGACTTGGTCTTCAACAGAATGTGCTTGGCGATGCCGCGCACGATATTCACTTCCTCGCGCTCGAGACCCGAGCGTGCAAAGAGACGCCGCAGGCGCGACATCAGCTTCTTCGGATTGGCGGGATCGAGAAATTCGAGCGCGACCAGCGCGCTTTCCAGATGCGTGAACATGCTTTCGATTTCGTCGCTCGCGGCGCGTGCGCCTGCCGGCTCGCCCTGCCCCGCAGCCGCCTGAGCCGCAGCCACTTGAGCCGCCGTGGGCGCGCTATCGGCCGACAGATACATCGTGCGCAACTCATACGCCAACACCTGCACGGCCTGCGCGAGATTGAGCGAGCTATAAGCCGGATTGGCCGGAATATGCGCCAGCGCGCTGCATCGCTCGACGTCCTCGTTCGACAAACCCGTGCGCTCGTTGCCGAACACCAGCGCGATCTCGCCATGCACCGCCTGCTCGCGCGCGACGCCGGCCGCGGCGCGCGGCGTCCATTGCGGCGGCCCGTATTCGCGCAGCCGCGCGGTCAGCGCGATCGACCAATGCACGCCGTTCAGGGCGTCGGCGAGCGTCGGCACGACGTGCGCGGAGGCCAGCACGTCGTCGGCGCCGCTTGCCATGGCGATGGCTTCCGGATCGCTCTGCACGTGCGGCACGCGCGGCGACACCAGCACGAGCCGCGAGAACCCCATGGTTTTCAGCGCGCGCGCCGCGGCGCCGACGTTGCCCGGATGGCTCGGCTCGACGAGCACGAAGCGCGTCGAGGTGAAGCCCCCACGCAGTTCGGCTACGTCAGGATCGGAAGAATGGTGGGTGTGGTCCACGATGGAATTCTGCATGCTAAAGACGGGTATGGTAGCGCCAACGCCGCAGCCAGTCCGATTTGCATGCGAACGGGCTTGCCAATGCCGCGTAAGACCGGGGAGATGACCCGCCCGTCCCGAGAACGCTGCCGCGGCGCCCGGACTCAGGTAAAATACCTAGATTCGCGTCCAGCTTGGCATGGGCGCCTCGTTCTTATCCAATTCGTCTCCGTCGGCGGAATGCGCACCGGTCCTGTACCGGGCGAGCGTTCCGTGCTGTTTCCGCGCCTTTCTCGAGGGCGCCCAATTAGCGCAGGTTAGCGCTCATTTACCGGCCAGCAGCCGTGCTGCCCCGGCACAAGGATCCAGTCTCATGCATCCCATGCTCAATATCGCTGTGAAGGCCGCGCGCCGCGCGTCACAGATCATCACCCGCGCGTCGCTCGACCTCGATCTCGTCCAGGTCAGCAAGAAACAGCACAACGATTTCGTCACGGAGGTCGACAAAGCGTCTGAAGCGGCGATCATCGACACGCTCAAGACCGCCTACCCCGATCACGCGATCCTCGCCGAAGAATCCGGCAAGTCGGATGACGAATCCGAATATCAGTGGATCATCGATCCGCTCGACGGCACCACCAATTTCATCCACGGTTTTCCGTACTACTGCGTGTCGATCGCGCTGGCTCATAAGGGCATCGTGACGCAAGCCGTGGTCTACGATCCGACCCGCAACGACCTGTTCACCGCCTCGCGCGGCCGTGGCGCATTCCTCAACGACCGCCGCATCCGCGTGGCCAAGCGCGACCGTCTGGCCGACGGCCTGATCGGCACCGGCTTCCCGTTCCGCGAAAAGGACGGCCTCGAAGCGTACGGCCGCCAGTTCGCTGAAATGACCGAAGCCTGCGCCGGCCTGCGCCGTCCGGGCGCCGCCGCGCTCGATCTGGCGAACGTCGCCGCCGGCCGCATGGACGGCTTCTTCGAGCAAGGCCTGAATGCGTGGGACGTCGCCGCGGGCAGCCTGCTCATCACCGAAGCCGGTGGCCTGGTCGGCAACTACACGGGCGATTCGGATTTCCTGCACGTCGGCGAAATCGTCGCGGGCAACCCGAAGGTCTACGCGCAGATGATCCCGATCCTGTCGCGCTACAGCCGCACGCGTCAGCAACCTGCGTAAGCCTTGCCCGCGTGACGCCGGGTCAGCACCGGCAAACGGAATATGAACAAGCGGCTTCGGCCGCTTTTTCGTTGGCGCGCCTGCATGCAGCGGGCGTTCGTGCTACAAAGCGGAAGGCCGCGCCGGCGCACTCCATTGCTGGCTGCGTTTTGCGCGTTTTTGCTGCGCCCTGCTTTGCGCCTGACTTGCGCGCAGCTTCCGACCCGCTTCATGAAAAAAGGCTTCTACACAATCATCGCGGCGCAGTTTATTTCGTCGCTTGCGGACAATGCACTGTTGATCGCGGCCATCGCGCTGCTCTCCGTGATTCGCTCGGCCGCCTGGGTCACGCCGCTACTGCAGATTTTCTTTACCGTTTCGTACGTGCTGCTTGCGCCGTTCGTCGGCGCATTTGCCGACTCGATGCAAAAGCGCCACGTCATGTTCATCTCCAACGCGTTGAAGGCGAGCGGCTGCCTGATGATGATCGCGGGCGTTCATCCGATGATTGCCTACGGCGTGGTCGGCTTCGGCGCGGCCGCGTATTCGCCGGCCAAGTACGGCATCCTCACTGAACTGCTGCCGGCGGAAAAACTCGTCAAGGCGAACGCGTGGCTCGAATCGGCCACCGTGCTGTCGACCATCGTCGGCACGATGGTGGGCGGCGCGCTGATCAGCACCTTCGCGGATAAATTCGTCGCGCATGCGCATCTGCCGCTGATCCGCTCCTCCGCCGATCTCGCCATGTTCGCGACGATGGTGACGTATGCGATCGCCGCCGCGATCAACATCTTCATTCCCGACACCGGCGCGCGTTATGAGAATCGCCTGAGCGAACCGAAGAAACTGATCGGCGATTTCTATCATTGCTTCAACGTGCTGTGGGCCGACAAACTCGCGCAGATCGCGCTGTGGGTAACCACGCTGATGTGGGGCGGCGCGGTCACGCTGCAATTGCTGGTGCTCAAATGGGCCAACGTGAACCTCGGGCTGTCGCTCTCGAAGGCGGCGGTCATGCAAGGCGTCACGGGTCTCGGCATCGCGGTGGGCGCCGCGGCCGCGGCCGCGCTGATTCCGTTGCGCAAATCGCTGCGCGTGTTGCCGGTCGGCATTCTGACCGGCGCGGTGGCGATCGCCATGGCGTTCTACAACAAGGATCTGTTCCCGCCGGGCGCGGGTATTCGCATCGGCACGTACGTGCTGCCGTTCTACATTCTGCTCGCCTATCCGCTGATGATCCTGCTCGGCGCGCTCTCGGGGTTTTTCATCGTGCCGATGAACGCGATTCTTCAGCATCGCGGCGCGACGCTGCTGTCCGCGGGACATTCGATCGCGGTGCAGAATTTCAACCAGAATCTCGCCGTGCTGCTGATGCTCGGCGCCTACGCGCTGCTGCTCACGGCGAAGATGCCGGCGCAGTGGATCATCGTCGTGTTCGGCACCTTCATCACTTTCATGATGTGGCTGGCCAAGCGGCGTAGCGCGGTGAATGAACGCACGGTGGATATGCGGGCGATGGCGGAAGAATGACGCCTTCATGCAGGTGAAGCGGGCGCGGCGCGGCTCGTGCGAGATGTGTCGCCGCGGCGTAGGGCTGCAATGTGGATTGGCGGTTCAGATTGGCCGTCCGGCCAGGGTCCGCTCGCCGCGCCGGCAGGTTAAACTCACGCCCTGAACAGCTAACGCAAGAAGATACCGAGGATGGGCATTCAAACCGCAGCGGCCAACGACGTCGCACAACACACGCCGATGATGCAGCAATACCTGCGCATTAAAGCGGATCATCCGGGCACGCTGGTGTTCTACCGGATGGGCGACTTCTACGAACTCTTTTTCGAAGACGCGGAAAAAGCCGCACGTCTGCTCGATCTGACACTCACGCAGCGTGGCGCGTCGGCGGGCAATCCGATCAAGATGGCGGGCGTGCCGCATCATGCGGTCGAACAATATCTGGCGAAGCTGGTGAAGCTCGGCGAATCCGTCGCGATTTGCGAACAGATCGGCGACCCGGCTACGTCGAAGGGCCCGGTCGAGCGCAAAGTGGTGCGCGTGGTCACGCCGGGCACGCTCACGGACGCCGCGCTGCTGTCCGACAAGAGCGATGTCTACCTGATGGCCATGTGCGTGGCGCATAACCGCCGCGGCGTCGCGACCAGCGTCGGTCTTGCATGGCTGAATCTGGCGAGCGGCGCGCTGCGCCTCGCCGAAGTCGCGCCCGACCAGGTGGCGGCCGCGCTCGAGCGCATTCGTCCCGCGGAAATTCTGGTGTCCGACACGCCCAGCGACTCGGCAAGCTGGACGCCGCCGGTCAATGCGGGCGCCCTCACCCGCGTGCCGGTCTGGCACTTCGACGTCACCTCGGGCACGCAGCGCTTGTGCGATCAACTGGAAGTGGCGGGCCTCGACGGCTTCGGCGCGCATTCGCTGACTTGCGCATGTGGCGCGGCCGGCGCGCTGCTGCTGTATGCCGCCGCCACGCAAGGCCAGCAATTGCGTCACGTGCGCAGCCTGAAGGTCGAATACGAATCCGAATATATCGGCCTCGACCCCGCCACGCGCCGCAACCTCGAACTCACGGAAACACTGCGCGGCACCGAATCGCCCACGCTGTGTTCGCTGCTCGACACTTGCTGCACGACCATGGGCAGCCGTCTGCTGCGTCACTGGCTGCATCATCCGCCGCGCGAATCGGCGGTGGCGCAGGCGCGTCAGCAAGCGATCGGCGCATTGCTCGACGCGCCGCCTGGCACAAGCGTCGACTCATTGCGCGGCGCGTTGCGGCAGATCTCGGACATCGAGCGGATTACCGGGCGTCTCGCGCTGCTGTCCGCGCGGCCTCGCGATCTGTCGAGCCTGCGCGATACCTTCATTGCGTTGCCCGAGTTGCGCACGCAGCTCGCGGCCGTTGCGTCGAATGCGGATTCGCTGGCGCGCATCGACGCTTCGCTCGAACCGCCGCAAGCCTGTGTCGAACTGCTCAAGCGCGCGGTCGCGCAGGAACCGTCGGCGATGGTGCGCGACGGCGGAGTGATCGCGCGCGGCTACGACGCGGAACTGGACGAGCTGCGGGATATTTCGGAGAACTGCGGGCAGTTCCTGATCGACCTCGAAACGCGCGAGCGCGCACGCACGGGCATCGGCAATCTGCGCGTCGAGTACAACAAGGTGCACGGCTTCTATATCGAAGTCACGCGCGGTCAGACCGACAAAGTGCCCGACGACTATCGCCGCCGTCAGACGCTGAAGAACGCCGAACGCTACATCACGCCGGAACTGAAAACGTTCGAGGACAAAGCGCTCTCCGCGCAGGAACGCGCGCTCGCCCGCGAACGCTCGCTGTACGACGCGCTGCTTCAGGCGCTGCTGCCGTTCATCCCGGATTGCCAGCGGGTCGCCTCGGCGCTCGCCGAACTCGATCTGCTGGCCGCCTTCGGCGAGCGCGCACGCGCGCTCGATTGGGTCGCGCCCACGTTCTCGGCGGACGCCGGCATCGAAATCGAACAAGGACGGCATCCGGTTGTCGAGGCGCAGGTCGAGCAGTTCATCGCCAACGACTGCGCGCTCACGCCCGAGCGCAAACTGCTGCTGATCACCGGCCCGAACATGGGCGGTAAATCGACCTTCATGCGGCAGACCGCACTGATCGCGCTGCTCGCGTATGTGGGCAGCTACGTGCCCGCGCGGCGCGCCGCATTCGGGCCAATCGATCGCATCTTCACGCGCATCGGCGCTGCAGACGACCTCGCTGGCGGCCGCTCGACCTTCATGGTCGAGATGACCGAAGCCGCCGCGATCCTGAACGACGCCACGCCGCAAAGTCTCGTGCTGATGGACGAGATCGGCCGCGGCACGTCCACGTTCGACGGGCTCGCGCTGGCGTGGGCTATCGCGCGGCATCTGCTCGCGCACAACGGCTGCCATACGCTGTTTGCCACGCACTACTTTGAACTGACGCAGTTGCCGGCGGAATTTCCGCAGGCGGCCAACGTGCATTTGTCGGCGGTGGAACACGGGCACGGCATCGTGTTCCTGCACGCGGTCAACGAAGGTCCGGCGAATCAGAGCTACGGCCTGCAGGTCGCGCAACTCGCCGGCGTGCCGAACGCGGTGATTCGCGCGGCGCGCAAGCATCTGGCGCATCTCGAACAGCAGTCAGCCGCGCAACCCGCGCCGCAACTCGATCTGTTCGCCGCACCCATGCCGATGCTGCTCGAAGACGCCGACGACGAACGCGACGATGCCAAGGCGGAGCCGGCGGCATCGCCAGCTATGCAGGCGCTCGTCGAGCGTCTGCGCGGCATCGATCCGAACGATTTGCGGCCGCGCGAAGCACTCGATCTGCTGTACGAACTGCACGAGCTGGCCGCCGCGCCAGATGCGGATCATTGACGCACACAGGCCCTCGCAGCGTCCGCGCAAACTTCGCGCGGCGCTGACCCTCGCCCTCACGCTCTCGGGCGGCGGCGTGCCGCTCGCAGGACTGTTCGCGGGCCTGTCAGGTTTCGCGCCGGCGGCCTACGCCGATACGCCGCGCTACACCTTCGCGGTCATCGCCAACACGATGCAAAGCGCCGCCGACGAAGCGCCCACGCAACGGCTGATCGAAGCGATCAGCCGCGAGCGCGACATGTCGTTCATCGTCTACGACGGCAATCTGAAGGGCGCGAAAGAAGCCTGCCGCGATGCGCTTTACGAGCGTCGCCACGCGCTCCTCGAAACGTCACGACCCGCCCTCTTCTTCATTCCCGGCCAGCATGACTGGGCCGATTGCGGCACGGCCGAAGCCGGCGGCTTCGATCCGATCGAGCGGCTCGATCAGTTGCGTCAGACGCTCTTCGCCGACGCCACCTCGATGGGTCAGAACCCGATCGCGTTGACGCGTGAAAGCGAAGTCTCGCGCTTTCGTCCATATCGCGAGAACGTGCGCTGGCAACTGGGCGATACCGTGTTCGTCGGCCTGAACGCACCGAGTCCGAACAATCATTACCTGACCGCGGGCGGACGCAACGGCGAATTCGAAGACCGCGTGATCGCCAATGCGTTCTGGCTGGAACACGCGGGAGAATATGCGAAACGCCGCGACGCGCGCGCGATTGTCGTGTTCATTCAAGGCGACCCGGACCCTGAGCGCTACGAACGGCCTGACCGTTTTGCATGGCTACGTTTTGCGCGTAACACGCGCCGCGATGGTTTTCTGGAATTCAAACGCAGCCTTGTGAAGCTCGCGCAGATTTTCCGCGGACCCGTGCTGGTGATCCATTGCGACGACGAGCGTGCGAGCGCCGGCTTCGTGATCGATCAGCCGCTACGCAATGACAAAGGGATGCTGGTGACGAATCTCACGCGTGTCGCGCTCGCGCCGCATGATCGTCTTAATCAGTGGATTCAGGTGGATGCGGATCTCGGCAGAAAACCGCCGTTCCGGGTAAGCGTGCGCGATGTGCCGAAGCAAATGCCGATGCCCACCGCGCAGCCCGTGCTGCCGCACGATGAACCGCCCGCCTCGATGCCGGCTGTACCGGCGCTCGGACCCGCGTCGGAATTGCCGCCACTGTTGCAGACGCCCGGGGAGTCGCAACTGGATCAGCAGCCGCGCATACCGGCGGATCAGGGCGGCGGTGGCTACGGGCCGGCTACCTCGACGCCGCCCGCGCCGGCCTCACAGCCGCACACGCCGGGCGCTTCTTCAAGCCTGCCCGGCATGCCTGCAAGCTCAGTGCAGCGTGGGCCCTGACTTGTCTTCTTCGTCGTCCTCGTCTTCGTCGAGAACTTCGAGGCCGTCGGCGCCATGCGCGTGTTCGTGCTGGATTTCGTCTTCGGTAGCCGGGCGCACGTCTTTCACCGTCAGCGCGAAACGCAGTGCCATGCCGGCGAGCGGATGGTTGCCGTCGAGCACGACTTTGTCTTCCGCGACATCGGTCACCACGTAGACGAGCGAATCGAGATCCTCGTCGCCTTCTTCCGGCGTGCCTTCGAATTGCATGCCGACTTCGAGCGGTTCCGGGAAGCGATTGCGCGGCTCGATCTTCACCAGATCAGGGTCGTACTCACCGAACGCGTCTTGCGGCTCGAGCTGGATCTGAGTCTCGAAGCCGGCCTCGTGGCCGTCGAGCTCTTCCTCGATCTTGGGGAACGTGCCATCATAGCCGCCGTGCAGATAGACCATCGGCTCGTCGCTTTCTTCAATCAGATTGCCCTGCGCATCCGACAGCTTGTAAGCGACCGACACGACGGTGTTCTTTGCGATTTTCATTCGATTCTCCAGAATACAACTCACATTATACGATGCCCAAGCGGCCCACTGACCACCCGGCCGACGCAGCTTCGGCACGGAATTTGTCGCCGGCTTCAAAGCCGGCTGTTCCGGTTCTCCCGCCTTCGCCAGACACGCCGACACCACTGCTCGGCAATCTGACGCCGTCGCAATTCATGCGCCGCTACTGGCAAAAAAAACCGCTGCTGATTCGCCAGGCGATCCCGAACGTTGAGTCGCCATTGTCGCGCGACGAATTTTTCGAACTGGCCGATCAGGACGAAGTCGAAGCACGCCTGATCACGCATTTCCGCAATAAATGGCAGATGGAGCACGGGCCATTCGCACCTGACGAACTGCCGTCGGTGAAGCAACGCGCATGGACGCTCCTCGTGCAAGGCGTGGATCTCTACGACGATCGCGCGCGGGCTTTGCTGGACCGTTTCCGCTTCGTGCCGGACGCGCGTCTCGACGATCTCATGATCTCGTATGCAAGCGACGGCGGCGGCGTAGGGCCGCACTTCGATTCCTACGATGTGTTTCTTTTGCAAGTAAAAGGCAAGCGCCGTTGGCGTATCAGTGCGCAGAAAGATCTGACACTGCAAGCCGATTTGCCTTTGAAAGTTTTACAGAATTTCCAGCCCGAAGAGGAATGGCTGCTCGAACCGGGCGACATGCTGTACCTGCCGCCGCACATCGCGCACGACGGTATCGCCGAAGGCGAATGCATGACTTGCTCGATCGGTTTTCGCGCGCCTTCCGCGGGCGAATTGACCGCGCAGTTCCTCTATCATCTGGCGGAGCGCGGCGAGTCGGCGGGCCAGCCAGACGCGCTTTATCGAGATCCGCAGCAACCTGCTGTCGAGCATCCGGCCGAGCTGCCCGCGGCGTTGGTCGATAGGGTTGGCGCACTCCTTGCTGGCGTCAAATGGAATGAGCAGGATATTGCGTCGTTCCTTGGCACGTATCTCAGCGAACCCAAGCCGAGTGTCGTCTTTGATCCGCCGCAAAGGCCGCTTAATGAAGCCCGTTTCATCAGTCAGGCATCGAAGTCAGGTATTCGGCTGGACCGCAAGACTAATTTGTTGTACAACCGCCGTTTTTTCTTCGTAAATGGAGAGGAAACGTCATTTAACGGCGCAAAAAAGTGGTGGTTTGACCTCGCAAATCACCGGTGCATGAGTGCGAAACGCTTTGTAACACTCTCAGACGATTCGTCGGTGACAGCACGGCTACACGAGTGGTATTGTGCGGGCTGGATACAAGTGGGCGAGCTTGCGTAACTCTGCCTGCCTGCTATACCGTACAGTGAAATTTTGTATGAGAAAGACAACGTATTGACCCCGGATTTATGGATTGTCAGTACGAAAGTGCATATAATTTCCGCCCAAGCCGTAGGGAAGATTCGAGCTCGTCAAAAGAGCTTCTCCACCAGCGGCCCAGGTCGGTGTTGGAGCACATTACCGGTTTTATTTTGCGCTGTTGCTTACCTTTAAACCATAAAAGGACGTGATCATGAAGAAATCCCTCCTCGTAGCATCCCTGTTGGCAGCTGTGGCACTGGCTGCATGCAACAAGAGCAACGACCAAGCCGCTGCCCCGGCTAGCGACGCAGCTGCTGCTTCGGCACCGGCTGCCGCAGCTTCGGATTCGGCTGCTGCTGCTTCGGGTGCTGCTGCTGCTGCGAGCGACGCTGCTGCTTCGGCTACGACCGCTGCTTCGGACGCAGGCGCTGCTGCTTCGGACGCTGCCGCTTCGGCTGCTGCTCCGGCTTCGGGCGCAAGCCAGTAAGCTGTCGCATAGGGTTTCGCCTCTGGGCGAAAACTGCATCGGGAAGTCATCGCGATTTCCCGTGCAGTAAAGCAAAACGCCACGGATTCACATTCGTGGCGTTTTGTCATTTAGGCGCCGCTTTTTACAGCGGCGTCGATTGCTTCTATTCAGCCTGTTGCGCCGGCGCGGCGTTCTCTTCGAAGAACTCGCGCACGACCTCGATCTCACGGGTGCGTTTGAATGGCGGCAGGCTCTGCCAGATACGGCGCCCATACGGTTTGTCGACGAGACGTGTATCGCAGATCATCAGCACGCCGCGATCGGTCTCAGCGCGAATCAGACGGCCTGCGCCCTGCTTCAGCGTGATCACGGCCTGCGGCAACTGATGCACGGCGAATGGGCTCAAGCCTTTCTTGGTCAGCGCATCGAGTCGCGCCGACAGCACCGGATCGTCGGGCGGCGCAAACGGCAGCTTGTCGATCACCACCAGCGACAATGCGTCGCCGCGCACGTCCACGCCTTCCCAGAAGCTCTGGCTGCCCACCAGAATCGCATTGCCATAGGAACGGAAGCGCTCCAGCAACTCGGTGCGGCTCGCATCGCCTTGCACGAGCAGCGGATGGTCCCAGCCGCGCGCTTCGATCGTATCGCGCAGCTTGGCCGAGATGCGGTCCACCGCGCGCAGTGTCGTGCACAACATGAAGACGCCGCCACCCGATGCTTCGATCGCCGGCAACGCGGCGTCGAACACTGCGTCGGTGAACATCGGCGAGGACGGCTGCGGCAAATTGCGCGGCACGTACAGCAGCCCTTGCGTCGGATAGTCGAAGGGACTGGGCAGCGTCATCGAACGTTTCGCGTTCAGGCCCATCTGCGCGGCGTAGTGCGTGAAATCGCCGCGCACCGACAGTGTGGCCGACGTGAAGATCCATGCGCGCGGCACGCCGGCGCGCTGCTTCGCGAAGATCGGCGCGACCGACAACGGCGTTTCGTGCAACTGCACGGTATGCGAGAAGACTTCGATCCAGCGCACCTTTTCGTTCGGGTCGGCGCGCTCGGTTTTGCCGTCCGCAGAGGCGGCGTCAGCGGCTTCGCGCTCGGTCTGCGTGGGCGGCGTGGTCCAGCCGGCAAGCACGCCTTGCAGTTCGCGTGCGCGGCGCAAACATGCGCCGATCGGTTCCGCTCGCTCAGCCTGACCCGCCAGCGCGGACGCCAATGCATCGAGTTCGGTTTCGAGCGTTTCGAGCGCGGGGAATAACGGGTGATCGTCAGGCAACTGGCCGATCGACAAGCGCACCGTGTCTTCCTTGAAGGCAAGCCGCACATCGCGCGCGGCGCGCTCGAGCGTCGCGCCGAGCTTGACCCAGTCGACCGTTTCACGCGCATGCCCCAAACCTTCGGCCACCGAATCGCGAGCGAGCTCGAGAAACTGCGTAGTCGAAAGCGTCTCGCCGAAGAACAGCGTGGCTGTCTCGGGCAGCTGATGCGCTTCGTCGAAGATGATGGTGTTGGCGGTGGGCAGCAACTCAGCCATGCCCGTATCGCGCAGCATGATATCGGCGAAAAACAGGTGGTGATTCACCACCACGATATCCGCCTGCTGCGCCTCGCGGCGCGCCTGCATTACAAAGCAGTCCTTGTAATGCGGACACTCCTGGCCGAGACAGTTTTCACGTGTGGACGTGACCATCGACCACACCGCGGCCGTTTCAGGCACGCTCGCCAGTTCGGCCTTGTCGCCGGTGCGCGTGATCTTCGCGAAGCGCACGATATCCTGCAGATACGAGGTTTCCTGGCGCGACGGCAGACGGCCGTTATCCGCGGTGCGCTGCAGATAGTAGTGGCACAGGTAATTCGCGCGGCCCTTGAGCATGGCGACCGACACCGGCACTGCGAGCGCATCGCGCACGGTCGGAATGTCGCGCTGAAAGAGCTGATCCTGCAGATGCTTCGTGCCGGTGGAGACGATCACCTTGCCACCCCACAGCATGGCCGGCACCAGATACGCATAGGTCTTGCCAGTGCCCGTACCGGCTTCGACGATCAGCGTGTTTTCGCTGCCGTCGAGGCCGCCCGATTCCGCGCCCTCAGCGGCTTCGGCGGCGGCGTCGGTGCCTGCCCCCTGCAGACGCCGCGCCGGACGCTTCTGCGCCTCGAACATGGCCGGCTCGGGCATTGCGCGGCCCGACGCTTCCATGGCGGCGGCGACGGCGCGCGACATTTCGATCTGCGACGCGCGCGAGCGATACCCGTCGATCTGACGGGCCAGCAAACCGTTCTCAGCGAAGATCTCGTCCAGTTCGACGACGCGGCGCGGATTCAGCGACGCGCTCAGTGCGGACGCGGCAGGACGCGGCGCCGGTGTAGCGGCTCCTGATGCGTCGTCGCCCGGCGTGGCACGGGATGAAGTTTCAAGCGGTGAATTCAAGGCAAGCGTTTCCTGCAAAGTCCGGCTCGCGCGGCGCGCGCCCGGCGCCTGCCAGGCCGCGAACTCAGGCGCGCGCGTCCGGTTCGAGCTGCAACTGCAGCAAGATGATGGTGTCCTTGACTTTGAGTTTGCGCTTTTTCAGGCGCTGCAACTCGAAGTCGTCGATGCCGGGCTCATCCGACATTCGGTCGATCAACCGATCGAGCCCACTATGCTCCGATTCCAGTTGCAGAATGCGGTCGCGCAGTGTGTCCGCGTTGATGACGTGATGTTGATCCCGCATGCTCGCCTCCTCTCGTCGATGGTGCGGGCTACGTGTGCAGCCCGCTACCTGAGGTTGCTGTCCGGCTTAAAACGCATTACGGCGGCTACGGCCCTGTCACGCACGCTCAGGGCCCCTTCAGCACGCTTACTGCTGTTGTTGCTGCTGCTTTTGCTGCTCTTCCTGTTGCTGCTGTTTCAACGCGTCCTGACGCTTCTGCTCGGCTTTCTCGGCCGCCTGTTTCTGACGCGCCTCCACGTCCGCCTTGTGCTGCGCCGCGTCCGCCTGCTTCTTCTCGAAGCTCTGCTGCTTCTGCACGCGCTCCTGCGCCTTCTGCGCGCCTTGCGCACGCGCCTCGTCGAGCTTGCGCTGGAAGTCGCCCTGCTTCTGATCGTACGCCTGCTGGTTGGCCGCAGCCTGCGACGGGCTGATGCCGCGCTGCGCCTGATCCAGCGCATGCTGACGCTGCTTCTCCTGATAGGCCTGCGCATTCGCGCTGCGCTGCGGCGCTTCGGCGGCGCGCTGCGCCTGATCGAGCTGATGCTGACGCTGCTTGTCTTCGTAAGCCTGGGCGTTGCGCGCGTCGTCGGCGGCACGCTGCGGCGCGCTCGCTTCGTCCTGCGCGCGCTTGATCGCGGCCTGCTCGTCACGCACACGGGCGCGCTGCGTGCGCTGTTCGCCGTCGAGCGCGAGCTGTTCCTTGCGAATGTCGGCCTGCACCGAGCGCATGCTGTCGCGCGCCTTGTTCAGGCAATAGTTGACGAAGAACTTGCTATAGCAGTCGTGTTCCGCAATGCCGTAGCGGTAGTTGTTCTCCTCGGTGCGCTGATCCAGAACTTTTTGCCGTGCGTCGAAATCGCTTTCCGGCGCTGCCGCGTTGCCGGCGTTGTCCGTGCCCTCGGCGTTCGTGGCGCCCTGCACCTTCGTCGCGCTCATGGCCTGCTCGCCCGATGCGGCGGCCGGCGCCGAGGCGCCTGCGGGCCGCGCGGCGCTGCTGCTCGCCGGCGTCACGGATTGCGCCACGGCCGGCGCGGACATGGCCAGCGCGGCGGCCAGCACACACGACGCGCACGACGCGAAAAACATCCCATTGGAAAGGAACGCAGACCTGAACACGGAGCGCGGCGCCGACACGAGCGAGGTGCGCGGCGAACGAGACAAACCCGGCGACAAAAACGGCGGCAATTGTGACAGGCGAGAGACCAAGCGGGAGCCCAGGCAGTTGAGGGACAAGGAGATCGGCAACGTCGTAGAGGGTCAACGGAACATGCCCGAAATTCTATCACCCTGCGGTTGAGCCCTTTTGCATTTATGGCAAAATGCCCCGCTCCAGCAACCTGGTCGCAGCGCGCACGCCCGGCCTGTCCCGACGTGCCTCACGTGCCCTCACGTAGCGTCAGCGCGCGGCCCCCGAACTGAGTCCGCAGGAACACCAAGACCTTATGACGGAAACCGTAGCACTCAAGATCGTACAGCGCATCGCCGCCGAACTGTCCGTCCAGCCGCGCCAGGTCGCGGCCGCGGTGCAACTTCTCGACGAAGGAGCGACTGTTCCGTTCATCGCCCGCTACCGTAAGGAAGTGACCGACAATCTCGACGACACGCAACTGCGCAACCTCGAGGAACGCCTGCTGTATCTGCGCGAGCTGGAAGACCGGCGCGCCGCGATCATCGCCAGCATCGACGAACAGGGCAAGCTCACCGACGAGCTGCGCGCCGCGATCGAAGGCGCCGACAGCAAACAGGTGCTGGAAGACCTGTATCTCCCGTACAAGCCGAAGCGCCGCACGCGCGCGCAGATCGCCCGCGAAGCCGGCCTGCAGCCGCTTGCAGACGCGCTGCTGGCCAATCCCCTGCTCGACCCGCAAACCGAAGCCGCCGCCTACGTGGACGCCGAGAAAGGCGTCGCCGACGTGAAGGCCGCGCTCGACGGCGCGCGCGACATTCTCTCGGAACAGTTCGGCGAAACGGCCGAGTTGCTGGGCAAGCTGCGCGATTACCTGTTCAACCAGGGCGTGGTGTCGTCGAAAGTGGTGGAAGGCAAGGAAAACGCCGAGGAAGAAAAATTCCGCGATTACTACGACTACGCGGAAACCATCCGCACCGTGCCGTCGCATCGCGCGCTGGCGCTGTTCCGCGGCCGCAATGCGGGCGTGCTGATGGTCAAGCTGGGCTTGGGCGAAGAACTCGACGCGCAGGTGCCGCATCCGGGCGAAGCGCTGATAGCGCGCCACTTCGGCATTGCGAACCAGAATCGTCCGGCCGACAAATGGCTTTCCGACGTGTGCCGCTGGTGCTGGCGCGTGAAGGTGCAGCCGCACATCGAAAACGAGCTGCTGACCAATCTGCGCGACGAAGCCGAGCACGAAGCGATCCGCGTGTTCGCGCGCAATCTGAAAGACTTGCTGCTGGCCGCGCCGGCCGGGCCGAAGGCCGTGATCGGCCTCGATCCGGGCATGCGCACCGGCGTAAAAGTCGCGGTGGTCGATCGGACCGGCAAGGTGCTCGCCACCGACGTGATCTATCCGCACGAGCCGCGCCGCGACTGGGACGGCTCGATCGCGAAACTCGCGCGCATCTGCGCGCAGACGCAGGCTGAACTGATCAGCATCGGCAACGGCACGGCGTCGCGTGAAACGGACAAGCTCGCGAGCGAACTGATCGCGCGTCATCCGGAATTCAAGCTGCAGAAAATTGTCGTGTCCGAAGCCGGCGCGTCGGTGTACTCGGCCTCCGAACTCGCGGCGAAGGAATTCCCCGACATGGACGTGTCACTGCGCGGCGCGGTGTCGATTGCGCGCCGTCTGCAGGACCCGCTCGCCGAGTTGGTGAAGATCGAGCCGAAGGCGATCGGCGTCGGCCAGTATCAGCACGACGTGAATCAGCGCGAACTGGCCCGTTCGCTCGATGCGGTGGTCGAAGACTGCGTGAACGCGGTCGGCGTGGACGCGAATACGGCCTCCGTCGCCCTGCTCGCCCGCGTCTCGGGTTTGAACGCCACGCTGGCGCGTAACATCGTCGACTATCGCGATGCGAACGGTCCGTTCCCGTCGCGCGAGCATCTGCGCAAGGTGCCGCGTCTGGGCGACAAGACCTTCGAACAGGCAGCCGGGTTCCTGCGCATCAATAACGGCGAGAATCCGCTCGACCGCTCGTCGGTTCACCCGGAAGCGTATCCGGTCGTCGAACGCATGCTGGCGAAGATCAGCAAGCATGTCGGTGAAGTACTGGGCAATCGCGAGGCATTGCGCGGTCTGTCGCCCGTGGAATTCGTCGACGATCGTTTCGGCCTGCCGACCGTGCGCGACATTCTGCTCGAACTCGAAAAGCCGGGCCGCGATCCGCGTCCCGAGTTCAAGACCGCGACCTTCCGCGAAGGCGTCGAGAAGGTCAGCGATCTGACGCCGGGCATGGTGCTCGAAGGCGTCGTGACAAACGTGGCGGCGTTCGGCGCGTTCATCGATATCGGCGTACATCAGGACGGTCTGGTGCACGTGTCGGCCATGTCGACGAAGTTCATCAAGGACCCGCATGAAGTCGTCAAGGCCGGCCAGATCGTCAAGGTGAAGGTGCTGGAAGTCGACGTGAAGCGTCAGCGTATTGCCTTGACGATGCGGATGGATGACGAGGTCGGCGCGGCAACGGCGCGCAGCGGTGGCGGCGCCCAGCAGGATCGCGGCGGCGCGGGCCGCTCAGGCGGCGGTGGACGCGGCGCACAGCAACAGCGCTCGCGCGAGCCGGAAGCGGGCGGCGCAATGGCGGCTGCGTTCGCCAAGCTCAAGCAGAAGTAAGTTTGCTGCTTTTAGGGCGCGTGATTCGCTCACGCGCTGGTTGAGCTTGTTGAGCGCGCGCATTGCTCGATCGATCAAGCTCCAAACAAAAAGCCCACGCATTCGCGTGGGCTTTTTTGTTTGCGCCCTGCATGGGGGCGCTTGAAAATCAGCGGCAGCCGTCAGATCTCGATCTTCGTCCCCAACTCCACCACCCGATTAGCCGGAATACTAAAGAAGTCCGTCGGCTTCGCGGCATTCTGATGCATCCATGCGAACACACGTTCGCGCCACACCGACATGCCCGGCAGTTGCGTCGGCACCACCGTTTCGCGCGCGAGGAAGAACGACGTGTCCATCATCTCGAAGGTCATGTCGCGTGTGCGGCCGACTTCGAGCAGGACCGCCTTCACGTCCGGCGTTTCGTTGAAACCGTAGGCCGCCTTGACGAGATACAGGCCGCCGTCGATATCCTTGACCGTCACACGCTCCGAGTCGTTCACGTACGGAATATCGCGCGTCACGAAGGTCAGGAAGATGGTGCGCTCGTGCAGCACCTTGTTGTGCTTCAGGTTGTGCAGCAGGCTCACTGGCACGAGCGAATCGCTGCCGGTGAGATAGATCGCCGTGCCCGACACGCGATGTGGCGGATGCGCGAGCAATCCCTGCAGGAACGGCATGAGCGGGATACCGTCGGCGGCCGTGCGCTCCTTCACGATCATGCGGCCCTTGAACCAGGTCATCAGCAGGAAGAACAGCAACGCGCCGATGCCGAGCGGCAACCACCCGCCTTCTTCGACCTTCAGCAGGTTGGCGCCGAAAAATCCTAGATCGACCGTCATGAACACGCCGATGATCAGCGCCACCAGCAGCTTGTTCCAGTTCCACACGTTCACCATCACGACGCAGGCGAGAATCGTGGTGATCACCATGGTGGCCGTCACCGCGATACCGTATGCGGCCGCGAGATTGTCCGAACTCTTGAAGGCAATCACGATGCATAGAATGATGAACAGCAGCATCCAGTTCACCACCGGCACATAGATCTGGCCGATCGCCAGCTCCGATGTGTGCAGGATCTTCATGCGTGGCACATAGCCGAGCTGGATTGCCTGGCTCGTCAGCGAATAGGCGCCGGAAATCACGGCCTGCGAGGCGATCACGGTCGCGACGGTCGAGAGCACGACCAGCGGCAACAAGGCCCAGTCCGGTGCGAGCAGGAAGAACGGATTTTCGATGGCCTTCGGATCGTGCATCAGCAGCGCGCCCTGGCCGAAGTAGTTCAGCACCAGCGAAGGCATCACGAGGAAATACCACGCCATGCGGATCGGCTTGGCACCGAAGTGGCCCATGTCGGCGTACAGCGCTTCCGCGCCGGTCAGCACCAGTACGACCGAGCCTAGCACCACGTAGGCCTGCAGCACGTGCGCGGCCATGAAGGTGTAAGCGTAATACGGGTTCAGCGCACGGATCACATTCGGCGACTGCAGGATATGCCACAGGCCGAGCACCGCGAGCACCGCGAACCACAGCACCATGATCGGACCGAACAGACGGCCGACCATCGCCGTGCCGTGCCGTTGAATCCAGAACAGCAGCACGAGGATCACCATCGTGAGCGGCAGCACCAGATGCGACAGATGGGGCGCTGCGATCTCCAGACCCTCGACCGCCGAGATCACCGAAATGGCCGGCGTGATCACCGCGTCGCCGTAGAACATACAGGCGCCGAAGATGCCGAGCATCACCAGCAAGCCGGCCATTTTCGACTTCTCGTCGAGCGAGCGCAGCGCCAGCGCCATCAACGCGAGCACACCGCCCTCGCCGTTGTTGTCCGCGCGCATCACGAACAACACATATTTGATACCGACCACGATCACGATCGCCCAGAACAGCAGCGAGATCACACCCAGGATTGATTGATCGGTCAGCGGAATGCCGTGAGACGGGCTAAAGGCTTCTTTCAGCGAGTACAACGGGCTCGTGCCGATATCGCCGAACACCACTCCGATCGCAGCGAGAGCGAGGGAAGGCAGAGGCTGTTTGTGCACGTGATTGTTATCTGTCATAAACGCGAGGAAATCCGTTCCCTGAGCGGAAAAACGACCGCCATTCTAAACTGCCAGCATGGCGCCGCCCGGCTTGTTGTGGATACACCACGTGATCGTCCGCGCAGTGTAGCACTGCGATATGAGCGCGTCTGCTGCACGAGCCGCATTGCCGGCATCGTCAATGCGCGGTTTGCGATGCGGGCGCGCACGGCCCACACATAAAAAAACGGAGCCCGATGGGCTCCGTTTTGCGAGACTACGCGGGGTACGGCGCAGGGTACGACGCAACACGTTCAGCGCCGTCTTGCGCATCACTCCCCCGACGACTCCTGCGCTTGCTGCATGCCGCGCTTGATCCACGCACCGAGGTTATGCGGACGCACCGTGTCCCATTCCTCGAACGGTTGATGGATCCACGGATTAGTGGGCAGATACTGCACGTGGTAATCGGGCTTCACCTTCGAGCAGCCCTTGTACCAGAGCACCGCCGAACGCACCGCGGTGATCGCCGGATAACGCTCTTTCAGATGCTGCTGAACACGCGCGAGCGTCACGCCCGAATCGACCAGATCGTCGACCAGCAACACGTTGCCGTGCAACTCGCCACGCGTCATTGTGATGTATTGCGCTATGTCGAGCTCGCCCTGCTCCGTGCCGGCTGCTTCACGATACGAACTCGTGGCAAGAATCGCCAACGGCAGATCGTAAATGCGCGAGAGCTGATCGCCGACGCGCAGACCGCCGCGCGCGAGGCACAGGATCTTGTCGAACTTCCAGCCGGACTCGTGCACCTGCAACGCCAGCAATTCGATCAGCCGGTGATACTCGTCCCAGCCGACCCACAGGTTCTTGTCATCGTTGCGCGGATCTTTCATCGCAATCATGGGTACACCTTGCACCATGGCTTAAACCTTGAACGGATGACGAAGCAGAATCGTTTCGTCGCGATCCGGACCAGTCGACACCATGTCGATCGGAATGCCAGCGACTTCCTGCACACGCGACAGATAAGCGCGCGCATTCGCGGGCAGCTTGTCCCATTCCTTGATGCCGACGGTGCTTTCCTTCCAGCCCGCGAAGGTTTCGTACACCGGCTCGCAGCGCGCGACTTCCGACGAGCCGCGCGGCAGCAGGTCGACGTGTTTGCCGTCGACCGTGTAGCCGACGCACAGCTTCACTTCGTCGAGACCGTCGAGCACGTCGAGCTTGGTCATGCACAGACCCGACACGCCGTTGATCTGGATCGAGCGGCGCAGCGCGGCGACGTCGAGCCAGCCGGTGCGGCGCGGACGGCCGGTGACCGAGCCGAATTCTTTGCCGACGGTCGCCAGTTCGAGGCCGATCGCTTCCTGACGGGCGGCGTTATCCGCGTCGTACAGTTCGCTCGGGAACGGGCCCGAACCGACGCGCGTGCAGTACGCCTTGGTGATGCCGAGAATGTAGTTCAGCTTTTGCGGACCGACGCCCGCGCCCGCCGTGGCCGCACCCGCCACGCAGTTGCTCGACGTGACGTACGGATACGTGCCGTGGTCGATGTCGAGCAGCGTGCCTTGCGCGCCTTCGAACAGCAGGTTGCTGCCGGCCGCGTTCGCGTCGTACAGACGGCGCGACACGTCGGTGACCATCGGCTTCAGACGGTCGGCATAGCTGAGCATCGTGTCGAGCGTTTGCTGGAAGTCGACAGCGGCGACGCCCAGGTATTGCGTCAACACGAAGTTGTGATAGTCGAGGTTTTCACGCAGACGTTCGGCGAAGATCTCCGGCTCGAACAGGTCCTGCACGCGCAAACCGCGGCGCGCCACCTTGTCTTCGTAAGCCGGGCCGATGCCGCGGCCGGTGGTGCCGATCTTGCCCGCGCCACGGCGCGCTTCGCGGCCTTGGTCGATGGCGATGTGATACGGCAGGATCAGGGTGGTGGCTTCGGAAATGAAGAGGCGATTCTGAACGTCGACCCCGGCGGCTTCGAGCTCGCCGATTTCCTTGAACAGCGCTTCCGGCGACAACACGACGCCATTGCCGATGTAGCACGCGACGCCGGGATGCATGATGCCCGACGGAATCAGCCGCAAGATGGTTTTCTTGCCGCCGATGATGAGCGTGTGACCGGCATTGTGACCGCCCTGGAAGCGAACGACGCCTTGAGCGTGGTCCGTCAGCCAGTCGACGATCTTGCCCTTGCCCTCATCACCCCACTGGGTTCCCACGACGACGACGTTACGCCCGGGGTTCACATTCACTGCGCTGGCAGACATGTTGTTTCGTAAGCTGGTTAAAAACGTATTCTACCTATGTTCGCGGAACCTTCCGAATTTTTCCGTTTCCGCTCAACGGTATGCACGTTATGTTGGGTATTGCGAAAGTAGCACGGCCGGCGGCCGCGCAGCGTTTTAACGACACGTTCGACGCCGTCCGACGTGCCCTGACGATCGCCCTCGGACGGGTCCGCGGAACGCGCTCAGGCGCGCGGTTCGACGACCCAATTTCCGTTGCGCTCGACCAACACGCGGTCGAACGCGAATTCGTCCAGATCGTGTTCGTGGCCGGGCAGCGCCTGAATCACCACTTCGCCGGCATCGCGCAACGCGGCGACGCTCACGCGCAGTGCTTCGTCGTGCTGCCACGGCGCGAGAATCGCGCTGCTGCGCGCTTCGACCGGCGAAATCCGCGCCACTTCGCGCAGATCGAGCGAAAAGCCGGTGGCCGCCCGCGCACGGCCGTACGCTTGGCCCACGTGGTCGTACCGGCCGCCGCGCGCCACCGCGTTCGGCACGCCGTCCACATACGCCGAGAACATCACGCCGCTGTGATAAGCATAGCCGCGCAGATCCGCGAGATCGATCATCACTTCGGCGCCGTCGACCTGGCTCGCGAGGAACGCGAGGTCGTCGAGCGCGCGGGCGATGGCCGGCGCGTTCGGCAAGCGCGCACGCGCTTCCTCGAGCACCGAGGCGTCGCCGTACAGCGTGGGCAGTGCGCGCAAGGCGTCGCGGATCACCGGCGTGAGGTTGGCCGTCAGTTCGACGAGGCGCGGCACGTCCTTGCCCGCCAGCGCGTCATAGAGCGACTGCCCGAGTTCGGCCGCGGCCGGCTCGGCTTCGATCAAGGCGGCGAGCACGCCCGCGTGGCACAGATCGAGGCGCACTTTCGCGAGACCGGCCAGACGCAGCGCGTCGAGCATCAGTTGCTGGATTTCCAGGTCCGCTTCGAGGCCGGCGTGTCCGTAGATTTCCGCGCCGATCTGGATTTGCTCGCGCGTGGCGTGCAGGCCGCGCGGACGCGTATGCGCCACGTTGCCCGCGTAGCAAAGACGCGTCACGCCCTGGCGATTCAGCAGATGCGCGTCGATGCGCGCGACCTGAGGCGTGATGTCCGCGCGCAGACCGAGCGTGCGCCCGGACAATTGATCGACCAGTTTGAAGGTCCGCAGATTCAGATCGTGTCCACCGCCCGTCAGCAGCGACTCGATGTACTCGAGCAGCGGCGGCATGACCATCTCGTAGCCGTACGAGCGGAAACGGTCCAGCAAATGGCGCCGCAATTCTTCGATCTTGCGGGCTTCCGACGGCAGCACGTCGGCGATATTCTCGGGAAGTAACCAGGTCGACATCGATACAGTCCTACGACGTTGAACACGGCGGCTGGGTGCGCCGGTAAGTGAGTGTGAATGGCGGGCGGCGGCTCGATTTTGGCGGCCATCGCGGGCGTCCGGATTGCCTGCAACGACCGCATCCGGCTTTTGGCCGCAGAGCGATGCACTACGCGGCGTTCAGGCCGCGGCAGACGAAGGCGGCTGGTTGCTTGCGGCCGCGGGGCCATGACCCGCGCCGCCGCCAGGCCGCGAAGCCATCGGCAAAACAGGCCCGATCAAGTCACGATAAACAGCAGGATCAGCCCGAGCACCATCACGATCAAGCCGCCCACGCGAATCTGATGCGGCGGCCGTTCCGCTATTTTACGGAACGTGTCGCGCCAGGCGCTCGGAAAAACGAAGGGAAACATTCCCTCGATAATCAGCATCAACGCGATCGCGAGCAGTAACGAGCCGGCTATATCCATGCGAATTAAAGGGCCGCGATGCGGGTGCCGCGGCGTTCCGGTTATCAGGGTTTGCGCGGGACCGCGGGAGCGTCCGGGGCGGCGCCGCCGGTCGGGCTACGCATGAAGCGGAAGAACTCGTTGCTCGGGTCGACCACGATCACGTCGCCCGGCTTGAAGGTGTTCTTGTATGCCTGCATGCTTTGATAGAACTGGTAGAACTGCGGGTCGCTGCCGTAAGCGTCGGCGGCGATTTGCGCTGCCTTCGCATCGCCCTCGCCCTTGATGGTCTGCGCCTGGCGATAACCGTCCGCGAGAATCGCCTGTTGCTGGCCGACCGCATCTTCCTTGATCCTGTCGGCTTCGGCGGTGCCCTTCGCGCGTTCGTCGGCTGCGACCTGCTGGCGCGCGGCGATCATGCGCTTGTAGACCGAGTCGGCCATCGACGCGGGGAAATCGACGCGCGTCAACTGCACATCGACCACCGACACGCCGAGCGATGCCGCGGCCTTGTCCATTGCGGCGCGCGCTTCGTCGGCGACGGCCTGCTGCCTCGCGAGCGCGTCGGACAGCGTGACCTTCGCGAATGCATCGCCGAGCGCGCTACGCGACAGCAACGCGAGCCGGTCCGGCAGGCTCTGCGCATCGCCGCGGGTTTCGGCGAGCAGCTTGAGCGGATCGGTCACGCGGTATTTGAGGACCGGGTTGGCCAGCAGATCGATCTTGTCGGACGTCACGTAACGGTCTTCGTCCGGTGCGTCGAGAGACTGGATGCGGTTATCGACCAGCGTGACGGTTTGCAACGGCGGCGGCAATTTCACATGCAGGCCGGGGCCGAGCAGGCTCGGCGCCTCGTCGCCATGCGAGGACAGCACCGCCATGTGACGCTGATCGACGACGAACACCATCGACGAAGCAGCGAACAGCACGATGACAACAGCCACGACGAGCGCAATGATCTTGTTCATGATGTGCGCTCCTTATTGAACGTCGTCTTCGCGCATACGGCTGCGGAAGGAGTCGCGTGAACGCAGCGCGTCGCTGCTGGCTGCGGCCTGGCTGGCCGGTGCGGCAGCCGCGGCAGGTGCCGAGGCCGCAGGGCCGGTTGCAGAGGCAGACGGTGTAGCCAACGGCGATGCGGCACTTCTCGCCGCTTGCGGCGCGGCAGCGGCAGCGGCCGCGGCGCCGGCAGTGCCGCCCGATGCGGCAGCAGCGTCGGCGACCCGCTGGCGGGTCTGCTCGACCAGTTTGTCGAGCGGCAGATACAGCACGTTGTTGCTGCTCTTGCTGTCCACATACACCTTGGTCGTATTCGAATAGATCTGCTGCATGGTTTCCAGGTACAAGCGCTCGCGAATCACAGCCGGCGCTTTCGAGTACTGCGCGTAGACCTGCTTGAAGCGCTCGGCGTCGCCTTGTGCCTGGGCCACTGTCTTGTCGCTGTAGGTTTTCGCTTCGTCGATCTGGCGCGCCACGTCGGCCTGCGCGCGTGGCAGAAGATCCGCGGCGTAGGCTTCGGCATCGCGCTTGGCGCGCTCGTTTTCCTGACGGACTTTGGCGGCGTCGTCGAAGGCGGCTTGCACCCGGTCGGGCACCTGCACGCCCTGGATCGTCACGCCGGTCACGGCGAGTCCGGACTGGTATTCATCCAGGGATTGCTGGATCGCCGCCATCAGCTGCTGGCGAATTGTTTCGCGATCCTGATAGAGGATGTCATTGGTGCTGCGCGCGCCGACGATGCTGCGCACCGCCGCCTGGCCAGCCTGCATCACGCCCTGATCGGGATCGACGCTGCGAAACAGGTAGTCGGTCGGCTTGCGCACCTGGTATTGCACGGCGAAGCGCACGTCGACGATATCCGCGTCGTGCGTAAGCATCGACGCGTCTTTCACATTCGCGAGACGCACCACGTTATTGCGGCCGATCTCGACCTGGCGGATCTGGCCGATATTGACGAGCTCATGCGCTTCGAACGGATACGGCAGACGCCAATGCACGCCCTGCCCCGCCGTGTAGCGATACTTGCCGAACTGCATCACGACGCCGGCCTGACCGTCCTGCACGACGAACACACCGCTGCCGAGATAAATGGCCAGCAGCACGCCGATCACGATGCCCACGCCAATGCGCGCGCCGCGACCGTTGTCCGGACGGCCACCGCCGGCACCGCCGCCCTTGCGGCCGAACACGCGGCTCAACCGGCGGTTGAAATCGCGCCACATCTCATCGAGATCGGGCGGGCCTTCACCGTCTTTGGTCGGCGGACGCTTGGGCTCGTTTGGACGTTGCCGGTCGCCATTGCCTTCTCCCCGGCCCCAGCGCGGATCGTTCAGTGACAGCATGGCGCGCATGCGCAGCCAGATACTCCGCTCGTTGTAATCGTTCACCTGTGTTCGTTCACCAGAGTAGACAGCGGGTCAGTGCAATTGGAACGGGTCAGTGCCCGAATTCTGAGACCTTATGGTCGTCGCGTGGTGCTGCCGACCGGTCTTCTTCCGAGAGATCGACCAGCGTTTCGGAAAGAGGTTCGGCAGTTGCGATTTCAGCGATGGCAGCGCGCAGTGTGTCCAGCCCTTGCCCCGTGCGCGCGCTCAAAAAGACGCGCGAAATATTACCATACTCGTCCCTCTCAACCGCGTCCCCACGGGCCGCCAACTCCGGCACCGCGTCGATCTTGTTGAATACCAGCACCTGCCGGATCGTGTCTGCACCGATTGCGTGCAACACCTCGTTCACCTGATCGATCTGGTCGAGCCGCACCGCGCTCGATGCATCGACCACGTGCAGCAGCAGATCGGCGTGAATGGTTTCCTCGAGCGTGGCGCGAAACGCCGCCACCAGTTGGTGAGGCAGTTCGCGGATGAAACCGACCGTATCCGACACCACCACCTGCCCCGCTTCGTCGCCGAGATAGACGCGCCGCGAGGTGGTGTCCAGCGTCGCGAACAACTGGTCGGCGGCGTACGCCTGGGCCTTGGTGAGCGCGTTGAAGAGCGTGGATTTGCCCGCGTTCGTATAGCCGACGAGCGATACGGACATGGTCTGATTGCGGCTGCGCGCGCGGCGCTGCGTGCCGTGCTGACGGCGCAATTTCTCGAGCCGCGTCTTGAGCGCCTTGATGCGCTCGCCGATCAAACGGCGGTCGGTTTCGAGCTGCGTTTCGCCAGGGCCGCGCAAACCGATACCGCCTTTTTGCCGTTCCAGGTGGGTCCATGCGCGGATTAGTCGCGTCGACAGATACTGCAGCTGCGCGAGTTCCACCTGCAGCTTGCCTTCATGGCTGCGGGCGCGCTGCGCAAAGATGTCGAGGATCAGACTCGTGCGATCGATCACGCGCCGATTAAGCGCCTGCTCCAGATTGCGCTGCTGCGCAGGCGCCAGAGCGTGATTGAAAATGACGAGTTCGATGTCGTTCGCCTCACACGCAAGGCGCAGTTCTTCGGCCTTGCCGCTGCCGACGAACATCTTGGCATCGGGGCTGGACCGGCGCCCGGTGAGGGTGACTAAGGGATTCGCGCCCGCGCTTTGCGCGAGCAGGCTGAGTTCTTCTAGGCTGGCTTCGAAATCGATCTTACCGAAGTCGATGCCGACAAGCGCTGCATTGATCAAATTGGAGGGTATCAAAATGAGGCGGCCGGGAGTAATCGCCAACGGGCGACGTTACGCCGGCCGCGACGGGGGTTAGGACTGTTCAGAATCCGGGTGGAAATTCACCGGACGGGCTGGCACGACTGTCGAGATTGCGTGCTTGTAGACCATCTGGGTGACCGTATTCCGGAGCAACACGACGTACTGGTCGAACGATTCAATGTTCCCTTGAAGCTTGATGCCGTTGACCAGGTAGATCGACACCGGCACATGCTCTTTACGCAGTGCGTTCAAAAACGGGTCTTGTAACAATTGCCCTTTGTTGCTCATAGCAAACTCCGTATTTTTTTGCAGGTTGACTTAATTGACGAGGAAGAAAAAGAGATCCACCGTCAACCGCTACACTATAGCCGATTTTCATTTTTGCGCGAGAGACCTGGCCAGGCGGCCAAAGCCAGCACACACGCGGGTTTCAGCCTGAATCTAGCCTTTGTCCGCGTAAGGGTTCGTCGACGATCTGAACTCTATGCGCAATGGAGTCCCAGTCAGCTTGAAAGTTTCCCGGAAGCGGTTTTCCAGGTACCGTTTGTATGTTTCGGTGATCGCGTCGAGCGCGTTGCCGTGAATCACGATGATCGGCGGGTTCTGACCGCCCTGGTGCGCGTAACGCAGTTTCGGGCGCACCGGACCACGGCGGCGCGGCTGCTGGAATTCCACGGCATCGATCAATGCGCGCGTGAGCTTCGGCGTCGGCAGCTTGGCCATGGCGGCTGCGTAGGCGTCGTCGACGGAGCGCATCAACGGGCCGATCCCTGTTTTTTCCGCGGCGGAAATGAAATGGAATTTGGCGAAGTCGAGAAATTTTAGTTTGCGCTCGAGGTCCGCCTTGGTGCGCTCGCGCACATGCGGATCGAGACCGTCCCACTTGTTCACGCCCACCACCAGCGCGCGGCCCTGTTCCACCACGAAGCCGGCAATGTGCGCGTCCTGCTCCGAAATGTCCTGGCGCGCGTCGAGCAGCAGGATCACGACGTTGGCGTCGGAGATCGACTGCAGCGTCTTCACCACCGAGAATTTCTCGATCGCTTCGAACACTTTGCCGCGGCGGCGCAGACCGGCGGTGTCAATCAGCGTGTACGGCTTGCCACCGCGTTCGAAATCGACGTAGATCGAATCGCGCGTGGTGCCCGGCATGTCGAACGCGATCACGCGCTCTTCGCCCACCAGCGCGTTGATCAAAGTCGACTTGCCGACATTCGGACGGCCGACGATCGCGATCTTCACGCCGCGCGTGGCTTTCTCGTCGTCGTTTTCTTCAGGCTGACCGGCGTAGGCGACTTCGAGCGCCTCGTTGATCATTTCGGTGACACCGTCGCCGTGCGCCGCGGAAATCGCGCGCGGGTCGCCCAAGCCGAGTTCGTAGAAGTCGGCGGCGACGGTGGTGTACTTCATGCCCTCCGCCTTGTTGACGACGAGGAAAATCGGCCGGCCGACCTTGCGCAGATAGTCGGCGATCGATTTGTCCTGCGGCGCGAGGCCATTGCGGCCGTCGACGATGAACACGACGATGTCCGATTCCTCGACCGCCTGGCGGGTTTGACGCGCCATTTCGTGCAGGATGCCGTCTTTCGCGACCGGTTCGAAACCGCCGGTGTCGACGACCAGATACGGCCGCTCGCCGGTGCGCCCTTCGCCGTAATGGCGATCGCGCGTGAGACCGGGCAGGTCGGCAACCAGCGCGTCACGCGAGCGCGTGAGCCGGTTGAACAGCGTGGATTTCCCCACATTGGGGCGCCCAACAAGGGCAATAACGGGTTTCATCAGATGTTGTTCACGGTGAAACGCGGGATCGAAATCGACCGCCCGCGTAGCGACGCCATGCGGCCGCTACACGGCAGCGTTTGACGAAAATTATCACGAATTCGGCCAGCCCCGGATGTGCTGTCAATATGCGCACCCGGGCGGACGGGGGTTTGGCTGTATGGGCGGCGCCATGGGGCCGCCAGGTTCAGTCTTTACTGCTCGACGGCTCGCACGCCAGTTCGAATACGATTCTTTGCGGTACGTGCGGGGATGCCGCCGAAGGTGGTGCCGCAAGCAACCACCGATGGCCACGTGGGCCCGTGCGCCATGTCTGATCCGACTTGCCGGACCAGCCAGTCCGGCGAATTCTTCTGCTCACTCTGCCCTGCAACTACAACTCAAACGGAAAACTCGACAAAAACGCGTGCGGCCGGCGAAGCCGGCCTGCACGCCAGACGGCGATTGCCTCGCGCGATCAGCGCGGGCGGTAGCCGTACAGATCGCCGTCGTGCGTCAGCACCACCAGCGTTTCGCCGGCGAGCACCGGCGCCGCGGTAATCGGGCTGCCGTCGGTCTTCACGCGCGCGACGAGCGTACCGTCGTCGCGGGACAGGAAGTGCACGTAACCCTGATAGTCACCCAGTACCGCGGCGTGACCCAGAATGAACGGCACGCTCAGGTCGCGGTTCTTCAGCTTGTCGTTCTTCCACAGCGGCGCGCCGCTGCTAACGTCGAACGCCGATACCACCGACCAGTCGTCCGCCGCGACCACGGCGCTGTCATCCTGCGCCAGACCGCTCGTGCTGGAGAACGCCTTTTCCCACACAGCGCGGCCCGAGTTCGCGTCGAAACACCCAATCTGGCCCTGGAACGTCACAGCGCAGGTTTCCGAGCCGACCAGCGTGGGCGGACCGGTCACGTCGTTGATACGCTCCACTTCCGTCACGCCCTTCGGATAGGACACCGGCGTTTGCCAGTAGTTGTCGCCCGTTTGCAGGTTGATCGCCGCGAACGCGCCGCCCGGGAAACCGGCCAGCACCGCCGCGTCGCCCGCGAACGTCATACCCGACGACACGCGCAGATTGAGCGGCACCGCGCGATTGCGGTAGTTCCACTTCTGCTCGCCGGTTTGCGCGTTGAACGCGACGATCTGACCGTCGACCGTACGCACCACCACGAGGCCGTTGCCGACGAGCGGCGGCGAAATGATCTCGCCCGGCGCCTTGGCGGTCCACAGTTGCTTGCCGTCCGCGCCGAGCACGTAGACGTCGCCCTTCAGGCCGCCGACCGCCGTGAGCGTGCCGTCGCTGCCGACACCTGCCGAGAGGTCGTCGTGCAGCTTGACGCGCCAAACGTCCTGACCGGTCTGCGCGTCGATCTTCGCAACCGAACCGTTTGCGCCAGCCGCGTACACCGCATTGCCGACCGCAACCGGCGAGAACAGGTAACGCCCTGCCTTACCGACGCTCGCCTTCCAGGCCTGCTGCACGTCGAGCACGGGTTTGAACTCGGTGAGCGGCGTCGGCACGCGGCGCTCGTCTTTCGTGGATGAGCAAGCCGCCATGGTGAGCACGGTCATCGCACAGGCAACGGGCACAGCGTAACGTTTCAGCAGATTCATCGGTGGACGAAGCATTCAGGAAATTAATTAAAGGAGACCGGTTGGTCGTCGCATGCGGCGCTGATTGTGGCGCTCATATGCGGCGATCAGCCGCCCAGCGCGTCCAGCTTGAACTGAATCAACTGGCGTGCCGAACTATCGTTTTTCGACAACGAGTCGAGGGCCAGCTTGTAGGCCGCGCGCGCATCGTCGCGCTTGCCTTGAGCGGCGAGCAGATCGCCGCGGCCGTTCGCCACGATGCCTTTGAACGCGTCGGACTGCGGTTCGGCGAGCAGCGCGAGGCCCTGGTCGTAAGCCTTGTCGTCGAGCAGCAGCGAAGCGAGGCGCAGCTTGGCGATCTGCTTGAACTCGTCATCTTTCGCGTGATCGATGGTCCATTGCAGTTGCGCCTTCGCGGCAGCTTCGTCGCCGGCGGCGTACAGCGCCTTCGCGGCGCCCAGCGCGGTCATCTGCGCATACGCGGTGCGGCTGAACTTGTCTTCCATGTCGGTGGCGACGCGCGTAATCTTCGCCTTGTCGCCCGATGCCACGGCTTGCTGCACCTGGTCATACAGCACGGCGGCTTCCGCCGCCTCGCGCCGCTGCCAGAAATTCCAGCCGTTCCAGCCGGCCGCGGCCACCAGCGCCACCAACACGATCCATGTGGTTGCATTGCCCCACTGCGCCCACCATGCCTTCAGACCTTCAATCGATTCTTGTTCGTCGTGGTAACTCATTGCCCGGCGATTTCCTCTTTCTTGCTACGTGTGCGTGTCGAACCCGATTGGGAACCAACCGGCTCGACGACATCGCGATCAGTCGTCGCCGTCTTCGGCGGTTGCAACCATCGCATTGATTAGAAATTCGGTCAAGTCTTCGGCCGGCACGTTTTGTTGCTCGTTTTTACCGCCGTTAGCATTTGTATCGCGCAGCGGTTTCACGCCGACCGTGCCGTTCGCGATCTCGTCTTCGCCGAGCACCACGGCGAAGGCCGCGCCGCTTGCGTCGGCACGTTTCATCTGCGATTTGAAGCTGGCCGACTGACCGTCGGCACTGCAATGCAGGATCACGTCGAGGCCGGTGTCGCGCAGACGCTCGGCGATGATGAAGGCCTGCTCTTGCGCCGCGTCGCCCTGATGGACCACGTACACGTCGCAACCTTCATCTTCCGGCACGAGCTGCTCTTCTTTCAGCAATTCGAGAATCCGCTCGACGCCCATGGCCCAGCCGCATGCCGCCGTGGGCTTGCCGCCGAGTTGCTCGATCAGCGGATCGTAACGGCCGCCGGCCGCGACGGTGCCCTGCGCGCCGAGCTTGTCGGTCACCCATTCGAACACGGTCAGATTGTAATAATCGAGACCGCGCACGAGACGCGGATTGATCGTGAACGGAATGTTGTTCGCCTTCAGAATGCGCTGCAAACCTTCGAAGTGCGCGCGCGATTCTTCGCCGAGAAAATCGATCAGCTTAGGCGCGTTTTGCGCGACTTCCTGCATGGCCGGATTCTTCGTATCGAGCACACGCAGCGGGTTCGTGTAGAGACGGCGCTTCGCTTCTTCGTCGAGCACGTCCATGTGCTTTTCGAGGTGCGCTATCAATTCCACGCGGTGCGCCGCGCGTTCTTCCGCGAGGCCCAGCGAGTTGATTTCGAGCTTGATGCCCATCAGGCCGAGATCGTCCCACAGACGCTGGCACATCATGATGATTTCAGCGTCGGCGTCCGGACCGGCAAAGCCGAGCGCTTCCACGCCGACCTGATGAAACTGGCGATAGCGGCCGCGCTGCGGACGCTCATGGCGGAACATCGGGCCGATGTACCACAGGCGCTTCGGGCCGTCGTACAGCATGTTGTGTTCGATCGCCGCGCGCACCACCGCTGCCGTATTTTCCGGGCGCATGGTCAGATTTTCACCGTTCAGCGCGTCGGTAAAGCTGTACATCTCTTTCTCGACGATGTCAGTCACTTCACCGATACCGCGCTTGAACAGCTGCGTATGCTCGATGATCGGCGTACGAATATTCTGGTATCCGTACGAACGCAGCATTGACTTGACGGTCGTTTCGAAAAATTCCCACAGCCCGGCTTCCTGCGGAAGGATGTCGTTCATGCCCTTCACGCCGGAGAGCTTTTCGAGCTTTTTCTTCTGTTCGTTCATCTGTCTTCGATAGCCGATGTTTAGTTGAGCGCTTCGGCGCGGCCATAGCGGCGCTCGACGTAGTCACTCACGATTTGCTGGAATTCTTGCGCGATGTTTTCGCCACGCAGCGTCTTCACCTTCTCGCCGTCGATGAACACCGGCGCGGCCGGGTTCTCGCCCGAACCCGGCAGGCTGATACCGATATTCGCCTGCTTCGATTCGCCCGGACCGTTGACGATGCAACCCATCACCGCGACGTGCATCTTCTCGACACCAGGATATTGATCGCGCCACACCGGCATCTGCGTGCGCAGATAGGTCTGGATTTGCGACGCCAGTTCCTGGAACAGCGTGCTGGTGGTACGGCCGCAACCCGGACACGCGATCACCATCGGCGTGAACGAGCGCAGACCCATGGTCTGCAGGATTTCCTGACCGACGATCACTTCGCCGGTGCGCGAGGCGCCCGGTTCCGGCGTGAGCGAGATGCGGATCGTGTCGCCGATGCCTTGCTGCAGCAACACGGACAACGCCGCCGTCGATGCCACGATGCCCTTCGACCCCATGCCCGCCTCGGTCAAACCGAGATGCAGTGCGAAGTCGCAACGGCGCGCCAGTTCGCGGTACACGGCGATCAGATCCTGCACGCCGCTGACCTTGCACGACAGAATGATCTGATTGCGCGACAGACCGAGTTCGACCGCCCGCTCCGCCGAGCCGATCGCCGACTGAATGAGCGCTTCGTACATCACGCTTTGCGCTTCCCACGGCGTGGAACGCGCGGCGTTCTCGTCCATCATCTTCGCGAGCAGGTCCTGATCGAGACTGCCCCAGTTGACGCCGATACGCACTGGCTTGTCGTACTTCACCGCGGCTTCGATCATCTGCGCGAACTGCGTGTCGCGCTTTGCACCGTGGCCCACGTTGCCCGGATTGATCCGGTACTTGGACAGCGACTCCGCGCACGCGGGGTAATCGCGCAACAGCAGATGGCCGTTGTAATGGAAGTCCCCGACCAGCGGCACCGACACACCCATGCGATCGAGCTGCTCGCGCACGGCCGGCACGGCCGCAGCCGCTTCCGGCGTGTTCACCGTGATACGCACCAGTTCCGAGCCGGCTTGCGCCAGTTCCTTGATCTGGATCGCGGTGCCGATGGCGTCCGCGGTATCCGTGTTGGTCATCGACTGGATGCGCACGGGTGCGTCGCCACCGATGGTGACGAGCTGGCCGCCCCAACGGACGTCGACCGCGTGCGACTTGCGCCGCGCGGCCTGCCCGCCGAACACCGGCTCGTTGGAAACGATCTTGCTACTGGATTGGGATTGAGCTTCGGATTGCATCGAAAAACCCATTTACGCCGCATGCGCTACACAAAAGACGTAGCGCCTGAATTGAAAAAGCGCCGCGGACCGGTTGGCCGCGGCGCATACCGTATCTGTCAAGGCAGCGCGAAGCGCGCCACGTTGCCTTTGGCCGCCGCATATTTTGCGGGATCGACCGGCTGGCCATCGAGCGTCAGCGAGTCGAGACCGGCCCTGTTGCCGACCGTGACCTTGAACGGCGCTTCGCCCGTTACTTCCTTGGTATCGCCCGCGTGCACGAGGCCGGAAAACACTTCCTTGCCATCTTTGCCACGCACGCTGAACCAGCTGTCCTGTTTTACGCTCAACGCAACGATCGACTGACCTGCAGCCGGCGTCACCGTTGCCGCCGACGCCCCCGCGACCACCGTCGGCGTGCTCGCGCCCAGCGTGGCGGCAGCCTTAGGCGCGGCCGCCATTGCCGTGACTGCCGGCGCCGACGAAGGCGCCGCGCCGGTGGCGAGCGGCGCGGGCATCGGCGTAGCCGACGCTGCGTTGTCTGCTGCTGCCTGCGTGTCCGGCGCCGAAGCAGCCACTTCCGCGGTGGCTTCCGAACCTGCCGATTGACCCTGCGCCACCGCGCCCGATGCGCCGGTCGCGCCGCCAGCGGCACCGCTCGCGCTCGCTTTCAATCGTGCAAGCCACGCCGACGAATCGCCGCCATTGGTATGCCACATGCCGAGCGCAATCACCGCGACGATCACCGCCGCCACACCCCACAACCATGAGCGGCTCTTCTGCCCACTGCCGCCCAGCGAGAGCGATACCTTGCCGCGCGGCAAATCTCTACCCGACGATGCCGGCATCGACAGATCCGGCGCGGGCACACCCTTTTCGCGGCGCAATGCCGCCGTGAACGGCGTGGGATCGGCGCCGAGCATCTTCGCGTAGCTGCGCACCACGCCCAACGCGAAGGTCGTGTCCGGCAAGTGGCTGATGTCGCCCGATTCGAGCGCGCGCAGCTTGATGGCGGACACCTTCAGACGCGCTGACACGTCGTCGATCGTCCAACCTTTCGATTCACGCAATTGGGTCAAGCGCGCGCCAGCCGCCGCCAACGAATCCATGCCCGGCTGCACAACAGGCTGCACCGCCGCCCGTGCGACTGGCGCCGGATGGCCTTCGTTCGTGTCTGTGTCCTGCGGCTGCGGGTGCTGCGGCTCACTCATCCCAAATCCTTTCGCGTCGATTCTTTTTCACTTGTGCAACCCGGACGGCCTCAAGCCTCACGTCCGAATCGCAGACCGTTTATAACAAAATGTGCGGCCTTGTGCGCCGCTTCCGATCGCTTCTGCAAACTTTCTTTTCAATCGACACCGGCACAGCAGGCTGTCGCACGTTCGCGGAGCTTTCTCCGAACGCCGGCACCCTGCCATCCCCGCACGATTACACGGCGCGAACCTCGATGATCTTCGCTGCCTTCCCGGTGCGCTCAGCGAGCCGTGTGCGGTCTTTCACCGCGCCGGCCAACTGACCGCAGGCAGCGTCGATATCATCGCCGCGTGTCTTACGCACCGTGGTGACGACGCCCGCGTCCATCAACACTTGTGCAAACCGTTTGATCTGTTCCGGCTTCGAGCGGATGAGGCCCGATTCGGGGAACGGATTGAACGGAATCAGGTTGAACTTGCACGGCACGTCGCGCGTGACAGCGAGCAATTCGCGCGCTTGCGCTTCGCTGTCGTTCACGCCGTCGAGCATGCAATATTCAAACGTAATGAAGTCGCGCGGCGCGACCTTCAGATAGCGCTGGCAAGCCGCCATCAGTTCGCGCAGCGGGTACTTCTTGTTCAGCGGCACCAGCATGTCGCGCAGCGGATCGCTGGGCGCATGCAAGGAGACCGCGAGCGCCACCGGCAGATCGGCGCCGAGCCGGTCCATCATGGGCACGACGCCCGAGGTGGACAGCGTGACACGGCGGCGCGACAGGCCATAGGCGTTGTCGTCGAGCATCAGGCGCATGGCCGGCACGACCGCGTCGTAATTGAGCAGCGGCTCGCCCATGCCCATCATCACGACGTTCGTGACGACCCGCTCACCCTTGCCGTCGCCACCCGTGGCGCGGCCGCCGTCCACGCCGCGCGATGCGCGCAGCGCGAACTCAGCCATGCGCAGCTGGCCGATGATTTCGCCGGTGGTGAGATTGCGGGAGAAACCCTGTTTGCCGGTCGAACAGAAACGGCAGTTGACCGCGCACCCGGCCTGCGACGACACGCACAGCGTGCCGCGCGTTTCTTCGGGAATGTAGACGGTTTCAACCGCGTTGCTGTTGCCGACGTCGATCAGCCACTTGCGTGTGCCGTCGGTCGAAATATGGTCGCTGACGATGCCCGGCATCGAGATCGCGGCGCGCCCCTTTAGCTTTTCGCGCAAGGACTTCGCGAGATCGGTCATGCCGTCGAAGTCGGCAGCGTTGTATTGGTGAATCCAGCGCTGCAATTGCTTGGCGCGAAACGGCTTCTCGCCCAGGCTGTCGCAGTAGGCGACCAGCCCTTGGGCGTCGAGGTCGAGAAGGTTGACGGTGGGACTGCTCGTCATATCGAATCCTGCCATTTCAGTGCGAGACTACGTTCATGCAACAAGCTGCATGAACGCAATGCCGTTCGCGCCCATTCCTGCTGCTTTTACCTTACTACTTTGCCGGGCGATTCGTGCGATAAATCCAGTCGGCTGCACGAATCGCGCGAGGCAAGTCCTGCTTAACGCGAGTAGACGTTCACTTGCGGGAAGAAGAACGCGATTTCGACGGCAGCCGTTTCAGCCGCGTCGGAACCGTGCACTGCGTTCGCGTCGATGCTGTCGGCGAAGTCGGCGCGGATCGTGCCCTTTTCCGCCTTCTTCGGGTCCGTTGCACCCATCAGGTCACGGTGCTTCAGGATGGCGTTTTCGCCTTCGAGCGCTTGCACGACGACCGGGCCCGAGATCATGAAATCGACCAGGTCCTTGAAGAACGGACGTGCTGCGTGCACGGCGTAGAACTTCTCCGCGTCGGCGCGCGACAGGTGAACCATGCGCGAAGCCACGATCTTCAGACCAGCGTTTTCGAAACGGCTGTAGATCTGGCCGATCACGTTCTTGGCCACTGCGTCCGGCTTGATAATCGACAGGGTGCGTTCGATCGCCATAAAAACTCCAAAAAATTAAGAGGTTACAGATTCAAATGAATCCGCTATTGTAGCATGTTCCCGTGTATGATTGCGATTGAACCCTTACAACATTGAAAGACTCCAAGCAGGAGTTTCCGAATACTGGTAGCGTAGGCGGTGTCGGTATTTTCCGGGCATTGAAACTCCCTGCCCGCGCGCCAATCTTAGGGATGAGAGCGCCGCGGCCGGCGACAGACATTCCCACCGGCGCAGCCCGACTCGCCACAACCCGCTTCACAACCATACGCATCACGCTTCTGAGGTAAGGAGAGACCATGAACGAACATCCGTATAGCTTTGGCCGCAATGGCGCGGTCAGCACGGTCGAAACGCGTAACCGCGTGCTACGGAACACCTACTGGCTGCTCGCGCTGTCCATGATTCCGACAGTGCTTGGCGCGTGGGTGGGCCTCACCACCGGTTTCTCGCTGTTCGCCGCCACGAGTCCGGCCATGAGCATGCTGGCGTTCTTCGCGATCGCCTTCGGCTTCATGTTCGCCATCCAGAAGACCAAAGACAGCGCGGCCGGCGTGTTCGTGCTGCTCGGCTTCACGTTCTTCATGGGCCTGATGCTGTCGCGCATCCTGAGCTTCGTGCTCGGTTTTTCGAACGGCCCGTCGCTGATCATGCTCGCCTTCGGTGGCACTGGTGTGATCTTTGCGTCGATGGCGACCATCGCCACGGTCAGCAAGCGTGATTTCTCGGGCCTCGGCAAGTGGCTGTTCATGGGCGTGATCGTGCTGCTGCTCGCATCGGTCGCGAACGTGTTCCTGCATCTGCCGGCGTTGATGCTGACGGTCTCGGTCATGGCCATCGTGATTTTCTCGGCCTACATGTTGTTCGACGTTCAGCGCGTCGTGAACGGCGGTGAGACGAATTACATCACCGCCACGCTCGCGATCTACCTGGACCTGTACAACGTGTTCGTCAACCTGCTGGCGCTGCTCGGTATCTTCGGCGGCAACCGCAACTAAGCTTGCTTCGGGGGGCGGCGTTCGAACGTCTCGCCCTGAAAGAAAAAGCCCATAACGAGCGATCGTTATGGGCTTTTTTCATCCGCCGCGGCGTCAGAAGCGCCGGAAATCGAGCATCAGACGCGGATCACACGCTCAGCCACGCAAACCCCTCATCCTGCGACGCCACCACCACTTCCGTCGGCGCCGCGCCCAGCACACCGGCCATGGCGGCTTGCGCCAGCTCTGGCAAATTGTTCTGCTGGCTCAGATGCGCGGCAACCAGATGGCGCAACCGCGATCGATCAAGCGAGGCCAGAATGTCAGCCGCCGCGTCGTTGTTCAGATGCCCCTGATTGCCACCGATGCGCGCCTTCAGCGACTGCGGATAGCGGCTGCCCGCCAGCATCCGCACGTCGTGATTGCATTCGAGCACCAGCGCGTCGCAGCCGCTCAGCACCGAGCTGATATGCGGCGTGGACGTGCCGACATCCGTCAGCACGCCGAGCCGGCTCGCGCCGTTCGAGAGCACGTATTGCAGCGGCTCGCGGGCGTCGTGCGGAACGGTGTAAGGGAGAATACTGAGGTCGCCGATCGCCACCGCTTCGTCGCCCCACAACACCTGCAGGTCGACATCGGCTTCGTCGGCGCCCACCGCGCGGGCGGTACCCCAGCTCATGTACAACGGAATCGACCACTTGCGCGCCAGCGTCAGCGCGCTGCCAATGTGGTCGCTATGTTCATGCGTGATCAGAATCGCGTCGAGACCTTCGACGCTCGCGCCGAGCCGCGTCAGACGCCGCTCGACTTCCTTGGCCGAGAAACCGCAGTCGAGCAGCACACGCGTGGTGGTCGCGCCGCTTTGCGCTTCCACCAGCAAGGCATTGCCTTCACTGCCGCTACCGAGACTCGCGAACCTCACGGTCCGTTTAGTTCAGTTGCGCGTGCAGCAGCGTCACGATGCGCTGCGCGTCGGACGAATTGTCGACCTGCCCGTTCGCAGTCAGCACCGCCACCTGGGTCACCGTGTCGCCCTTCGAGCGCACGTTGACGAGGAATTCCTGACCCGGCTTCTTCGACGAATTGCCGCTGTAGAACAGCTTGCCGAGCAGCCCTTCCTTCTTCAGTTCCTGCATCGAGTCCGCGTAGCGCACGTAGTAGATGCCCTTCGCGCGGTCGCGGTTGTCGACGGTGAAGTTCGTGCGGTCGAGCGCCAGGCCCACGCGCAGCCACGCGCGGTCGAACGACTCCTGCAGGTCGAGCGTGGATGCGCCCGCGCTCTGATCGATCGTGGTCGGCGCGACGGCCGTACGCGCGTCAGTCAACAACTGCTTCGATTGCGCTTCGGTCAGGCCGAACTTCTGCATCAGCTTGGTGAGGAACAGCGCCTCGAGCGCCGGATCGCGCGGGCGCTCTTCCCAACGCGACGACGTTTTGTCCTGCCCGGTCAACACTTCCTCCATGGCGCTGTGCGTAATGGAGATGTCGGTCGTGTCGCCCGGCGCACGCGACACGAGCGTGCGGAAGCTGTCACGCGTGCCCGACGAATACGCGAAGTCGATGACCTTGCCGACAGTGCGGCGGAACCAGTCGTCCGGAATGTTGGCGCGGTTTTCCGCCCAGTCGGTCGTCATGATGCCGGTGGCCGGCGCGTCGGTCTTCAGCACGAAGCCGTTCTCCTGCCAGAACTCCTGCAACTGCGGCCAGAGTTGGTCCGGCGAGCGGCCGTCGACGACCAGCCAGCGGCGATCGCCGTCGCGTTCGATATGCATGCCGAGCGGATCCTGCGCGTTCGGCTGACCTTCGGTCGAATTGCCGGCGGCCGTGACCGCGCGCGTCTGCGCACCGCCCAGCGCCAGATTGGCCGGCGGAGCGACGTAGCGCTCGTCGGTCTTGGTGGTGCTCAAATCGTTCGGAACGGCAAGCGGCGGCGCGCTGGCCGCGCCCTTGTAGTTGACGCGGTCGGAAGCAAACCAGTCGTTCAGCGTGTCACAGCCGGCGAGCGTCGTGAGGGCAAGCGCCAGCGCCGCCATGCGGGTTGCGTGGAGGGAAAGTGCGGAACGTTTCATGAGGTCCTTCGTGATGCTGGAACGCGGTGCCTTGGTTCTGTGTGCAGGGAACGTGGGCTGGATCGACGTCGGTTAAGGGAGTGCCGGTGGCAGGCTTTCGTTGGCGCTGGCGGGTGCCGCGGACGATATCCGCCTAGCCCAGCAGGCCCGCTTCGCGCAGCGCGCCGCGCACCACTTCGTGGTATTGCGCGTCGAGCGGCGTGAGCGGCAGGCGGATTCCGCCCTGCACACGACCCAGTTGCTGCAGTGCCCATTTGGCCGGAATCGGATTCGATTCGATGAACAGGTTCTTATGCAACGACAGGAGTTTCAGATGAATCTCACGCGCGGTCTTCGCGTCCGCGGCCAGGGCGGCCTTGCAGAGCTCGCTCATCGCGCGCGGCGCGACGTTGGCGGTGACCGAAATGTTGCCGTGGCCGCCGAGCAGCATCAGCGCGATCGCGGTGGGATCGTCACCGCTGTAGATGCCGAAGTGCGCCGGCGCGGATTTGATCAGATGCGCGGCGCGATCGATATTGCCGGTCGCTTCCTTCACACCGATGATGCCCGGCACCTGCGCGCAGCGCAGAATCGTTTCGTTGCTCATGTCCGCAACGGTGCGGCCCGGCACGTTATACAGAATCACCGGCAGATCGACGGTTTCGGCGATCTTCGCGAAGTGGCGGTAGATGCCTTCCTGCGTCGGCTTGTTGTAGTACGGCACGACCTGGAGCGTGGCGTCGGCGCCGACTTCCTTGGCCTGCTGGGTGAGTTCGATGGCTTCGGTCGTGGAATTGCCGCCCGAGCCGGCGATCACCGGAATCCGGCCCGCCGTGTGCTCGACCGCGGTCTTAACCATCAGCACGTGTTCTTCGACCGACAGCGTGGCCGACTCGCCGCTCGTGCCGACCACGACGAGAGCGTTCGTGCCCTCCGCGACGTGCCAGTCGATCAGTTTGCGAAACGCCGGCAGATCGAGGCTGCCGTCTTCGAGCATCGGGGTGATGATGGCAGGAATGCTGCCGCGAATCTGAACGCTGTCGTTGCTGCTGTGGTTGCCGTTAGTCATGAAACGCCATGAATTTGATCAGGTAAACCGCGATTGTAGCGGATTAGCCAGCCAACTCGTAACAAGGCGGAGATGCCGCCTGCGCGGGATCGTCTGAGCGCTCCGCTTCCAGAATTGCGCAGATCCGCTGGACGTAGGCCGGGCGCGGCTGCGCGAGAAAACCGTCCTGAAAAACGACCACCCGGAGCTGGCCGCGCACGCGCTCGAGAAGCTCGCCGGGCGCCAGCAGAAACGCCGGATTAGAGGGTTTGCCGACGCTTTCGTTTCCTTGCGCGAAGGTCTCGTAAACCAGTACGCCGCCGGGCGCGAGCGCGCGCAACAACTGCGGAAAGAGCGGCCGGTGCAGGTAGTTCGTCACCACGACGGCGGCGAATTTCGCGTCAGCGGGCAACGGCCACGCGGCGCCTTCCAGGTCGGCTTCGAGCGGGGTGACGAGCGGCTCGTCGCGTAGCGCGTCGAGCGCCGCCGTGTCGCGGTCGATGGCGGTCACCGGATGCCCCAGCGACGCAAAGAACCGCGCATGCCGCCCCGCCCCGGACGCGACATCGAGCACCGCGCCGCCCGCCGCGACCAGATGCGCCCAGTCGCGCACCCAGGGCGACGGCTCGCCCACTCCATGCATGGCGGTAGCGGGAGTGCTCATCACTTCGGCGCGGCTCAGTTGTACGACAGGCCCATGGCTTCGCGTACTTCGCGCATGGTTTCCGTGGCGAACCTGCGGGCCTTGTCGCAGCCGTCGGCGACGATCGCGCGCAACAGCGACGGATCGTCCATATACTTCTGCGCGCGCTCGAGCATGGGCTGCTGCTCGCGCAGAATGCCTTCGATCACCGGCTGCTTGCACTCGAGGCAACCTATGCCGGCCGTCCGGCAGCCCTTCTGCACCCACTCGTGGGTGGCTTCGTCCGTGTAGACCTGGTGAAGCTGCCACACCGGGCATTTGTCGGGATCGCCCGGATCGGTGCGGCGCACGCGGGCCGGATCGGTCGGCATGGTGCGCACTTTCTTCGTGATGGTCTCCGCGTCTTCACGCAGGCCGATCGTGTTGCCGTACGACTTCGACATTTTCTGGCCGTCGAGGCCCGGCATGCGCGACGCCTCCGTCAACATGGCTTGCGGCTCGACCAGAATGATCTTGCGCGAACCTTCGAGGTAGCCGAACAGGCGCTCGCGGTCGTTCATCGACAGGCTTTGCGATTCCTGCAACATGGCGCGCGCCTGTTCGAGCGCTTCGTCGTCGCCTTCCTGCTGGTAGGCGTTGCGAAGTTCGTGATAGAGCTTGGCGCGCTTGCCGCCGAGCTTTTTCGCGGCGTCGTTGGCCTTCTCTTCGAAGCCCGGTTCGCGGCCGTACAGGTAGTTGAAACGGCGCGCGATTTCACGCGTCATTTCGACGTGCGGCACCTGGTCTTCACCAACCGGCACGAGCGAGCCGCGATACAGCAGAATGTCCGCCGCCATCAGCACCGGATAGCCGAGAAAGCCGTAAGTGGACAGATCCTTGTCCTTCAGCTTCTCCTGCTGCTCCTTGTAGGTCGGCACGCGTTCGAGCCAGCCGAGCGGCGTGCTCATGCCAAGCAGCAGCGCCAGCTCGGCGTGCTCGGGCACCTTGCTCTGAATGAACAGCGTGGCCTGTGCCGGATCGATCCCGGAGGCCAGCCAGTCGATCAGCACGTCCCAGACGTTCTTTTCGATCACTTCGGGCGTTTCGTAGTGCGTCGTCAGCGCGTGCCAGTCGACCACACAAAAGAAACACGGGTACTCGGACTGCAGCCGCACCCAGTTTTTCAGCACGCCGTGATAGTGGCCGAGGTGCAACGACCCGGTGGGCCGCATGCCGGAGAAGATACGGTCTGGGAACATGGTTATCTAGAAAAGCGAAACAAGGGGAGTCAGAATGGCGGTGATCGCGCTGTAGCCGATCGTGACCAGCGGGTTCAACCAGTATCGCGTCAGCGTACCCGTCATGACCAGCGCCATCACGATGAAAAACCCGTACGGTTCGAGGCGCGACAGCGTGATGGACTGCCGCGGCGGCAACAGCGCCATCAGCACACGGCCGCCGTCGAGCGGCGGCAGCGGAAACAGGTTGAGCACGCCGAGCACGAGATTCACGCCGACGCCCGCTCCCGCCATGCGCGTGAAGAACGGCTCGTCCACGTTCGACACCGCGAGTGCGACACCAAACAGACCCCAGATCACCGCCTGCACGAAGTTGCAGCCCGGACCCGCCGCTGCGACCCACAAACTGCCCCAGCGCGGATTGCGCAGATTACCGAAGGCGACTGGCACCGGCTTGGCGTAGCCGAACATGAACGCACCGCTGGTGGCGAAGTACAGCAGCAAGGGAATCGCAATCGTGCCGAGCGGGTCGATGTGCCGCATCGGATTGACGGAGACGCGGCCGAGCACGTAGGCGGTATTGTCGCCGAGCCAGCGCGCGACGTAGCCATGGGCGGCTTCGTGCAGCGTGATGGCGAAAATCACCGGCAGCGCGTAAACCGCAATGGTCTGTATCAGGGAAGAATCCATAACTCGTTATTGTAACAACGCGATTGCGTGCGTCTGTCCGCTTTCACTCATGCCGTCTCTTCGAGGCCGAACGGCGCGAGAGAACCGCGCCCCGGCCGCACCAGCACCGGCTCCGCGCCGGTCAGATCGATCACCGTGGACGGCTCGCACACACACGGACCGCTGTCGATCACCAGATCCAGTTGCTTCTCCAAACGCTCGCGGATTTCTTCCGGGTCGTTCAGCGGCTGGGTTTCGCCCGGCATGATCAGCGTCGAGCCGAGCAACGGCTGGCCGAGTTCTTCGAGAATCGCCAGCGTGATCGCGTGATCCGGCACGCGCAGGCCGATGGTCTTGCGCGACGGATGCGACAGACGCCGCGGCACTTCCTTGGTGGCCTGCAGGACGAACACGTAGGGGCCCGGCGTCACCGATTTGATCAGCCGGTATTGCCGGTTGTCCACCATCGCGAAGTTCGCGAGCTCCGACAGGTCGCGCACCAGCAACGACAGCAACTGCTTCTCGTCGAGTCCACGAATACGTCGCAGACGCTCGACCGCGTCCTTATCGTCCAGATGGCAGGCGAGCGCGTAGCTCGAATCCGTCGGCAACGCGACCACGCCGCCATCGTTGATGATCTGTACGGCCTGCTTGACGAGGCGCGGCTGCGGGTTATCAGGATGAAGCCGAAAGTATTGAGACATGGCGACTAACGTTGGCTCACGGATGAAAGCGGATAGACGGCAAATTGAACTGCGGCTGAACACCGGTCGGAAGATCGGACGAAAGCACGCGCGGCGCACGGCCCGCTTTCGCGCATGACGTGCCGCGACGGCACGGCGCGATCACAGCCAGCGTTCCCAGACGGGCTTCAGATCGGAGGGCAGCGGCGGCAGCGTGCCGAGATCGACGCGGCCTTCGCCGGGTGCGTGGAAGTCTGACCCGCGCGACGCCTCGAAACCGAACCGGCGCGCGACATCGGCATATTCGCGGTATTGATCGGGCGTATGGCTGCCCGTCACTACCTCGATCGCCTTGCCGCCGAGATCGATGAATTCGGCGAAAAACGCGTCGAACTCAACCGGCGAGTAAGCATAGCGACCCGGATGCGCAATGATCGCTTCGCCACCGGCAGCCTGGATCCAGCCGACCGCGTCGGCCAGTTTGGCCCAGCGGTGCGGCACGTAGCCCGGTTTGCCGTCGCCGAGATAGCGGGTGAACACGTCCTGGGTGGAACTGGCGTAGCCGCTGTCCACCATGAAACGCGCGAAATGCGTGCGCGAAATCATGTCCGGGTTCGACACGTATTTGAGCGCGCCCTGATAGGCGTCGGGAATGCCGAGCGTAGCCAGTTGTTCGCCGATCGCCTCCGCCCGCGCGGCGCGGCCGTTGCGGGTGCGCGCGAGACCGTCGATCAGGATCGAACTGGTCGGATCGATGCCCAACCCAACGATGTGCACCGTGCGCGACGCCCACGTCACCGAGATCTCGACGCCGCTCAGATAGTCCATGCCGAGCGCCTCGGCGGTGCTTCTGGCTTCGTGCTGGCCGCCCAGTTCATCGTGATCGGTGAGCGCCCACAGCGTCACGCCGCCCGCGTGCGCGCGGCGCGCGACGTCGGCCGGCGCGAACTGGCCGTCGGAAACGGTGGAGTGACAGTGGAGGTCGGCGTTCATCGTTGTCTTGAAAAGGTTCTGCACTCATTTTACTGCAACGCAGTAAGCGGACGCAGAGCTATCTCACAACGGACGTCCCGAAGGTAGCCCCTCGGGAACCCTCAAACTTTTTTAAGCCCTACGCGCAGAATCCCTCGATCAGCGCGGCCACCTGCTCCGGCTGGTCGTGATGCACCATGTGCCCCGCTTCGTCGATGATCTTCTCGCGCCAGTCGGGGAACGCCTGAAAGCGCGCCTTGAATTCGTCGAGAGGAATCTCGCCGGCGATCCGCGCGAGCGTCGGCGAATTGGCGGCCTCCACGTGCAGGACCTTCGCGCTCACCTTGCGCCACGTCGCCATCACTTCGTCGAGACGGTACAGCGCCGGGCCGCGCAGCTTGTGCGCGGGATCGGCGAGCAGCATGTAGCGCCCTTCGCCGTCCGGCTTCGACCAGTGCTGCGCGAGAAATTGCGCGCGCTTCGGGTCGAGCCGCGGATTGGTCTTGATCAGGCGCGCGGCGACGTCGTCGAGCGACGCGTAGCGCTTCAATTGCGGCGGATCACGCAATTCATCGAGCCAGGTGCGCAGGCGCTTGGGCGCTTGTGCCGAGTGCGACGGCGCGAGTCCGAAGCCTTCCAGGTCGACCACCCGCCGCACCCGCTCCGGCCGCACGCCCGCATACACGCACGCGATGTTCGCGCCCATGCTGTGGCCAACCAGATTCACTTCGCCGGTCGGCGCGTAGTGGTCGAGCAAGGCGTCGAGGTCGGCCACGTAGTCCTGAATCCAGTAGTTGCCGCCGCCGCGTTCCGCCACCGGCCAGTCCGACAGGCCGAAGCCGCGCATGTCGGGCGCCAGCACCTGCCAGTCGCCGCCCAGCGCGTCGACGACGAACTGGAACGAGGCGGCCACGTCCATCCAGCCGTGCAGCATGAAGAGCATCGGGGCGTCGGGGTTGCCCCAGCGCCGCACATGCAAGCGGATGCCGCGCACCGCGACGAATTCAGACTGCGAAGTGTTCATGAACGGCACGCCAAAAAAGAATGATCGTTCGATTATAACGAGATAGCCCGCCGATGCGCGGGGTCGGGTGGTGAAGGAAGTCTCAGTCGCCGGCGGACGGCGGCTGCGCTTCCGGCGCATCGAGGCCCGCCAGGGCTGCCAGAGCGGCCAGTTCGGCTTCGTCGAAACCGGCGTCGCGGCGCGCCTCGAAATTGAACGGCCCACGTAATTTCGGTGCGTGATACTGGTCGGCGAGGCGCGTGTAAGTCTCGTGAGGGTCGAGGCCGCTGCCGTCGCACAGATGGCGGAACCAGCGATTGCCGATCAGCACGTGGCCGATTTCGTCGCGCAGGATCACGTCGAGAATCGCCGCCGACGCCTGATCGCCAGCCTGCAGCAGGCGCGCGCGGATCGGCGGCGAGGCGTCGAGGCCGCGGGCTTCGAGCGTGCGCGGCACCAGCGCCATGCGCGCCAGCACGTCGCCGCGCGTGCGCTCGCACATGTCCCACAGACCGTCGTGCGCCGGAAAATCGCCGTAGACGTGGCCGTATTCGGCGAGGCGCGCGGTCAGCAGCGAGAAGTGATAGGCCTCTTCGGCGGCAACTTTGAGCCAGTCGGTATAGAACGCGGCGGGCATGCCGCCGAAGCGCCAGACCGCGTCGAGCGCGAGATTGATGGCGTTGAATTCGATGTGCGCGAGTGCGTGCAGCAGAACCGCGCGCCCTTGCGGCGCTTGCATGCTGCGCCGCTTCAAACCGCGCGGATCGACCAGTTCGGGCCGCGCGGGACGGCCCGGCAGGCCAGCCGGTTCGTCGAGTTCGAGGTCCGCGGCGCATGCCATGCTGCCGTCGAGCACCGCGGCGTAGAGCGCGCGGGCCGCGGCGGCCTTGGCGGCCGGATCGGCTTCGCGCAATGCGGCGAGCGCTGCGGTGCGCGCGCAAGGGGCCTCGCACCCGGTTTCAGTGGCCGGTGAATGACGCGAAACGGACGAAACAGCGGACATCATGGCAAGCGGATCGGCAAGGGAAGCTATGAAGGAAGCCAACAACGGCATGGCTAAGGAAATGGCAAAGCCGGCGGCAACCGACGCTTTGGCATACTGCCGTCAAAAGCACGCGCCGCAACCGCGCGGCCGGCAGCCTGACCAACGAAGCGGCGAACGCCCCTGCGGCCAGACCAAGCGGCCCAACCACACAACCGTTTACAATACTCGATTCGACCATCCAACGCGCCCGATGCGCCGGCGAGGCGCGACAACCCGGCGTGGCAAGACGTTTCGGGCAGTTCGGCGCAATGTCCGGCACGCGCAGTGACCGATCAAGAGGAGACACCGTGACCATTTACAAGCTTGGCGAAGCCGCCCCGACCATCCATGAAAGCGTCTTCGTCGCCGATTCGGCGAGCATCATCGGCAACGTGACGCTCGGGGAGAACGCCAGCGTCTGGTTCGGCGCGACGATTCGTGGCGACAACGAGCCGATCACCATCGGCGCCGGCAGCAACGTGCAGGAAAACGCCGTGCTGCACACCGACCCCGGTTTTCCGCTGACGATCGAGCCCAATGTGACGGTCGGCCACCAGGTCATGCTGCACGGCTGCACGATCAAGGAAGGCTCGTTGATCGGAATTCAAGCGGTGGTCTTGAATGGAGCGGTAATCGGCCGCAACTGTCTGGTCGGAGCGGGCGCCGTCGTCACCGAGGGCAAGGTATTTCCCGACAATTCGCTGATTCTCGGCGCGCCCGCCAAGGTGGTGCGCGAACTGACCGAGACGGATATCGCCAACATGCAGCGCGGCGCGGCAACCTATGCCGAGCGCCGCGACTATTACAAGGCGCAGCTCGTGCGCATCGGCTAATCAGCCGGAGCGCGCGGCGCGCGGCGCGGCATTACGCTGCGTCATTCGACCGAGGAAAAGTTGTGAGCGACCAGTTGCAAAAATTCATGTTCAGCGCGGCGCCGGTGCGCGGCGAGATCGTTTCCCTGCGCAATACCTGGCAGGAAGTGCTGACGCGCCGCGATTATCCGGCGCCGGTGCGGACGGTTCTGGGCGAAATGATGGCCGCGTGCGCGCTGCTGTCGGCGAATCTCAAGTTCGACGGCACGCTCATCATGCAGATTTTCGGCGATGGCCCGGTCAAGATGCTGGTGGTGCAGTGCAGCTCCGATCTGTCGATGCGCGCGACCGCCAAGCTGTCCGGCGAAGCGGCCAACGTAATCGGCGAGACGACCAGCATGGTCGAGCTGCTGAACGCGAGCGGCCACGGCCGTTGCGTGATCACGCTCGATCCGGCCAACAAGCAGCCCGGTCAGCAGCCCTATCAAAGTATCGTGCCGTTGTCGGGCGTGGACGGCCCGCTCAACTCGATGGCCGAAGTGCTCGAGCACTACATGCATCACTCGGAGCAGCTGGACACGCGCCTGTGGCTCGCGGCGAACACCGAGCGCGCAGTCGGCATGTTGCTGCAAAAATTGCCGGGCGACGGCGGCATCGTCCCCCATCCGGGCGATCTGGACGCGGACACGTGGGAGCGCGTCTGCACGTTGGGCGGCACGCTGTCGCAAGACGAGCTGCTGAAGGAAGAACCGGAAACGGTGTTCCGCCGTCTGTTCTGGCAGGAAAACGTCCAGCATTTCGAACCGGCCACGGCGCGTTTCGAGTGCACGTGTTCGCGCGAAAAAGTCGGCGGCATGCTGAAGATGCTGGGCCGCGAGGAAGTCGACGGCGTGCTCGAAGAGCGCGGCCATGTCGAGATTCATTGCGAGTTCTGCAACCAGCGTTATGAGTTCGATCCGGTCGACGTCGCGCAACTTTTTGTCGCCGAGGCGCTCTCACAAGGTGTGACGCCCGCGGCTGACCAGCGGCACTGAACGGCTCGTTGGCGCGCGGATTCCATGCGCGCCGAGCGGCGGTTTGTCACGTCTGTATTACGGCAGTAAAAATACCGCGCCGCCCGCTGCCTTTTCAGGGCCCGGGCGGCGCAGTATCTTTCATCATTGGGTTGGATCATTGGCGGTGCGCGCGGCGCATGATTTGCTTAGGCATCCGACCGATGGAGATCGGACATGAACTACCCTACTTCGCCGATACCGCTGCTGCGCCGTGCGCGCACGGTCGCTGTGCTGGCTGTCCTCGTCGGTAGTGGCGCGCTTGCGGGCTGCGTGATGGACCCGCCGGGCCCGTCGCCGATTTATAGCCGGCTGCCCGCCGATCAGTCGGGCATGGCCGCCACCGCCCAACCGCTGACGCCTGAAGAACGCCAGCGCTATGACGCGATCGACCATCAAGTGATGGCCGAGCAGAATCAGGCGATGGCCGCTGAAAATGCGGCACAGGCGTGGTCGCGTTACTACGCGCCGCCTGTCAGCGTGTACGGCAGCTATTACGGCGGTGGATGGGGACACGGCTGGGGTACAGGTGTCGGCATCGGTTACGGGCCGTACTGGGGCTGGTAGGCGGCGGCAAACTCACGCACGCGGCGAGAATCCAGGTTCGACGGGCGGCGGCGAGCCCAAAGAAAAAGGCACGGTTCTCACCGTGCCTTTTTTGCATCCTTCGTACTGAACCGTTGTTGCGCTACGGCGAAGCTCAATGCGCAGGCTTCTTGTCTTTCTCAGCAGCCGCTTTACCACCGTGCTTGCGATCCGGCTTCGCGCGCGACTCCGGATTCGGTACCACGTGCAGCGGCGCGGTGGACATCTCACCACGCGTGGACGTCGTAACCGAAGGCGTGTTCGCCGTCGGCAACGGCGCATTTGGCGAGACGAACTGCACGAACACTTCGCTGTCCTTCACCATGCCCATTTCATAACGCGCCCGCTCTTCGACTGCGGCCGTGCCGTTCTGCAAATCCTGCACTTCGCCCTGAATGCGTTCGTTGCGCAGTTTCGAATCAGCATTCTTTTGCACTTGCTGCGCCAGTTGCTGCTGCAACTCGTGCACGCGCAACCAACCGCCGTGCCCCCACCAGAGCGGGTACTGGATCAGCGCCAGTAGAACGATCAGGACAGCAGTGACAAGCCGCATGAAGTAAGCACAATAAATACACGCCGCCCTGCGCTATACGCAGGGCGGCGGGGTCAATCAAAAACGAAGGATAACCGGCTCATCGGTCAGCGCTTGCAAACCAGCCATTAGCGCAGATTGTAGAACGCCGACTTGCCCGGGTAGCTGGCGATATCACCGAGGTCTTCTTCGATGCGCAGCAACTGGTTGTACTTCGAGATGCGGTCCGAACGCGACAGCGAGCCCGTCTTGATCTGACCGGCATTCAGGCCGACCGCGATATCCGCGATCGTCGAATCTTCGGTTTCGCCCGAACGGTGCGAGATCACGGCCGTGTAACCGGCGCGCTTGGCCATTTCGATTGCCGCGAAGGTTTCCGTCAACGTGCCGATCTGGTTGATCTTGATCAGGATCGAGTTGGCGATGCCCTTCTCGATGCCTTCCTTCAGGATGCGCGTGTTGGTGACGAACAGGTCGTCGCCCACCAGTTGCACCTTCTTGCCGAGCTTGTCGGTCAGAATCTTCCAGCCGGCCCAGTCACTTTCGTGCATGCCGTCTTCAATCGACACGATCGGGAACTTGTCGGCAAGGTTCGCGAGATAGTCAGCGAATTCCGTCGACGACAGCTGCAGGCCTTCGCCGGCCAGTTGGTACTTGCCGTCGTGGTAGAACTCGCTCGCTGCGCAGTCGAGCGCGAGCAGCACGTCTTCACCGGCGCGGTAGCCGGCTTTCTCGATGGCTTGCAGGATGGTCGACAGGCATTCGTCGTTGCTGCCGAAGTTCGGCGCGAAGCCGCCTTCGTCGCCGACGGCCGTGCTCATGCCGCGGTCCGACAGAATCTTCTTCAGCGCGTGGAACACTTCGGCGCCGCAGCGCAGTGCTTCGCGGAAGGTCGGCTGGCTGACCGGCACGATCATGAATTCCTGGATGTCCAGGCTGTTGTTGGCGTGCGCGCCGCCGTTGACGATGTTCATCATCGGCACCGGCAGTTGCATCGCGCCCGAGCCGCCGAAGTAGCGGTACAGCGGCAGGCCGGCTTCTTCAGCGGCAGCCTTCGCGACGGCCATCGACACAGCCAGCATCGCGTTCGCGCCGAGGCGCGACTTGTTGTCGGTGCCGTCGAGTTCCAGCAGGGTCTTGTCGAGGAAAGCCTGCTCGGAAGCGTCGAGGCCCATGATCGCTTCGGAGATTTCGGTGTTGATGTGCTCGACGGCCTTCAGTACGCCCTTGCCGCCGTAACGGCCGGCTTCGCCATCGCGCAGTTCGATCGCTTCACGCGAACCCGTCGACGCGCCCGACGGCACCGCTGCGCGGCCCATCGTGCCAGACTCGAGCAGCACGTCGCATTCGACGGTGGGGTTGCCTCGCGAATCGAGAATCTCTCGACCGATGATATCTACGATAGCACTCATGGTTTCCTCAAGAAATGACGTTGAATTCTTTACTGTGACACTGTACCTGGCACAGCCGGTCTCCCCGGCAAACTACCTGCGCGCCGATACGTTCGACGACCATTGCGTGCATTCGCCGCGTGCTCACGACCAGGTCCATTATGCAAAGCTCTCGTGACACGCGGTGAACACCTGAATCAGTTGAAATCGCTTTCGAGGAACGGCGCGCGCTTGACGGCCTGATCGAGCGTAACCAGCGTCTCGAGCAGATCGGCCATGCGATGCAGCGGCACGGCGTTCGGACCGTCCGACTTGGCTTCGGCCGGATTCGGGTGCGTCTCCATGAAGAGCCCCGATACGCCCACCGCCACCGCCGCACGCGCCAGCACCGGCACGAATTCACGCTGACCGCCCGAGCTCGTGCCCTGCCCGCCCGGCAACTGCACCGAGTGAGTGGCGTCGAACACGACCGGCGCGTTGGTTTCGCGCATGATCGCGAGCGAACGCATGTCCGACACGAGGTTGTTATAACCGAATGACACGCCACGTTCGCACGCCATGAAGCGGTCTTCCGACAGACCCGCTTCACGCGCGGCATCGCGCGCCTTGTCGATCACGTTCTTCATGTCGTGCGGTGCGAGAAACTGGCCTTTCTTGATGTTGACCGGTTTGCCCGAACGCGCGCACGCGTGAATGAAGTCCGTTTGACGGCACAGGAAAGCCGGCGTTTGCAACACGTCGACCACCGAGGCGACCTGCTCGATCTCATGCTCGGCGTGAACGTCGGTCAGCACCGGCAGACCGAGCTGGCGCTTCACTTCCGACAGGATGCGCAAGCCTTCGTCCATGCCCAGACCGCGGAACGACTTGCCGCTGCTGCGATTGGCTTTGTCGTACGACGATTTGTAGATGAACGGAATGTTCAGCTTCGCGCAGATTTCCTTCAGCCGGCCGGCTGTGTCGATCGTCATCTGTTCGGATTCGACGACACAGGTGCCTGCGATCAGGAAAAACGGCTTGTCGAGCCCGATTTCGAAATCGCCCAGTTTCATGCTTTCTCCCCGACTGCGACCGGCGTGCGCGCCTCGTGATGCGCGAGCGCCGCTTCGACGAACGACTTGAACAGCGGATGGCCGTCACGCGGCGTGGACGTGAATTCCGGGTGGAACTGCACGCCGACGAACCACGGGTGCATGCTGCGCGGCAATTCCATCATTTCCGGCAGATCTTCACTCGGGGTACGGGCGCTGATGATAAGGCCGCCGGCTTCGAGCTGGGGCACGAAGCGGTTATTGACTTCATAACGGTGGCGATGGCGTTCGTTCACGTCCTTGCCATAAATCTCTTCGGCCATGGTACCGGGCTTGATCGGGCAACGTTGCGAACCGAGGCGCATCGTGCCGCCCAGATCCGACTCTTCCGTGCGCTTCTCGACGCGGCCTTCGCGGTCGTACCATTCGGTGATCAGCGCGACCACACGGTTCGGCGTTTCCTGATCGAACTCGGTGCTGTTCGCGTCTTTCAGACCGACCACGTCGCGCGCGAATTCGATCACGGCCAACTGCATGCCGAGGCAGATGCCGAGATACGGCACCTTCGCTTCGCGTGCATAGCGGATCGCCGCAATCTTGCCTTCGGTGCCGCGACGGCCGAAGCCGCCCGGCACGAGCACGGCGTCCAGATGCTTGAGGCTCTCGACGCCTTGCGTCTCGACTTCTTCCGAATCGATGTATTCGATGTTGACCTTGGTCGACGTATGCATCGACGCATGGCGCAGCGCTTCGATCAGCGACTTGTACGACTCGGTCAGATCGACATACTTGCCGACCATGCCGATCGTGACTTCGTGCTTCGGATGCTCCAGCTTCTCGACGAGATCGGACCACATGGACAGATCGGCGGCCTTCGGCGCGAGCTTGAGCTCTTCGCAGATGATCGCGTCCAGACCCTGATCGTGCAGCATCTGCGGAATCTTGTAGATGCTGTCCGCGTCCCACACGGAGATCACGGCGTCTTCCGGCACGTTCGAGAACATGGAGATCTTGGCGCGCTCGTCGTCCGGAATGCGGCGGTCGGCGCGGCACAGCAGCACGTGCGGCGAAATACCGATTTCGCGCAGCTTCTGCACGCTGTGCTGCGTGGGCTTGGTCTTCAGTTCGCCTGCCGTGGCGACCCAGGGCACCAGCGTGAGATGCACGAAGCACGCGCTGTTGCGGCCCATGCGCAGGCTCATCTGACGCGCGGCCTCGAGGAACGGCAGCGATTCGATGTCGCCCACGGTGCCGCCCACTTCGACAATCGCGACGTCCGGTTCACCACACGTCGCGGAAGCCGCGCCGCGTTCGATGAACGCCTGGATTTCATTCGTGATGTGCGGGATGACCTGCACCGTCTTGCCGAGATAATCGCCGCGGCGTTCCTTGCGGATCACCGATTCGTAAATCTGGCCCGTGGTGAAGTTATTGGCCTTGCGCATCTTTGTACTGATGAAGCGCTCGTAGTGGCCGAGGTCGAGGTCCGTCTCCGCTCCGTCTTCCGTCACGAACACTTCGCCGTGTTGAAACGGGCTCATCGTGCCGGGGTCGACATTGATGTAGGGATCGAGCTTGAGGAGGGTGACTTTAAGACCGCGCGATTCGAGGATCGCGGCGAGGGAAGCGGCGGCAATACCCTTGCCGAGGGAAGATACTACGCCGCCGGTGACGAAAACATATTTGGTCATCGCTGGATGCTCGCGGGAAAAACGGATTATACCGTAAAGCAGGGCCCCAACCCCAGCAAAATCCGAGCGAGGTCGGCACGTGCGTATGCCGCGGCGGCGGCCGTTGCCGTGCTTCGATCATGCACCGTTTTCTGCGGCCGTCAGCCGCGCTGCTCCAGTTCATGCAGCATGCTTTGCACGGCGCGTGCGGTTTCGACCGGTTTTTCCATCGGGTAAAGATGACTGCCCTCGATCCATTCCACATGGCCGCCGGTCGCGCGGCGGGTAGCGTCGAGACCAGCCTGGCGGATTTCCTTCGAACGCGTGCCGGCGATGAAGCCCACCGGCACCGGCGCGCCCCGCGCGAGCCGCGAGCCGAGCGTGTGCGGCAAGGTCTTATAGATCTGATATTCGGTGCGGCGGTCGAAGGCCAGCGAGCGCGAGCCGTCGGGCGAAGTCTGCGGAATGCCGAAGTCGATGTAGTCGGAGAGCATGCGCTCATCCCAGCGCGCGAACGCCGGCTTCGAATGGAAATGGCGCCACGCTTCGTCGCGGCTCGCCCATTGAGTCCGCCGCGTGCGAGTGGCCGCCGCGGGCGAGAGCCGCTCGTCGAGGCCGGTCCATTGCGACACGCGCAGCATGCTGCTGCGCCAGCCGGCGATCACCGGCGAATCGAGCATCACCACGCCCCTCACCCACTGCGGCTTCTTGAGCGCGGCCATCAACGACAGATAGCCGCCGAGCGAATGCCCCACCAGCCACACCGGATGCTCGTACGTCCTGCGAATGTCGTCGAGCAACTGTTCGACCAGATGCGGCCAGTCCTGCGTCACCGGAAAGCGCGCGTCGTGGCCGATCCGCTCGATGTAACGCAGTTCATAGTCGTCGGAGAGTTCGGCGAAGATCGTCCGGTAGGTCGACGCCGGAAAGCCATTCGCGTGCGAAAAGTGAATGATGTTTTTCAACTGCGCTATCTCCGTTCTGTTTTTTTGCGTGCGAGTTGTCGTGCACACCTGCGTGCAGTCACCACCCCCGGCGGCGCGTTTCTTCTATCTGTGCGGCCGGCGACTCATCGACGCCCGTCAGCGATCCATCCAGTAGCGTCGCCGCGTGTCGCGATAGCGCTCGAGCGTGAGCATGGCGCTTTTGCCGGCGACGTCGGCATTCGCCTCAGTCTGTGGGCTCACCTCGACGCGTACCGCACCGTCCGCATCGCTGCGCCCGAGTTCGATCTGCCGCGCCTTGTAGCGCTCGAACACACCCGCATTCGGATGACGAAAACGGTTGCGATAGCCTACCTGAAATAGCGCGATAAGCGGGTCGATAGAGTCGAGGAACGGCTCGGTCGACGAAGTCTTGCTGCCGTGATGCGGCACGACCAGCACCTGCGCGCGCAACGCCCCGCGATCACGCGCGAGCAGAACGCGTTCGACGGGCGCTTCGATATCCGCCGTCAGCAAGGCCGTCATGCGTGACGATTCTGCTTGAATGCGGCTAAGCGGCGGGCTCGCGGCGGCGGGCAACGTGCTGACCCGCAACACGCAGCAATGCGAGTTCGGCTTGCCTTGCAGCGGACCGGCGTCCGGCCAGAGCATCGCGAACTCCACGCCGTCCCACTGCCAACGCTGGCCCGCCGCGCACGGCAGCGTGTCGGCGCGGTGCTGCCTCGCGTTCGACCACAGCGCATTCGACGGCGCCAAAGCCGCCACCATTTGATGCACCTCGATCGCGTCCAGCACGGCGGGCGCGCCGCCCGAATGATCGGAGTCGGCGTGACTGATGATCAGCGTGTCGAGCGCCGTCACGCCATGCGCCTGTAGAAACGGCACGACCACCCGCTCGCCGGCGTGAGTCGACTCCGGACCCGGCCCGGTATCGAACAGCAAGGTGTGATGCGCCGTTTCGACCAGCACCGAGGTGCCCTGACCGACATCCAGCGCCGTCAGACGGAAACTGCCGTGCGGCGGCCCGGACGGCGCCGGTATCAGAAGCGGCAGCCATGTCAGCGGCGCGACCCAGCGCAGCGGCCAGCCACGCGGCGCCAGACACCAGAGCACGCCCACTGCCGCCGCGGCCAGCGTCCACGCATCCGGTTGCGGCAGACGCCAGAGCGCCCAGGCGGGACCGGACAGCCTCTGCAAGCCCGCTGCCAGTAGCTCGAGCAAAGCGTGCGCGACGTGCCATGCGTAGGCGTCAAGCGGCGCAGGCAATGCGACGCCGGCCAGCACAGCCGGCGTCACCAGCATGCTTACCCACGGAATCGCGAAGGCATTCGCGAGCGGGCCGATCAGCGGAATCTGCGCGAACCAGTAGACAGTCAACGGCGCGAGCGCGACCGTTACGGCGAATTGCACGTGCGCGGCGCTGCGCAGCCGCTCGCCGGTACTTCGCATGCGGCGGCGCACGCCATCACGCAACCTCGACCATCGGCTCGATGCCTCGCCGCCCTCGCCCGTTTCGTCGCGGTGCTGTCGATGATCCTGCACACGGGGCCGCCCCGACATGGCGAACAGAATCGCCGCCGCCGCGCAGAACGACAACCAGAATCCCGCCGACGCGACCGCCCAAGGATCGATCAGCAGCACGAGCCCCAAGGCCCATGCGAGCACCGCCGAGCGCGCCACATTGCGCCCGCTGATAAAAGCGAGCGCGACGACCCCCGCCATCCACAGCGCGCGCTGCGCCGGCACATTGAAGCCGGCCAACGCAGCATGCAGCGCGGCGAACACCGCGCCGCCCGTGACCGCGACGACTTGCGCGGGCAGCCGCAACGGCCAGTTGCGGCCGACAAATCCGGAGCGCCGCCAGAACGCGCCCGCCAGCCAGCCCGCGAGGCCCGCGACGAAACCGATGTGCAGCCCCGAAATCGCAACCAGATGACTCGTGCCCGTGCCTCGCATCAGCAACCAGTCCGCAGTGCTGACTTCGTCCTGCGCGCCGATGGCGAGCGCCACGACGATCCCGCGGTGCGGCGCGTTGGCTAGCACCGCATCGATCCGTTCGCGCAGTGCGGCGCGCCAGCGGTCCACCGTCACGCCAACGCCGCGCGCATAGCCGCGCAATCGCACGGCATGAGCCGGCGCACTGACATAGCCGGTGGCCCGCACGTTGCGCGCGAGCAGACTCGCCTCGGCATCGCGCACGCCGAAGTTGGCATTGCCATGCGGACGTTTGAGGCGCACCGTCAGCCGCCAGCGTGAGCCGGGTTCGAGCAAAGGCGGCGGCGCATCTTCAGCGATCCACGAGAGTTGGATCACATGTGGGAAAGCGTCGATGGGTGCTTCGGCCGATTCAACGTGGAATAGAAAACGCGCGCCGTTTTCATCGCGTGACGGCAGGCCTTTGATACTGCCGACCACCTCGATATCGCGCCCTTCCCACGCGTTCGGCAAGCTCACCGCGAGACGCATTTCCGCGCGAACGGCTGCATAGCCGAAGCCCACACATAACGCCGCGCACGACACCGCGCTCCAGCCGGCGAATGAACGCACACGCTGGCTGACGCGGATCCGGTCGGTTAGTGCAGTGAGAATTGCCGCGCGTGCATACGTGATGCTCGTGGCCGCAGCCGTCGACTTCGCAGCAGCCGTAGCGCCAGCAGCGGCCGCAGTCGCAAGCATCGCTCCAGCGACCGCGTCATCCCGACCAACGCGAGCACTTCCGCACTCGCCCAAACCCCACACCGCCACCACGACCGCGGCACAAGCAACCACCACCAACCCGCACAACGCCATCCAATCCGGCAGCACCGCCTGCCGTTGCAGCCCGATCACGCCCAACGCAAATCCACACCACCATGCCCGCATCCGACCTCCGCCAGCAATCGCCGGACGACGCAACGCTCGCCGCGCGGGCGTCAGCGAGCCCGCCAGGCGTGGGTATCGCCCGGCGCGAACCACTCAAACCATCGAGTTCAATTATGCAGAGGAAAGTGCGAGCCGCGGCAGCGCGGCGAGCGCGTTAGCCGTTGTGCCTAGGGCGGCCTCGTCGGCGGCCATGCCGCGCAGTTGCGCGAGGCTCGCGCCGATCGCCGGAATCTGCTCCGGCGTATTGCGCTGTTTGTAAATCCACGAAGGCGCGATGTCCGGCGCGTCCGTTTCCACAACCAGCGCGTCGAACGGCAACTGCTCGGCGAGACGGCGGATTTGCCGCGCCCGCTCGAAAGTCAGATTGCCGCCGAAGCCGAGATGCATGCCCTGGTCGATATACGCCTGAGCCTGCTGAAAACTGCCGTTGAATGCATGCGCGATGCCGCGATGAATCTGATGCCGCCGCAGTCCCTTGATCACCTGATCCTGTGATTTGCGCACATGGCAGATCACCGGCAGATCGAACTCACGCGCGAGCTGCAACTGGCCGTTGTAGAAGAATTGCTGACGTGCGTCGTCGAGACCCTCGACAAAATAATCGAGGCCGATCTCGCCGATACCGACAAACAGCGGGTCGTCGAGACTCGCCTCGATTTCCATGCGCAACAGATCGAGGTCACTCTCCTGCGCGCCCGGCGTGAACAACGGATGAATACCGAGCGCATACGCGCCACCGTCGACCCGGTGCGCCAGTTCACGCACCGCCGCGAAATTCTGCCGGCCGATCGCCGGAATCACGATCCGTCCCACGCCCGCGCGCCGCGCCGCCGCCGCGACTTCCGCGCGGTCGGCGTCAAATTCCGAAGCGTCGAGATGACAGTGCGTATCGATCCACATGACGTGCCTCGTTATCGGCGCAAGCGGCGCAGCACCGGCTCGCGACGTCCGGCCATTTAAACCGGCACCGGCGGCTCTTCGTGCAGCACGCCGTCGCGCAGCCGCATGATGCGGTCGCAACGCCCCGCGAGTTCCGGATCGTGCGTGACGATCACGAAGCTCGTATCGAGCGTTTGCGACAGTTCGAGCATCAGGTTGAACACGGTGTCGGCGGTGCCGCCGTCGAGATTGCCGGTCGGTTCGTCGGCCAGCACGCAGGCGGGCTTCGTCACCAGTGCGCGCGCAATCGCGACGCGCTGGCGTTCGCCGCCCGACAACTCGCCCGGACGATGCTTCGCGCGATGGCCCATGCCGACGCGCTCCAGCACCGCGAGCGCTTCGCGGCGCGATGCTTCGGTCGTCATGCGGCGAATCCGCAGCGGCATCGCAACGTTGTCGAGCGCGGTGAACTCCGGCAGCAAATGGTGGAACTGATACACGAAACCCAGCGCGCGATTGCGCAGGTCGTTGCGTTCGCGCTCCGAGAGCTTGGTAAAGGGCTTGCCCATCACCGAAACATGGCCGGCGCTCGGATCGTCGAGGCCGCCAAGCACGTGCAGCAGCGTGCTCTTGCCGGAACCCGACGCGCCGACGATCGCCAGCTTCTCGCCGCGCCGCACGCTCAGTTCCGTGTTGTTGAGCACCGTCACGTTCAGACCGCCCTGCACGAACGACTTGGAAATGCCGGTTGCTTCCAGCACGTAGGGATGCGGCACGGTGTCGGAAGAAGCCATGGATAGGTTTGCGGAACGGTCATTCATAGCGCAGTGCCTCCGCCGGACGGACTTTCGCACCACGCCAGCTCGGGTACAACGTGGCCAGCGCCGACATCGCGAAGGCGATGATGCCGATTCGCGCGACGTCGGCCGGAACCAGTTCGGACGGCAGTTCGCTGATGAAATACACCGACGGCGGCAGGAACTGCACACCGATCAGATGTTCGATCATCGGCACGAGCCATGGAATGCTCCACGCGATCAGGCAGCCGAGCGCGACGCCGGTCGCCGTGCCGATAAAGCCGATCGTCACGCCCTGCACGACGAAAATCTTCATGATCGAGCCGGGCTGCGCGCCGAGCGTACGCAGAATCGCGATGTCGGCCTGCTTGTTGGTCACCGTCATGACGAGCGACGACACCAGATTGAACGCCGCCACCGCGATGATCAGCGTGAGGATGATGAACATCATGCGTTTTTCGATCTGCACCGCCGAGAACCAGGTCTTGTTCTGCTGCGTCCAGTCGCGAATGTATAAATCGCCGGACAGTGTGCGCGCAAGCTGATGCGCGACTTCCGGCGCGCGCTGCATGTCGGTCAGGCGCAGCCGCACGCCGGTCGGCGCGGGCAGCCGGAATAGCGCCTGCGCGTCCTTGATGTTGATCAGTGCGAGCGTGCTGTCGTATTCGTAATGCCCCGACTCGAAGATGCCCACCACCGTGAACTGTTTTAGCCGAGGCAGCATGCCGGCTGGCGTGATGGTGCCTTCGGGCGCGACCAGCGTGATCTTGTCGTCGACCTGCACGCCGAGATTGGTGGCGAGGTCGGCGCCCAGCACGATGCCGAAGTCGCCCGGCTTCAGCGCGTTCAGACTGCCGCCTTTCATCTCCTTACCGATATCGGACACCTCCGGCTCCAGCGACGGCTCGACGCCGCGCAGCGCCACCCCGCTCACCGCGTCCTGGCGCGTGAGCAGCGCCTGCGCTTCGACATACGGCGCCGCACCGATCACTTCCTTGTTCTGGCGCGCTTCCTTGGCGGTCAGCTCCCAGTTGGGCATCGACCCGGTCGGCGAAAAAATTTCGACGTGCGCGAGCACCGACAGCATGCGGTCGCGCACCTCTTTCTGAAAACCGTTCATCACGGACAACACGACGATCAGCGCCGCGACGCCGAGCGCGATGCCCGACATCGACACGAGCGCAATGAAGGAAATGAAGCCGTTACCGGTCGTGCGTTTGCCGGCGCGGGTGTAGCGCCAGCCAATCTGCCATTCGTAGGGAAATTTCAAGCGAATCCTTGTCTGCGTTCTTCGGCTTTGTGCCGCGCACGATGGCGTGAAGCGCCTGCCGTGCGGCCCGAGCGTCGTGATCATTGGTGTCGTTGCGACGCGGATGGTTCCGGTACGGCGTGCCGTAGCGTAGCAATGCGCGCGCCACCGCGGTCCGCGGCTGTCCGGGAGGCGGCCGTTGCTGTCGCCAACATCGCTGCCACCACTAATCAAGCGCGAAGTTTGCCATACAATGCCGCCCGCTCGCGCAAAGGCAGTGTGGACGGGACCTCGAACAGAAACGCCGGCCGCCTGCGGTCAGCTCGGCTCGGCGGCGGCCGTCCTGAACCGGCGCCGCGTCGCCGTGCGCCGCGTTCGGGCACGGCCCCGGTTCCGCCTAACGCAGGTTGTAACGGCCGCGCAGCTCGTTGATGATGCCCGCGGCGGCGCTGTTGGCGGCGTCGCGCACGTCGGCGTCCTTGCGGTCGCGGTGCAGATGGCTGATGTCCCAGTTGCAGCCGCTCTCGTCGTCCACGGTCTCGTGGAAGCCGGTCGGAATCCAGCCGGCCGTGGCCGGGTTCGCATCGAGCGCCTTGACGACCAGCGCTAGCAATTCCTGCTCGGTTTTGAGTTCACGCGACATGCCGGTCTCCCTCGTCATGTGCGCGGTGCCGCCGCGCGCGGCTGTTGCTCCGGCGGCCCGCCGGCGGCGAACCCGGAGGTCCGCTGCCGCCACGCTTCGTCGAGCGGATGCTGATGGTCGGAATACTCGCACTCTTTGCCCTACAATGCGCAGCATCATGCTCGCCAACCGTCTCCATCTTCTCCTGCCCTTCGCGCTGCCCGCCGCAGCGGACGCCTCCACCGCCCTTCACGCCATCCGCAGTCCGGCCCTCGACCGGCTGATCGCGCGCGCGACGCTGGTGGAACGCGTGATCGGCGAAGACTTTCAGCGCACGCTGCCGCACGAGCGCTGGGTGGCACGCCAATTTGGCGCGCTGCCGAGCGGCGCGGCGGCCGCCGACGAAGCGCCGCTCGCGCCGTACATGCTGCGCGCCGACGGCGGCGAACCCGGCAACGCCACATGGGCCTGCGTGCAGCCGGTGCACGTGCGCATCGCGCACGATCATCTGGTGCTGATCGATCCGGCCTCCCTCGATCTGTCCGACGAGGAAGCCGGCGCGCTGCTCGCGGTCGCGCGGCCGCTGATCGAGGAACTCGGCGTGCGTATCGAAGCGCCGCGGCCCGCGCGCTGGTATCTGTCGGGCGACGGCTTCGGCACGCTGGCCGGCGCGTCGCCGTTGCGCGCGAGCGGGCGCAACATCGAAATCTGGCTGCCGCACGAGGCCCATTCCGGCGAGCGTTCGCGCGCGTGGATGAAGCTGCAGAACGAAGTGCAAATGGCGTGGTTCGAGCATCCGATCAACGAAGCGCGCGAGGCGCGCGGCCTGCCGGCCGTCAACTCGATCTGGTTTCACGCGCAGGGCGCGGCGCAACCGGTGCGCAGTCCGTTCGCGCGGGTGCTGTCCGACGCGGCCGCCACGCGCGGCCTTGCGATGACCGCCGGGGTCGCGAACGGTGCGCCGCCGGGCTCGTTCGGCGCGCTGGCGTCGCTCGCGGACAAGGCGAACGGCGCCACGCACGCGGGCGCGAGCATCACGCTGGTCGAACTCGATCCGTTCTCCGCGCCCTACATCCAGCAGGACTGGGCGCGCTGGAACGACGCCTTCGCCGCCATGCAAACAGACTGGTTCGAACCCGCGCTCGCCGCGCTGCAATCCGGCGATCTCGCTGAACTCGGCCTGACCTTGTGCGGCGACACCGGCTCGGTGACGCTCTCGATTACGCGCGGCGACCTGCGCAAATTCTGGCGGCGGCGCGTGCTCGCCTCGCTCTTCATCGAATAATTGATCGAATGACTCACGACCTTTCCGAATGACTCGAATCGTTACGCGCGCCTGCTCTCCTGTCGACGCCGAAGTCCTCACCCGCCACGGCCTGCATCCGGTGCTCGCGCGCCTCTACGCATCGCGCGGCGTGTGCATGCCCGACGAAATCGAAACCGGCCTCGCGCGGCTCGTGCCGCCGGTCGCGCTCAAGGGCTGCGAAGACGCTGCCGCCTTGCTCGCCGACGCGATCCAGAACCAACGCCGCATGCTGGTGGTCGCCGACTACGATTGCGACGGCGCCACTGCCTGCGCGGTCGCGGTGCGCGGCCTGCGCATGTTCGGCGGCCGGATCGAATATCTGGTGCCGAACCGCTTCGAGTACGGCTACGGCCTGACGCCCGAGATCGTCGCGCTGGCTGCGCGCAGCGCGTCGGGCAAACCGGATCTGCTGATCACGGTGGATAACGGCATCGCCAGCGTCGACGGTGTGGAAGCGGCCAATGCGCTCGGCATCGACGTGCTGGTCACCGATCACCACCTGCCCGGCGACGAACTGCCGGCCGCCCGCGCGATCGTCAATCCGAACCAGCCGGGCTGCACGTTCCCGAGCAAGTGCATCGCGGGCGTCGGCGTGATGTTTTATGTGCTGCTGGCATTGCGCGCGGAATTGCGCCGCCGTGGCGCCTTCAACGACGCGTTTCCCGAACCGCGCCTCGACGGCCTGCTCGATCTGGTTGCGCTCGGCACGGTCGCGGACGTCGTCAAGCTCGACGGCAATAACCGCGTGCTGGTCGCGCAAGGCTTGCAGCGCATCCGCAAAGGCAAGATGCAGCCGGGCATCGCCGCGCTCTTTCGCGCCGCCGCGCGCGACGCTCGCAGCGCGTCGGGTTTCGACCTCGGCTTCGCGCTCGGGCCGCGCCTGAACGCGGCGGGCCGCCTGTCGGACATGTCGCTCGGAATCGAATGCCTGACGACCGACGATATCGGCCGCGCTTGGGATCTCGCGCAGCAACTCGACACGATGAACCGCGAACGCCGCGAAATCGAAGCCGGCATGCAGCAGCAGGCGCTCGAAGACCTCTCGGCGATCGACCCTGACGGCGCGACTACCATCACGCTGTTCAATCCCAGCTGGCACCAGGGCGTGATCGGCATTGTAGCGGGGCGGCTGAAGGAGAAGTTCCACCGGCCCTCGTTCACCTTCGCGCTCGCCGACGACAGCGGCCAGACCGTCAAAGGCTCGGGCCGCTCGATCGCGGGTTTCCATCTGCGCGACGCGCTCGATCTGATCTCGAAGCGCGAGCCCGGCCTGATCGTCAAATTCGGCGGCCACGCGATGGCCGCCGGCCTCACGCTCGCCGCCGCCGACGTAGCGCGCTTCACCGCCGCGTTCGAAGCGGTCGGCCGCGAATGGCTGTCCGAGGACGCGCTCTCGCGCACGGTGGAAACCGACGGCGAGTTGGAGGACGCGTATTTCACGCCGCAATTCGTCGAAATGCTCGACGCCGCCGTGTGGGGCCAGGGCTTCCCAGCGCCAGTGTTTTCGGGTGAATTCGACATCGCCTCGCAGGCGCTCGTGAAGGACAAGCACCTGAAGCTGCAACTCGTGCGCGGGCGCCAGCGCTTCAACGCGATCTGGTTCAATCACACCGACACGCTGCCCGCTCGCACCACCGTCGCCTATCGTCTCGCGAGCGACACATGGAACGGTGTATCGCGCGTGCAGCTGATCGTCGAGCACGCCGCGAACTGAGGCGATGCACTGAAGCGGTGAGTCGAAGCCGCCCGGTGCGCCAGGCTGCGGGGCACCGAAAACCTCGAAAAATCTCCGCAAAATCAACCGCAAACACGCGCCGGATCGCTGAACAGCCTCCGGCGCGGCACGCCGATCGGCTATAATTTCCCCTTTTTACGAAGCTATAAAAGATCGACATGGAAGCGGAACGTCTCAACGCGATCGAAGCCTCACTGGCGGACCTGCGCACTCGCGCGGGCGCGCTACGGGGGTATCTTTGACTACGACGACAAAGCACTGCGTCTAATCGAAGTCAACCGGGAACTCGAAGACCCGGACGTCTGGAACGACTCGAAGCACGCCCAGGCCCTCGGCCGGGAGAAGAAGCTGCTCGACGACACCGTCGGCAAACTCACGTCGCTCGATAACGACCTGCGCGACGCGCAGGACCTGTTCGACATGGCCCGCGAAGAAGACGACGAGGAAACACTCCTCGCCTGCGAATCCGACGCGCAAGGCATCGAACAGCGTGTCGCCGACATGGAATTCCGCCGCATGTTCGCGAACCCGGCCGATCCGAACAACGCCTTCCTGGACATTCAGGCCGGCGCCGGCGGCACCGAGGCGTGCGACTGGGCCTCCATGCTGCTGCGCCAGTATCTGCGCTACTGCGAACGCAAAGGCTTCAAGACCGAAGTGCTGGAACAGACCGACGGCGATGTAGCGGGCATCAAGAACGCCACGATCAAGATCGAAGGCGAATACGCGTACGGCTTTTTGCGCACCGAAACCGGCGTGCATCGCCTCGTGCGCAAGTCGCCGTTCGACTCGTCGGGCGGCCGTCATACGTCGTTTTCGTCGGTGTTCGTGTACCCGGAAATCGACGACTCGATCGAAGTCGACATCAACCCGGCCGATCTGCGTATCGACACGTACCGCGCGTCCGGCGCGGGCGGTCAGCACATCAACAAGACCGACTCCGCGGTGCGTATCACGCACATGCCGTCGGGCATCGTCGTGCAGTGCCAGAACGACCGTTCGCAGCACCGTAACCGCGCCGAAGCGATGGCCATGCTGAAATCGCGCCTGTACGAGGCGGAAATCCGCAAGCGTCAGGCCGAGCAGGACAAGCTCGAAGCCGGCAAGACCGATGTGGGCTGGGGTCATCAGATCCGCTCGTACGTGCTGGACAACAGCCGTATCAAGGATCTGCGCACCAACGTCGAAATCAGCAATACCAAGAGCGTGCTCGACGGCGACCTCGATCCGTTCATCAGCGCCAGCCTGAAACAGGGCGTCTAAGCGCAACCGGCGCGGCCTGCCCTTGCAACGCCGCGCCGTATCTTTTTACCGCCTGAGGTTTTTACTGACTGGCCACCCGCATGCGAGCCACTTCCGTGCGGGCCACCGAATACCAAATCATCATGACCGAACCGACCCAGCCGAATGCGGCCCAGCCGAATGTGGCCCAGCCGAATGTGGCCCAGCCGAACGTGGCCCAGCCGAATGTGGCGCCCGAGGTGGACGACAACAAAATCATGGCCGAGCGCCGCGAAAAGCTGCGCGAGCTGCGTGAGCAAGGTGTCGCCTATCCGAACGATTTCCGTCCCACGCATCACGCCGAAGATCTGCAGTCGCAGTACGAGCACGCCGACAAGGAAGCGCTCGAAGCGAATCCGCTCGAAGTCGCGATCGCCGGCCGCATGATGCTCAAGCGCGTGATGGGCAAGGCGAGCTTTGCGACGGTGCGCGACGGTTCGGGTCAGATCCAGTTCTTCATTACGCCCGCCGACGTCGGCCAGGAAACGTACGACGCCTTCAAGAAGTGGGACATGGGCGACATCGTCGCGGCGCGTGGCGTGCTGTTCCGCACCAACAAGGGCGAACTCTCGGTGCGTTGCACGGAACTGCGCCTGCTGTCGAAGTCGCTGCGTCCGCTGCCGGACAAGTTCCATGGCCTGTCGGACCAGGAAATGAAGTATCGCCAGCGCTATGTCGATCTGATCGTCACGCCCGAAACGCGTAAGACTTTCGTTGCGCGCACGAAGGCGATTTCGTCGATCCGCAAGTTCATGGCCGACGCCGACTTCATGGAAGTCGAAACGCCCATGCTGCACCCGATTCCGGGCGGCGCGGCGGCCAAGCCGTTCACCACACACCACAACGCGCTCGACATGCAGATGTTCCTGCGTATCGCGCCGGAGCTGTATCTGAAGCGCCTCGTGGTCGGCGGCTTCGAGCGTGTGTTCGAGATCAACCGTAACTTCCGCAATGAGGGCGTGTCCGTGCGCCACAATCCGGAATTCACGATGATCGAGTTCTACGCCGCGTACACCGATTACAAGTGGTTGATGGACTTCACCGAGCAGTTGATCCGCCAGGCCGCAATCGACTCGCTTGGCACGGCGACGATCACATATCAGGGCCGCGAACTCGATCTGGCGAAGCCGTTCCACCGCCTGACGATCACGCAGGCAATCCAGAAGTACGCGCCGCAATACACGAACGAGCAACTCGCCGACAGCGCTTTCCTGCGCACGGAGTTGAAGAAGTTCGGCGTGGACGCGTCGCAGCCGCAGTTCCTGAACGCGGGCGTCGGTTCGCTGCAACTGGCGCTGTTCGAAGAGACCGCCGAGTCGCAACTGTGGGAGCCGACCTACATCATCGACTACCCGATCGAGGTGTCGCCGCTGGCGCGCGCGTCGGACAAGGTCGACGGCATCACCGAGCGCTTCGAGCTGTTCATCACCGGCCGTGAAATCGCCAACGGCTTCTCGGAGCTGAACGATCCGGAAGACCAGGCGGCCCGCTTCAAGAAGCAGGTCGACCAGAAAGACGCCGGCGACGAGGAAGCGATGTTCTACGACGCGGACTACATTCGCGCGCTTGAATACGGCATGCCGCCGGCCGGCGGTTGCGGCATCGGCATCGATCGTCTGGTGATGATGCTGACCGACAGCCCGAGCATCCGCGACGTGATTCTGTTCCCGCATCTGCGCCGCGAAGACTGAGCGTTGCGTGGTTCGCATCCTGGAGAACGCCCGGCTCGACGCCGGGCGTTTTTCTTGCTGATTCCTTTGAAAGCACACCTGGCGGACGTCTGACGGTTTGTAACCATCGGTAAAAGCTGCGCGCCATGCGAGGATTCCGCCGTCCGTGTTCATCGCGCGAGCGCTTGCCGGAAGCGGCGCCCCGCCGCGCCGCGCGGGCTTTAACGCGACGCCGTCGCAGCGATTACCCGGAAATCGTTACAAATTGAAACCCTAACGGAATCGATTTACCAGACACTTTGTCTTACCAAAAGTCGACTCCTGTTGAAAACGGAGGCCAAAATGGACAATCCGAACACGCAACCCACCACGCAATCCGCGCAACCTGCGCAACAACGCCGGATTCACCCGCTCGTCGCGACCGCTGCCGGCGCGGTGATCATCGCAAGCCTCGTCGCCACCGCGGCGGTCACGGGCCTGTTCCCGAAGGCATCCAGCAACGGCGCGCAAAACGATCAGACGCAATCGGCGCAAGTCGCCACGCAAGCTAACCAGCAGGGCGTGGTCGACTCGGCGACGCCCGCCAACCCGACGGCGCAACAGGCAGCACAGCAGCAGGCCGCGCAGCAACAGGCTGCCCAGCAGCAAGCCGCGCAACAGCCGCAGCCTGCGCCCGCTCCGGCGCCTGCGCCCACGCAGCAGCAGCAATACGCGCAGCAGCAACAGGCCCAGCCGGCGCCCAACTATGCCCAGCAGCAGCAGCAGCCGGCGCAACCAGCCTACTGCTCGACATGTGGCGTAGTCGAGGCCATCTCGGCGGTGCGTCAGGAAGGTCATGGCACTGGTATCGGCGCGGTCGGCGGCGCGGTGGCCGGTGGCGTGGTCGGCAACCAGTTCGGTAGCGGCGGCGGCCGTACCGCGATGACCGTTCTCGGCGCGCTCGGCGGCGGCCTTGCCGGCAACTCGGTCGAGAAACATATCCGCAGCACCACGTCGTATTCGGTACGGGTGCGGATGGAAAGCGGCAAGACGCGTTACTTCACCTACCATGAAGCGCCGCCGTTCCAGCAAGGTCAGCGAGTTCGGGTTCAGAACGGCACGCTTGTAGCAAGCTAGGGCGTAACCAGGCGGAATTTGCGCCAGACGCAAAAAAGGCGACTCCATTGGAGTCGCCTTTTTCTTTGCCGCAGCCGGCAGCGGCGTGGAGCACATCGCTGACTGGCTTCGGGAAACTCAGTGACGCTCAATAATCCGCGTCTTCAATCCATGCAGCCTGAATCGCCTCGAGGATCTTTTCGTTCGACCGGTTAGGATCGTCGTCGAATCCTTCCAGCTCGGTGACCCAACGGTGCAAGTCGGTGAAGCGCACCTGTTGCGGATCGATGTCCTGGTGCTTGTCAGTCAGGGCCATCGCGATGTCTTGCGTATCGGTCCACTTCATGGCTGCATCCTCCTGTTAGTGGTTTTCCTTCGCGTGATTGATCGAGTAGCGAGGGATTTCGACAACCAGATCCTGCTCCGCCGGCACCATGGCCTGGCACGACAGACGCGAGGCCGGTTCGAGCCCCCACGCCTTGTCCAACAGATCGTCCTCGTCTTCCTCCGATGGCGTCAAGGCGGCGAAACCCTCACGCACGATCACGTGGCAGGTCGTGCACGCGCACGACTTCTCGCACGCGTGCTCGATTTCAATGCCGTGTTCGAGCAGGCTGTCGCAGATGCTCTTGCCGGGCACGGCATCGATCACCGCGCCTTCCGGGCACAGTTCGACGTGAGGCAGCACAACGATTTGAGGCATACATTTTCCGTTTGGGTCTGAGGCACGGCGGCCGCAAACAGGCTCCGTACCATTTTACTGGCGCCGCGCGGACTTTTTAAGTCCACGCGGCGCGATTCGATTCTTAGCGGCGGACCGACCGGGCGGCCCGCCCTGCCGCAACCGCAGCGCTCAGATCTCGTCGAGCTTGCGGCCGGCGAGCGCGCGGCGAATGCCCTTGTTCATGCGGCGGGCGGCGAATTCGTCAGTGCCTTCGGCGAGGGTTTTGGTGGCGGCTTCGATCGTGTCGACATCCTCGCTTTGCGCGACGTTGCGTAATGCATCGAGCAGCGTGTCGAGCTCGGCGCGCTCGCTGTCGTCGAGCAGTTCGGCGTCGGCGGCGAGCGCGGCGTCGGTGGCCTCCACGAGTCGCCGCGCTTCGACTTGCGCTTCGCGCAGCGCGCGAGCCCGCATGTCGACTTCAGCGGTCGAGAAGCTGTCTTCGAGCATTCGGGCGATGTCGTCGTCGGCGAGACCGTAGGACGGCTTGACCACCACCGACGCCTCCACGCCCGAGCCCTGCTCGCGCGCGAACACGGACAGCAGGCCGTCGGCGTCCACCTGGTAGGTCACGCGAATGCGCGCCGCGCCGGCAGCCATCGGCGGAATGCCACGCAGCTCGAAGCGAGCGAGCGAGCGGCAGTCGCTGACGAGCTCGCGCTCGCCTTGCACGACGTGGATCGCCATGGCCGTCTGGCCATCCTTGAAAGTCGTGAAATCCTGTGCGCGCGCGACCGGAATCGTCGAATTGCGCGGGATGATTTTCTCGGTCAGACCGCCCATCGTCTCCACGCCGAGCGAGAGCGGAATCACGTCGAGCAAAAGCCACTCGTCGCCGTCCGCACCGCGATTGCCCGCGAGCAGATCGGCCTGGATCGCCGCGCCGAGCGCGACCACCTGATCCGGGTCGAGATTGATCAGCGGCGGTTGGCCGAAGAGCGATTCGACCGCGCGGCGGATCACCGGCATGCGCGTCGCGCCGCCGACCAGCACCACGCCCTTGATTTCCTTCGTCGTGACTTTGGCGTCGCGCAGCGCCTTCTTGGTCGGGCCGAGCGTGCGCTGAACCAGCGCCTGCGTGATGGCCTCGAAAGTGGCTTCGTCGATCGTCAGATCGATCTGAGCGCCGTTCGAGAGCGTGGCCTGTAGCTTCGCACTCGGCGCGTCCGACAACGCCTCCTTGGCCACGCGCACGCTGTCCAGCAGCAAGCGCACGTCTTCCGGTGCGAGGGTTTGCGGCGCGATGCCGGCTTGCTCCAGCACATGGCGATACAGCGCGTGGTCGAAATCGTCGCCGCCGAGCGCGGAGTCGCCGCCCGCCGCGAGCACTTCGAACACGCCCTTGGTGAGCTTGAGAATCGACAGATCGAAGGTGCCGCCGCCGAGGTCGTACACGGCGTACAGCCCCTCGGAACCGTTGTCGAGGCCGTAGGCAATCGCGGCCGCGGTCGGTTCGTTCAGGAGGCGCAGCACATTCAGGCCGGCCAGACGCGCGGCGTCCTTGGTCGCCTGACGCTGGGCTTCGTCGAAGTAAGCGGGCACGGTGATCACCGCGCCGACCAGTTCGTCGCCGAGCGAGTCTTCGGCGCGCTGACGCAGCGTCGCGAGAATTTCGGCCGACACTTCGACCGGGCTCTTCACGCCGTCGATGGTGCGGATCTGCACCATGCCGGGTGCATCGATGAAATCGTACGGCGCGTTTTCGGCGCCCTCCACTTCCGCCTTGCCTCGGCCCATGAAGCGCTTGACCGAGACGATCGTGTTGCGCGGATCGCTTGCGGCCTCGGCCTTGGCCGTGCGGCCGATACGGCGGCCGCCCTTTTCCAGGTAGCGCACCACCGACGGCAGCAGCACGTGGCCGTCTTCGTCGGGGAGCACATCGGGCACGCCGCTGCGCACGGCGGCAACGAGGGAGTTGGTGGTGCCGAGATCGATACCGACCGCCAGACGCCGCTGGTGGGGCGCCGGCGCCATGCCGGGTTCGGAGATTTGCAGTAGGGCCATCTGGATCTTCTCGGAGCCGCTCGGCCCCGTCCTGAATTTTCGCGTTGCTGGTTGTAATGCTACGGCTATTCTCGCGGTTGCCGCTGCGCTCGCGCGCGGCGCAACACGCACGGCGCGTTCGGGCTCGCTAGTTCTCGAGCCGCTCGATCTGCGTGCCGATTTCCGACGCCACCCGCTCGATGAACATCAACTGCCGCACCGCCTCGCCCGCGGCCTGATTCGCGCCGCTGTCGAGCAAGGCGCCGAGCTTGTCGAAACGCACGCGCTCTTCGTCGCGCAGTTCGGTCAGCAAGGCGTCAAGCGCATCGACGTTCTTCGCCGCGGCCGCGTCCTCGATGCCTTCACGCCATTCCATCTGCTGCATCAGGAACGCCGGCTCCATCGCCGTATTGTTCTCCGCGCCGACGTCGATGCCGCGCAGATGCAGCAGATAGGTGGCGCGCTTCAACGGATCGCGCAGCGTCTGATACGCCTCGTTGGTGCGCGTCGCCCATTGCATCGCGATGCGCTTTTGCGCGTCGCCGGCCGCCGCGAAGCGGTCTGGATGCACTTGCGCCTGCACCGTGCGGTAGGCGTGATCGAGCGCTGATGCGTCGAGCGCGAATTGCGCCGGCAGATCGAACAGGTCGAAGTGGCTGTCGTTCAGCGAGGCCATCGGATAAAAGGAGTCCGTTCAGGAAAGCGCACCGGAGTGCAGTCTAAAAACGCGGCTCGGCAGAGCCTAGCGGCACAGGCGAATTCGCGGATGAAACTAAAAAGGCGGCCCGCGCCGCCTTTGATCCGCTGCACGCGGAATGTCCGGATTTACACGCGGAACGATTCGCCGCAACCGCATTCGTCCTTCACGTTCGGGTTGTTGAACTTGAAGCCTTCGTTCAGCCCTTCACGTGCGAAGTCGAGTTCGGTGCCGTCGATATAGGCGAGGCTCTTCGGGTCGACAATGAGCTTCACGCCGTTGCATTCGAAGACTTCGTCTTCGGGCGCGAGTTCGTCCACGTACTCGAGCTTGTAAGCCAAGCCGGAGCAACCGGTGGTGCGCACGCCGACGCGCAAGCCGACGCCCTTACCGCGACGGTTCAGATACTTCTGGACGTGCTGTGCTGCCTTTTCGGTCAACGTAATTGCCATAGCGTTTCTCATTGCGCAGTGCGTGCCAGTCATTCTTCTGCCTGTTCACGCGCTGCTACCCTGCCTGCATCAAATATCGCCCGGACCGGACGGCCCGCTGCAAATTCGCGCCGCCGCCCGTTTCGATTCACCTGAAAACCGCGCTGAAACCGCGCCGCAATCACCGCTTAAGCGTGTTGCTTGTCGCCTTCGACGACGGCTTCACCGTGGCGTTGCTTGTAGTCGGCGACCGCTGCCTTAATCGCGTCTTCCGCGAGGATCGAGCAGTGGATCTTCACCGGCGGCAGCGCCAGTTCTTCGGCGATCTGCGTGTTCTTGATCGACATGGCTTGATCGAGCGTCTTGCCTTTCACCCATTCGGTGACGAGCGAGCTCGACGCAATCGCCGAACCGCAGCCATACGTCTTGAACTTCGCGTCTTCGATGATGCCGTCCGCGCCCACGCGGATCTGCAGCTTCATCACGTCGCCGCATGCCGGCGCGCCGACCATACCGGTACCGACCGCATCGTCGTCCTTCGCGAAGGAACCGACGTTGCGCGGGTTTTCGTAATGGTCCAGAACCTTGTCGCTATAAGCCATGATTACACTCCTTGATCCGTTTCAACCTGCAATTGCAATTCGATGAATTCGATATCGTCCCAAACCCGGCGCGTCAGTGCGCTGCCCACTGGATGGTCGAAATATCGATCCCGTCCTTGTGCATTTCCCACAGCGGCGACAAATCGCGCAGCTTCGAAATCTTGGTCTTCAGCAGGTTGATCACGTAATCGACGTCCTGCTCGGTCGTGAAGCGGCCCACCGTGAAGCGGATCGAGCTGTGCGCCAGCTCGTCGTTACGGCCCAACGCGCGCAACACATACGACGGTTCCAGCGAAGCCGACGTACAGGCCGAGCCCGACGACACCGCCACGTCCTTCACCGCCATGATCAGCGACTCGCCTTCGACGAAATTGAAGCTGATGTTCAGGTTGTGCGGCACACGCTTTTCCATGTCGCCGTTCACATACACTTCTTCCATTTCCGACAGGCCGCGCAGCAGACGGTCGCGCAGCATGCGGATGCGTTCGTTTTCCGTCGCCATTTCTTCACGTGCGAGACGGAACGCTTCGCCCATGCCGACGATCTGGTGCGTGGCCAGCGTGCCCGAACGCATGCCGCGCTCGTGACCGCCGCCGTGCATCTGCGCTTCGATACGGATACGCGGCTTGCGGCGCACGTACAGCGCGCCGATGCCCTTCGGGCCATACGTCTTGTGCGCCGAGAACGACATCAGGTCGACCTTCAGCTTTTGCAGGTCGATCGCGATCTTGCCGGTGGCTTGCGCCGCGTCGACGTGGAAAATGATGCCCTTTTCACGAGTGATCTCGCCGATCGCCTCGATGTCCTGGATCACGCCGATCTCGTTGTTCACCGACATGACCGACACCAGAATCGTGTCCGGACGCAGCGCGGCCTTGAGCTTTTCCAGGTCGATCAAGCCGTCGTCCTTGACGTCCAGATACGTGACTTCGAAGCCTTCGCGCTCGAGTTCGCGGCAGGTGTCGAGCACGGCCTTGTGCTCGGTCTTCACCGTGATGATGTGCTTGCCCTTGCTCTTGTAGAAGTGCGCGGCGCCCTTGATGGCCAGGTTGTCCGACTCCGTGGCACCCGAGGTCCAGATGATTTCGCGCGGATCGGCGTTCACCAGCGCGGCGACATTCTCACGCGCTTCTTCGACTGCGCGCTCCGCCGCCCAGCCATACGAGTGGCTGCGCGATGCGGGGTTGCCGAACTGCTCGCGCAGATACGGAATCATCTTGTCCACCACGCGCGGATCGATCGGCGTCGTCGCGCTGTAGTCCATGTAGATGGGCAGATGGAGAGTGTCGTTGTTCATCAATTGCTCCGGGGACGTCATGTGCTCTGGCTTCTGGGTTTCTTATCAGGCTGCGGTGACTGCTCGATACCGCGCCTAGGAACCGGCCATGTTGAAAACGGAATTGGGCCCTTTCGGCGCCACGCGGACGGGTTCGACCGCCGGCGCTTCGTTGCGCCTGTCGCGCAGCACGGCCGGCGCGCCTTCGCGCGAACGCTGCTGGTCCACCAGATCTTTCAGCGAGACCGAATCGAGGTACTCGACCATTTTCTGGTTCAGCGTGGACCACAGTTCATGCGTCATGCAGTGGCCGTCGTGCTGTTTGGTACCCTCGCAAGAGCCCTTGCCGCCGCATTGGGTGGCATCGAGCGGCTCGTCGACGGCGATGATGATGTCGGCCACGGTCACGTCTTCAGCGCGGCGGGCCAGATTGTAGCCGCCGCCCGGTCCGCGCACGGACTCGACGATTTCATGACGACGCAGCTTGCCAAATAGCTGCTCGAGGTACGACAGGGAGATGTGTTGGCGCTGGCTGATACCCGCAAGCGTCACCGGGCCCTGCTCCTGGCGCAGTGCCAGGTCAATCATCGCCGTGACGGCGAAACGGCCTTTCGTGGTGAGTCTCATATGGTGTGGGAACCGCAATTCTCGACAAGTTTTGTCAAGTATAAATACATGAGCGATTTAGTCAAGTATCCCTACCGCGATTTGGGTCATTTGCTTAATTGTTGGATAAGCCGGCGCGCTCTCTCGCCAAACTCTACACAAGCAATTGGGGACGTAATGCCGCAATCAGGCCACGGCAGGCCGCTTCACACTGATCCAGTACCTGCTCGAAACCTTCCGCGCCGCCGAAATACGGGTCGACGACTTCGCGGGCGCCGCTCCAGCGGGCGTCCGCTTCGGGGACAAACTCCATCAGCAGACGGATCTTGTCGCGTTGCTGCGGCGGGCAGACCTGGCGCAGCGCGGCGACGTTTTTGTCGTCCATCGCAATGAGCAGGTCGAAGCGCTCAAAATCCGCAACAGCGACCTGACGGCCGCGCAAGGCGGCGAGTTGATAGCCGCGCCGGCCGGCCGCCTGCTGCGCGCGCTCGTCCGGCGGCTCGCCGATGTGCCAGTCACCCGTTCCGGCGGAGTCGATCAGAATGCGCTCCGTGAGCTTCGCCTCGCCGACCAGATGGCGCATCACACCTTCCGCGGTCGGAGAACGGCAGATGTTCCCTAGGCAGACAAAGCAGATGGATACGGTTTTCATCAAGGGGCTTTTTCAGGCGCGCGACGCGCGTAGGACGACTGTTAACAAATGGTGCCGCGATTATACAAAGCTGGCCGGAATCTCGCCCGAAGCCGGCGCGCTCGTGGCCGCGAGCGTGGCGTTCGGGTGCTGCGACCGATTCCGCTCGCGCTTAACCTTTGCTTACGACGCTTCCGCGATCGGCATCGCCGTAGCGGCGCGCATAGGTTTGGCCGGCAGCGTCGCGGTGTCGTCGATCATGCCGTACGAGACGGCACGTGCAAGTTCAGCCGTGAGTTGAGCGGCCGCGAGCGGAGCCTGCGGGGCGCGCGACGCAGCGTCGCCGCAAATATGCAGATAAGCAGCCGCAGCGAGCGGTACAACGATGGCGAGGGGCCAGTACACCGATATTGTCTTTTTCATGATGTCGTTTCTTCCGATTAGGGGCAGATGAGTTTGCAACCCACTATGCCCAGTGCAAATGCTATAGGAATTCGCAATCGGGAAAAACCCACTGGCGCGAGATAGAGCGTTGCTCCGAATGGAACAGTGAATTCACGTTTTGCGGCGCACGACGTCGACGCTCGTCATGGCACAAGAAAGAAATCCTTACAAACACATACAAAGCTCTTGTGACGGATGACGATAATAGCGGTCTTACAGAAACAAAATCTCGCACTGGTCCATCACCATGAAACGCTTCGCACCCATCGCCTGCCTCGCTGTCGCCGCCCTGCTCGGCGGCTGCGCGGTCTATCCGGACGGCACGCCGATGTACAGCAATGGCTACGGCGGCGGTTACAGCGGCTATGACGATTACGACGGCTACGCCACCGGCGTGCCGGTCGTGCCACAAACCAACGTCTACATGGGCTACAGCAACTACTCTGGCCCCGGCTATTACGACGGACCCGGCCGCTATTACGGACCGGGCTACGGCGGCTATCCGAACCGGGGCCGGCCGAACAACGGCAACTATGGAAACAACGGCAACCACGGCGATAACGGCGGTTGGCACGGTCAGCCGAATGGCGGCTCGCACGGCGGGCCGCCGCCTCAAGGCGGCGTGGGCGGGCCGCGTGGCCCGAGCGGATCGAATGCGCCCCGGCCGGGCGCTGCCAGCCCGCCGCCTCCGCCGCCGCCGTCGCAGCAGGCGGGCAATGGCGGCGGTCGTGGTAATGGCAATAATGGGGGCGCCCCCGTGCGAGGGGCACCGGGCCGACAGCCTGGCCAGATGACGGACCACTGAGCGCCGCTGGTCGCATAGTTGCGCGGTTCGCATGCGTATCTGTCAACGCACGCATACCGCGCTCCGTTTTCTGCGGCAACGTCCTGAACGGCAGACGGAGACAGCCGCCAAACGGCACGGCCATGACTTAGATAGCGCGGCGCCGGAATCACCGGCTCGCGCGCAACGCCACCAACCTCTAAAAATACGACGGCGCGCTTCGCCCAGAACGCCCGCTCAGCCGATATGACTGCGCTGCGCCGCGTACAACTCCCTGAACGTTCGACCGACCGGAGCGGGCATATCCCGCGTATTGGTCCAGCCCGCGCCGCCCAACGGCAATTTGGCAATCGACCGATTCCTTCCGCCCATGCGTTCCAGCACGCGCACGGCCAGCTTCGTGAAAAGCGCGTAAGCATCCGGATGCAGCGCGAGAAAACCCCACACGGCAAGTCCGGCACGCTCTTTCCAGGGCCGCAGATGGCGCTCCACCTGCTTCTCGCGCAGCTTGCGCAACAGATCGGATAGCGGAATGCCCACCGGGCACACGCTGTTGCACTCGCCGCACAAAGTCGCGGCCTGCGGCAAATCCAGCGCCTTGTCGATGCCGACGTAGCTCGGCGTCAACACCGAACCCATCGGGCCGGGATAGACCCAGCCGTACGCGTGGCCGCCCACCTTCTGATACACCGGGCAATGGTTCATGCACGCGCCGCAGCGGATGCACCTCAGCATTTCCTGGAAGTCGCCGCCGATCAGCCCCGTGCGCCCGCCGTCGACGAGCACCACATACATATGCGCAGGACCGTCCTGGTCGCCCTCGCCGCGCGGCCCCGTCAACACGGAAAAATAGTTCGAGGTGGTCTGCCCGGTCGCTGAGCGCGGCAAAAGACGCATCGCCGTGGCCAGATCTTCGAGCGTAGGCAGCACCTTCTCGATGCCCGTCACCGCCACATGCACGCGCGGCATCACGGTGCACATGCCTTCGTTGCCCTCGTTCGTGACCAGCACGACCGAGCCCGTTTCCGCCACCACGAAATTGCCGCCGGTCACGCCCATGTCCGCGGTCATGAAATGCGGGCGCAGCATCTCGCGCGCTTCGCGCGTCATGTCGGTAATTTCGGTCAGGCGCGGCCGGTTGTGAGTCTTCGCGAACAGGTCGGCGATCTCGTCCTTATCCTTGTGGACGACTGGGGCGATGATGTGGCTCGGCGGCTCGTTGTCGTTGATCTGCAGGATGTACTCGCCCAGATCGGTTTCAATGGATTGCACGCCCATCTGCCCGAGCACTTCGTTCAGGCGCATTTCTTCCGTGACCATCGACTTGGTCTTGATGACCTTCTTCACCTCGTGCCGGCGCGCAATGTCGCCGACGAGCCGCGCGGCCTCCTGGGTCGTCTCGGCAAACAGCACCGTCACGCCGCGCCGGGCCGCTTCGCGCTCGAAGGTTTCCAGCCACACGTCGAGATTCTCCAGCGCGCGATTGCGGCGCTCCTTCAGCGCGGCGCGCGTGGCGGGAAAATCAATCGCTGTCATGGCCGTGGCGCGGGCCGACACAAACTTGGTCGACAGCTTGGTGAGGTTCTGCTGCAGACGCTGGTCGGCGAGTTTCTGACCGGCGCGTGCCTTGAATTGCATCGATTGGACTTGCATGGCGGCCTTATGCGTATTCGAGCGAAGCGGGCAAAACAGGCGAAGCGCGACTGAAGTACGAGTCAAGCGCGCGTATCTGAAAATCAGCGCTACACGTCGCCGGCCAGCACCTGCGCGATGTGCAGCACGCGCGTGGTGGCGTCGCCGGTACGCCGCAAACGGCCTTCAATATTGAGCATGCAGCCGAGGTCGCCGAGCACCACCGTGCCGGTGCCGCTTGCACTGATATTCGCGCACTTTTCGTCGACGATCGCCGTGGAGATGTCGCCGTACTTGACCGCGAAGGTGCCGCCGAAGCCGCAGCAATGCTCGCAATCCTTCATCTCGTTCACTGTGACGCCGACCTGCGCCAGCAAAGCGCGCGGCTGCGCCTTCACGCCGAGCTCACGCAGCCCGGAGCAGGAATCGTGGTACGTGACCTGACCCGCGAACTCGCCCGGCTGCAATTGCACCTTGGCCACGTTCACGAGGAAATCGGTCAGTTCGAACACCTTGGCGCGCAACCGGCCGAAGCGGTTCATCAGTTCCGGATCATCGGCGAAGAGATCGCCGTAATGCACGCGGATCATGCCGCCGCACGAACCGGACGGGACCACGACGTAATCGAACTGTTCGAACTCGCGCAGGGTTTTCTCGGCCAGATCGCGCGCGATGCGCCGTTCCCCGGAGTTGTACGCGGGTTGACCGCAACAGGTTTGGGCGGGTGGCACCACCACCTCGAATCCGGCGCCTTCGATCAGCTTGATGACCGAAAAACCGATCTCGGGACGCATCAGGTCGATCAGGCAGGTAACGAACAATCCGACTCGCATGAGCCCTCCTTCGGGAAAACGTCCCTGATTATCCGCTGTTTGCCGCACAATACCAACGGCCGGAAGGCATAGGACGAAAGCCGCTGAAATTGGAATTGGCGTTCCAATCGCTTTCCTTCTTTTCACAATACGGGATACAATCAATTTCCGCTGTTTGACGCGTCAACCGATTCCTCCCATGAGCGATACGAACCCGGATCCCAAAACTTCGATCCAGGTGATCGAACGCATGATGCGCTTGCTCGACGCACTCGCTGCGCATAGCGACCCGGTCAGCCTGAAAGAACTCGCCATCCGCACGGAGCTGCATCCGTCCACCGCGCACCGCATCCTCAACGACATGGTGATGTGCCGTCTGGTCGACCGGTCGGATCCCGGCACTTACCGTCTCGGCATGCGCCTGCTCGAACTGGGCAATCTGGTGAAGGCGCGCCTGTCGGTGCGCGACGCGGCACTCACGCCGATGCGCGAACTGCATCGTCAGACGGGCCAGACGGTGAATCTGTCGGTACGTCAGGGCGACGAGATCGTCTATATCGAACGTGCTTATTCCGAGCGTTCCGGCATGCAGGTGGTGCGGGCGATCGGCGGACGGGCGCCGTTGCATCTGACCTCGGTAGGCAAGCTGTTCCTCGCCGCCGACGAATCCACTCGCGTGAGGGCCTACGCCACGCGCACCGGCTTGTCGGGCCACACGCAGAACAGCATCACCGACCTGACCAAACTGGAGCGCGAACTCTCGCACGTGCGCCAGCAAGCCTGCGCGCGCGATAACGAAGAGCTGGAACTCGGCGTGCGCTGCATCGCCGCCGGCATTTACGACGACACCGGCAAACTGGTTGCCGGTCTGTCGCTGTCGGCGCCGGCGGATCGGTTGCAGGATTCCTGGCTCGGCCAGCTTAGCCAGACGGCGCTGATGATCTCCGCGTCGCTCGGCTACCGGCCGCAACCCGCGCAGGACCATTCGCATAGCCATCACGCGTAAGCCCGGCGCTGGGCTTACGCTCAAGAAACAAAAAAGCCTCGCAACTGCGAGGCTTTTTGTTTTCATGCGGCCGGTCCGGAAACCGGCCACCGAGCAAACGCTTCAGGTACCCGGACCGCTGGCGTCCGCACTAGTAATCCGCGCCTCGCCGCCGCCGTTATCCAGCCACGTGCGCAGACGCGTGGCGTCCGCGAACCGCGAGTACTTACCCGACGAGTCGAGCAACACCATGATCATCGGACGGCCGTGAATGGTCGCCTGCATCACGAGGCACTCACCCGCTTCGTTGATAAAGCCGGTCTTTTGCAGACCGATGTCCCACGTCGGGTTACGCACCAGCGCATTGGTGCTGTTGTACGCCAGCGAGCGCTTGCCGGTGTACACCTCGTAGCTGTGATCGGTCGAGAACCTGCGGATCACCGGATACTGATACGCCGCGTTGACCATCTTCACGAGGTCGCGCGCGCTCGACACGTTCTGGCTCGTCAAACCCGTGGGGTTTTCAAAGTGCGTGTCGGTCATGCCGAGTTGCTTGGCCTTCGCGTTCATGGCCGCGAGGAACGCCGGACGGCCGCCCGGGAAATAACGCGACAGCGCCGCGGCCGCGCGATTTTCCGATGCCATCAGCGCGATATGCAGCATGTCTTCACGCGAGAGCACCGAGCCCACCGACAGACGCGAGCCGGTGTTCTTTTCGTAATCTCGGTCTTCGTCCGTGACTTCGATCTGGTCGGTCATCGGCTCTTTCGAGTCGAGCACCACCATCGCGGTCATCAGCTTGGTGATCGACGCGATCGGCACCACGGCGCGCGAGTTCTTGTCGAACAGCGACTCGCCCGAGTTCTGATCGATCACGTAGGCGACGCTCGAGCGCAGCATGAGCGCGTCCGGCGTTTCGTGCAGACCGAAAGCCTGGCCGACGCTCGGCTGACGCGGTTCGTACGCGATGCGGCGCACCACCGAGTGGTGACGGCCGTTCGACGTGTACGTCACGCGCTTGCGCTTGACGCCCGCGCGCGGCGCGTCGTCGTCAGCGGCTACGGTTTTTGCGGCCGCGCCTTTGGTCGCTTTCGAGGCCTTGCCCGACACCTTTTCAGGAGCGGCAGCCGGCTTCTTGGCCGCTTTGGCGTGTTTGGAGGTTTTTGCAGGTGCATCGGGCGTGGCGGCAAAAGCGCTCACGGGCGTGGCGAACGCCGCCGCGATGACCATGGAGGCGGCCACCGACAGAGCGGTGCTGCGGGCCGCGCCGTGGATCACTTTTAGCGACGAAAACATGTCGGTTTTCATGGGTGTTCGGTAGGGAGCGGCGAGAGGTTTCCGCAAGTGTAGTAAAACAACGAAAAATTAGCAATTTGAAGCACTTATACGCGCTCCTTAAACCGGCTTGTAAGCTCCGATCGCAAAAACACGAATAAGTGCCGTGCATCGATCGAAAAAAACGATCGCCGGCACGTTACGCCTCGCCGCTGCCGCCATACGCCGGAATCGAGGTGATTCTTCCAGCATAACGGCAATTTCGAGACAACCTTGATCAGGGGAAATACGGTCAGAGCACGGGCGGTCAAACTGCCAGTGCAACAGCACGCGGCAGCAGTCGCTGCAGCGAGGTTGTTAAACGCCTGCTGCAGACTGCAACGCGCATTCGACCAGCATGAAGCATTAACGTTCCGTGACACTTTCCGGTTTACACCAAATCGACCGCCGAAGACTTTTTTAACAATTGCCGGATGTTAGCGTCCCCACTTAGCCCGCGTTTGTCGGTCAAATTGACCTTACAATTCAGTAATAAATACAGCATGATTAGGCACCGGCGCGGTGCGGCGGTTAAATCGACCTGCGTCATAAGGATGTTATGCCGATCGCATAACACTATGTTTTATCAGTAGTTTCTTAATATTGTGCGACGCACAAAAAGCGCTTGACATTCTTTGTAACCATCCTAAAATGGGAACCATTGCTGCGATGCACAATACATCGCGGTCCGGCGGGACGCACCATGTGTCTCACCATTCACCCAATGCGGTCCGCACAGACAGACCGCGATCCAGGAGCGTAAACCATGACTCTGCTGACCCCTGAGCAATTCGCCGCAGCCCAGAAAGCCAACTTTGAAACGTTGTTCGGCCTGACGACCAAAGCATTCGAAGGCGTCGAAAAGCTGGTTGAGCTGAACCTGCAAGTCGTGAAATCGACGCTCGCGGAAAGCCAGGAAAATGCTCAACGCGCCCTGTCGGTCAAGGACGCGCAAGAATTGCTGGCTCTGCAAGCAAGCCTTGCACAGCCGGTGGCTGAAAAGGCGTTGTCGTACGGTCGCCACGTGTATGAGATCGTTTCGGCAACGCAAGGTGAATTCACCCGCGTCGCGGAAGCGCAATTCGAAGAGCAAAACCGCAAGGTCCAATCGCTCGTCGAAAACGTCGCCAAGAATGCACCGGCTGGTTCGGAAACCGCTGTCGCCGTGATGAAGTCGGCTATCACCGCCGCTAACACCACGTACGAAACGGTTCACAAGGCAACGAAGCAAGCTGTCGAAATCGCTGAAAGCAACTTCAATGCAGCTGCAACGGCCGCATCGAAGGCAGCTTCGCAAGCCGCCGCCCAAGCATCGCGCTCGGCCAAGAAGGCAGTCTAAGCTTCAGTCTCAAGCATCACTCTGCAGGCATCACCCAACGCCGGCACAGCTCGAACGCTGTGCCGGCGTTACCGCAAGCAACAGCGTCGTGTCGTTGCCGCTCACACGGTGTTAATTGGCCGAACGCTCCGATACGTTGAACGGCGTATCGTTTGCCCGGCGAAAGGCCGGGATTTTTTTACCCGACGCTTTTTCGCCGTCGCCTGAGTCGTTCAGCATGTATTGGTGATGCCGTCGTCGCGCGGCAACCGCCCCACTCTGCTGCCCAAAGAAAAAAACGGCGCGCCCTTTGCGGGGCGCGCCGTTTTTATTTGCATCATCGAATCCGCCTGCACGAATGCAGACGGACCGAATCGCCCTACTTCTTTTTCTGCGGCGGCAGGTCGGTACAGACGCCTTCGTACAACTCGGCGGCCATGCCGATCGATTCGCCGAGCGTCGGATGCGGGTGAATCGTCTTGCCGATATCCGTTGCGTCCGCACCCATTTCGACCGCGAGACAGACTTCGCTGATCAGGTCGCCCGCGTTCAGACCGACAATCCCTCCGCCGATCACGCGATGCGTTTCCTCGTCGAACAGCAGCTTGGTGAAGCCTTCGTCGCGGCCGTTGGCGATTGCGCGGCCCGAAGCGGCCCACGGGAACACCGCCTTGCCGTACTTGATGCCTTCGGCCTTCAACTGATCTTCCGTCTTGCCGGCCCAGGCCACTTCCGGATCGGTGTAAGCCACCGACGGAATCTGCAGCGCGTCGAAGTATGCCTTTTCGCCGTGTGCGACTTCGGCGGCGACGTGAGCTTCATGCACGGCTTTGTGCGCCAGCATCGGCTGACCGACGATATCGCCGATCGCGAAGATGTGCGGCACGTTGGTGCGCATCTGCTTGTCCACGTCGATGAAGCCGCGATCCGTCACCGCGACGCCTGCCTTGTCCGCTCCGATCTTCTTGCCGTTCGGCGAACGGCCGACGGCAACCAGCACGAGGTCGTAGCGTTGCGCTTCGGCCGGGGCCTTCTCGCCTTCGAACGACACATAGATGCCGTCGTCTTTCGCTTCGGCCGCCGTGGTCTTGGTCTTCAGCATGACGTTGGCGAAACGCTTGCTGTTGTACTTCTCCCAGACCTTGACCAGATCGCGGTCCGCGCCGGCCATCAGGCCGTCGAGCATTTCGACCACGTCGATCTGCGCGCCGAGCGTCGCGTACACCGTGGCCATTTCCAGCCCGATGATGCCGCCGCCGACCACCAGCATGCGTTGCGGAATCTGCCGCAGTTCGAGCGCGCCGGTCGAATCGACCACACGCGGATCTTCGGGAATGAACGGCAGCTTTACCGCTTCCGAGCCCGCGGCGATGATCGCCTGCTTGAACTTGACGACCTTCTTGCCGCCCTCGACCTGCACTTCCATATGATGCGGATCGACGAACGAACCCGTGCCCGTCACGACTTCGACCTTGCGCATCTTCGCCATGCCGGCGAGACCGCCGGTGAGCTTCTTGACGACGCCCGACTTGAAGTCGCGCAGCTTGTCGAGATCGATTTGCGGCTTGCCGAACGTGATGCCGTGCGAGCCGAGCGCTTCGGCTTCGTCGATCACCAGCGCTGTGTGCAACAGCGCCTTCGACGGAATACAGCCGACGTTCAGACACACGCCGCCGAGCGTCGAGTAACGTTCGACCAACACCGTCTTCATACCCAGGTCAGCAGAACGGAACGCCGCCGAATAGCCGCCGGGGCCCGAACCGAGCACGAGCATGTCGCACTCGATATCCGCGTTGCCGGAGAAGCTACCCGCTTGCGGAGCGGGCGCAGCCGCCTTGGCCGGAGCCGCCGCCTGCGGTTTTGCTTCCGCTTGAGCGGGCGCTTTCTCAGGTTCCTTGGCCGGAGCCTTCGGCGCATCTTTCGCGGGAGCCGCGTCCGCCGATGTTTCGACGAGCGCGATCACCGTGCCTTGCGAGACTTTGTCGCCGGCTTTGACGCGGACTTCCTTGACCGTGCCGGCGGTATCGCTCGGCACTTCGATGGAGGCCTTATCGGACTCGAGCGTCATCAGCGCCTGTTCGTTCTCGATGACGTCGCCCGCTTTGATATTGACTTCGATGACATCGACATCCTTGAAGTCACCGATATCCGGCACTTTTACTTCGACGAGACTCATTAGTGTCCCCTTCTCTTATTGATCGTGATGAGACGAACGCACTTCACTTCGGCCTGAAGGCTGGCGACGTCCTGGACAGAATCAGCCTTTGCTGTCCGCCCAAGGACGCGCCTTTCTTTTGCCTACTTTTCTTTGGAAGACAAAGAAAAGTAGGTGCCGCCCCGCACAGGGGCAACACTAATAGACCGACATGAATGCAAGTTCAACGAGAGACGCGGATACCAAACAAAAAACCCGCGCCCCGCGCAACCCAATCACCACATCAAAGAATCACACGCCGGAAATCGGCAAGAAGCGCCCCAAGATACGCATTGAACCGCGCCGCCGCAGCACCATCAATCACACGATGGTCATACGACAAAGAAAGCGGCAAGATCAAACGCGGCACAAACTGCTTGCCATCCCAAACCGGCTTCATCGCGCCACGCGACAACCCGAGAATGGCGACTTCAGGCGCATTGATAATCGGCGTGAAGTTCGTGCCACCAATGCCACCCAAAGAAGAAATCGAGAAGCACCCACCTTGCATCTGATCCGGCTTGAGCTTGCCATCGCGCGCAGCCTTCGACAGCTCGGCCATTTCCTTGGCGATCTCGATCAAACCTTTCTTATCCGCATCGCGAATGACAGGAACGACCAGACCGTTCGGCGTATCAGCCGCAAAGCCGATATGGAAGTACTGCTTGAACACCAGGTTATCGCCGTCGAGGCTGGCATTGAACGTCGGGAACTGCTTCAGGGCGGAAACCACGGCCTTGATCACGAAAGCCAGCATGGTGATCTTCACACCGGCCTTTTCGTTTTCCTTGTTCAACTGCACGCGCAGCGCTTCGAGATCGGTGATATCCGCTTCGTCGTTGTTCGTGACGTGCGGAATCATGACCCAGTTGCGATGCAGATTCGCGCCCGAAATTTTCTTGATACGCGACAGCGGTTTCGGATCGATCGGACCGAACTTCGTGAAGTCGACCTTTGGCCACGGCAGCAGATTCAACTCGCCGCCACCCGCGGCAGCCGGTGCAGCAGCGCCAGCCGGCGCGGCACGCTGGCCGGTCATGACGCCCTTGATGAAGGCAGTCACGTCGGCTTGCGTAATGCGGCCCTTCGGACCCGTGCCCTGCACCTGCGTCACGTCGACGCCGAGTTCGCGCGCGAACTTGCGCACGGACGGCGATGCATGGCTCGCATGGCGCGCGCCGCCTTCGCCGGCCGGAATCACCGGTGCCTGAGCGAGCGCCGACGGAGCCGCCGGAGCCGGCGACGGTGCAGCCGGTGCGTCGGACGGCTTCTCGACCTCCTGCCTAGGAGCCGGAGCCGGCGCAGCCGCGCCACCTTCCGCTTCCACGACCACGATCACCGAGCCTTCCGACACGGTATCGCCGACCTTGACCTTCAGTTCCTTGACGATGCCGGCAGCCGAGCTCGGCACGTCCATGGTCGCCTTATCGGATTCGAGCGTCACCAGCGACTGCTCTTTCTCGACGCGATCGCCGACCTTCACCGCGACTTCGATCACGGGAATGTCTTTGTAGTCGCCGATATCCGGCACTTTGACTTCCTGCAGACCACCGCCACCGCTGGCGGCAGGCGCCGGCGCGGCCGCGGGTGCGGCCGAAGGTGCCGGAGCCGGTGCGGCGGCAGGCGCCGGAGCCGGTGCGGCCGCGCCGCCTTCCGCACCTTCCAGCACGACGATCAGCGAACCTTCCGACACGTTGTCGCCGACCTTGACCTTCACTTCCTTGACGACGCCGGCGGCCGAGCTCGGCACGTCCATGGTCGCCTTGTCGGATTCCAGCGTAACGAGCGATTGCTCTTTTTCGACGGTGTCACCCGCCTTCACCAGCACCTCGATCACAGGAATGTCCTTGTAATCGCCGATGTCCGGCACCTTGACTTCGATCGCTTGACTCATTGTTAGTGTCTCCTGGGCCGCGCACGCGGCCTGCCCCTGGCGATCAGGGGCGGGCGCGCACGCCATGGCACACGGGGAATGATGCCTTAGACGGTCATCGGGTTGGGTTTGGCGGGATCAAGGTTGTACTTCTTGAGCGCCTCGGCGACTACCTTGCGTTCGATCGTGCCTTCATCTGCGAGTGCATTCAACGCGGCAACCGTGACCCAGTAGCGGTCGACTTCGAAGAAGTGGCGCAGCTTTTCGCGCGTGTCCGAACGGCCGTATCCATCCGTGCCCAGCACGACGAACTTCTGCGGCACGAACGCGCGGATCTGTTCGGTCAGCGCGCGCACATAGTCGGTCGAGGCGATGACCGGACCTTGTGCGTCCTTGAGCAGCTTCTCGACGTGCGAGAGCTTCTTTTCTTCGGTAGGGTGCAGCAGGTTCCAGCGCTGCACTTCGTGGCCTTCGCGAGCCAGTTCGGTGAAGCTCGGCACGCTCCACAGATCGGCGGCGACACCCCAGTCGTTCTTCAGCAGATCGGCGGCGGCGATCACTTCGTTGAAGATCGTGCCCGCGCCCATCAGCTGCACGCGCGGCGCCTTCTTGTCGGCTTCGGCCTTACGGAACGAGTACATGCCCTTGATGATGTCGGCCGCTACAGATTCGCCCTGCGGAATCGCCGGGTGCTCGTAGTTCTCGTTCATCACCGTGACGTAGTAGTACACGTCTTCCTGATCCGCGACCATGCGGCGCAGGCCGTCCTGCATGATGACCGCGAGTTCGTAACCGAACGTCGGATCGTAGCTGATGCAGTTCGGCACCGAAGCTGCCCACAGCAGCGAGTGACCGTCTTCGTGTTGCAGGCCTTCGCCGTTCAGCGTCGTGCGGCCGGCCGTGCCACCCAGCAGGAAGCCGCGCGAACGCATGTCGCCCGCCGCCCATGCCAGATCGCCAATGCGCTGGAAGCCGAACATCGAGTAGAAGATGTAGAACGGAATCATGATCTCGCCGTGCGTCGAGTAAGACGTCGCGGCTGCGATCCAGTCGGCCATACCACCGGCCTCGTTGATGCCCTCCTGCAGAATCTGACCGGTTTCCGACTCACGGTAGAACATCAACTGGTCGGAATCTTCCGGCACGTACTTCTGGCCTTCCTGATTCCAGATACCGATCTGGCGGAACAAACCTTCCATACCGAAGGTACGCGACTCGTCCGGCACGATCGGCACGATGCGCTTGCCCAGCGCCTTGTCTTTCAGCAGGATGTTCAGGATCCGCACGAACGCCATGGTCGTGGAGATCTCGCGGCCTTCGCCCGTGCCCTTCAACAGCGGCTCGAATGCCGACAGTTCCGGCACCGGCAGCGACTCGGCCTTCTGGCGACGCGCCGGCAGATAGCCACCGAGGTCCTGACGGCGAGCACGCATGTACTCCAGTTCCTTCGAACCTTCTTCGAACTTGAGGTACGGCACGTTGACGAGGTCTTCGTCGGCGATCGGCAGGCGGAACTGGTCGCGGAATTTCTTCAGCTGATCCACGTGCAGCTTCTTCTGCTGGTGGGTGATGTTCATCGCCTGGCCGGCTTCGCCCATGCCGTAGCCCTTGATCGTCTTCGCGAGGATGACGGTCGGCTGGCCCTGCGAATTCGACGCTTCCTGGAACGCTGCGTAGATCTTGTGCGGATCGTGGCCGCCGCGGTTCAGATTCCAGATTTCCTCGTCGGACCATTCGGCGACCAGCGCCTTCAGTTCCGGCGTGTTGAAGAAGTGTTCGCGCACATACGCGCCCGACTCCGACTTGTACGTCTGGTACTCGCCGTCGACCACATCCATCATGCGGCGCATCAGCGCGCCCGACTTGTCGCGTTGGAACAGCGCGTCCCAGCGGCTGCCCCAGATGACCTTGATGACGTTCCAGCCGGCGCCGCGGAATTCGCTTTCCAGTTCCTGGATGATCTTGCCGTTACCGCGCACCGGACCGTCGAGGCGCTGCAGGTTGCAGTTGATCACGAACACGAGGTTGTCGAGCCGTTCGCGGCCGGCCATGCCGATCGCACCGAGCGATTCCGGCTCATCCGTTTCGCCGTCGCCGAGGAAGGCCCAGACCTTGCGGCCGTCGGTCTTCGCAATGCCACGCGCCTGCATGTACTTCATGAAGCGCGCCTGATAGATCGCCATGATCGGGCCGAGACCCATCGAGACGGTCGGGAATTGCCAGAAGTCCGGCATCAGCCACGGGTGCGGGTACGACGAGATGCCCTCGCCGCCCACTTCCTGACGGAAGTTGTCGAGCTGGTTCTCGGTCAGACGGCCCAGCAGGAACGCGCGCGAGTAGACGCCCGGCGACGAGTGGCCCTGCACGAACACGAGATCGCCGCCATGTTCGGCCGACGGCGCGTGCCAGAAGTGGTTGTAGCCGACGTCGTACAGCGTGGCGGCGGAAGCGAACGAGGCGATGTGGCCGCCGACGTTGGTGTCCTTGCCGGCGCGCAGCACCATCGCGATGGCGTTCCAGCGCGTGTACGAGCGGATACGGTGTTCGATGTCCTGATCGCCGGGGATCTTCGCCTGACGCGAAACCGGGATCGTATTGATGTAAGGCGTGTTGGCCGAGAACGGCAAATGTTCGCCGTGCACGCGGGCGAATTCAATCTGTTTCTCGATCAGGTAGTGAGCGCGATCTGGGCCCACAGCAGAAATCACGCCATCCAGCGCTTCAAGCCATTCGCCGGTTTCCTGGGGATCGTCGTCTTTTTCAGCAGCGACATATTTCATGACTTCGTCGGGTACAGCGGACATGCTCGTCTCCTGGATGTAGAGGAACGCTCTTTGAACAGACGACGCGGACGAAGCACGGCCGCGGCAGCTTCGGCCGATTGTAATAAGGGTCCCGACGTCCACGCAACAAAATTTTCGAATTACGAGATCGAATCTCATAATGCGAAAAATTGTTGCGGCGCAACCTGATTTGACTGCCGATCGACGGATACGTTGGCTAGTTTGCGCCGATTAATGGTCCTTTCCGCGCTTTTTTGCGCCATTTGCTAGCTTCACGCTGCGCTACAATGCCACGCATGTTGACCGAACGGCTTTTCGCACGCTCGGCGCGCACCGCCGGTTCGCCCGCGGATTCGACGCCGTCCTCCCGCTGGCACCACGGACCGTGGTGGTCCAATTCCTATTTGCTCACGCCGCTCCTGTCGATCCTGGTCTTCCTGGTCGTCATGAGTCTGATTTTGTGGAGCCTGAACCGGCGCGAACAGCAACAGCAGGAAGACACGCTTTACCGTAATGTCGCGTGGGCGCAGCAGCAGATCCGCCTGTCCATGACCGGCGCGCAGGAGCAGATCCAGGCGCTCGCGCGCGATCTGGTCGCCGGCCACGCCGATCCGCATTCGTTCCAGGTGTCCACCACGGACATCATGCAGGGGCATCCCGAGATCCTCTACATGAACTGGTACACGAGCCAGCAGCAGCCGCGCTGGCCCAATACCGCGCTGCCGGTGTTCGGCCAGCGTCTGGCCAAGCCGAACGACACGCAGATGGACGAAGCCGTCAAAGCGGCCTTCGCCGAGGCGCGCAACACGCGCCGCCAGGTGTATTCGCCGCTCATCTACGACGACCTCGGCAACGGCTACATCACGCTGCAAACGCCGGTGTTCCGCGACCGCGACTTCCTCGGCACGATCGCCGCCGTCTTCTCGGTGGAAGGCATCCTCAAGCACGACATTCCGCCTGAGCTGTCCGCCAAGTACAAAATCTCGATCATCGACGTGAACAACCGCGAGTTGACCACCACGTCGACCCGCCCGCGCCTGCCGCGCGACATGTTCTACGATCTGCCGCTCGACCCGCCGGGCCAAGGTGTCTCGGTGCGCGTCTACGCGTTCCCGCAGATGACCAACTTCACCAACAACACGCTGGTATGGCTGGTGGCGGGTCTCTCCTGTTTCGTGTTGTGGAGCCTGTGGAGCCTGTGGAAACACACGCGCCAACGCTTCGAGGCGCAGCAGGCGCTGTACGCCGAAGCGTTCTTCCGTCGCGCGATGGAAAACTCCGTGCTGATCGGCATGCGCGTGCTCGACATGCATGGGCGCATCACCCACGTCAATCCGGCGTTTTGCCGCATGACCGGCTGGGACGAAAGCGATCTGGTCGGCAAGAACGCGCCGTTCGCCTACTGGCCGCGCGACGCTTACCCCGAAATGCAGCGCCAGCTCGACATGACGCTGCGCGGCAAGGCGCCCTCTTCCGGCTTCGAATTGCGGGTACGCCGCAAGGATGGCTCGCTGTTCCATGCGCGTCTCTACGTGTCGCCGCTGATCGACAGTTCGGGCCGCCAGACCGGCTGGATGTCGTCGATGACCGACATCACCGAGCCGAAGCGCGCGCGCGAAGAACTCGCCGCCGCGCACGAACGCTTCACCACGGTGCTCGAAAGTCTCGACGCCGCCGTCTCCGTGCTGGCCGCCGACGAAGCCGAACTCCTGTTCGCCAACCGCTATTACCGGCATCTCTTCGGCATTCGCCCGGACGGTCATCTGGAATTGGCGGGCGGCGGGTTCGATAGCGCACAGGCGTCGTCCGATTCGATCGATATGGTGGATACCTACGCCGGCCTACCCGCCGCCGCGTTGACCGAAAGCACCGCCGATGCACAGGAAATCTACGTGCAGAGTATCCAGAAGTGGTTCGAAGTGCGCCGCCAGTACATTCAGTGGGTGGACGGCCACCTCGCGCAGATGCAGATCGCAACCGACATCACAACTCGCAAGCAGGCCCAGGAACTATCGCGCCAGCAAGACGAGAAGCTGCAGTTCACCAGCCGTCTGATGACGATGGGCGAAATGGCCTCGTCGCTCGCGCACGAACTGAACCAACCGCTCGCCGCGATCAATAACTATTGCTCCGGAACCGTCGCACTGGTTAAATCCGGTCGGACGACACCTGACAATCTGCTGCCAGTGCTTGAAAAGACCGCCCAGCAGGCGGTGCGCGCGGGCATGATCATCAAGCGCATCCGCGAGTTCGTGAAGCGCAGCGAGCCGAAGCGGCAAGCCACGCGCGTGGCCGATATCGTCGCCGACGCCGTGGGTCTGGCCGAAATCGAGGCGCGCAAGCGCCGCATTCGCATCGTCACGGATCTGCGCTCGCGCCTGCCGGTGATCTACGTCGACCCGGTGCTGATCGAGCAGGTGCTGGTCAACCTGCTGAAGAACGCCGCCGAAGCGATGGCCGAAGCCCGTCCGAATGCGGTCGATCCGGTGATCCGCGTGGTCGTGCGGCTGGAGAGCGGGTTTGTCTGCATCAGCGTCGTCGACCAGGGACCGGGCGTCGACGAAGCGACAGCCGAGCGGCTGTTCGAACCGTTTTACAGCACCAAGTCCGATGGTATGGGCATGGGGCTGAACATTTGCCGTTCGATTATCGAATCGCACCGCGGCCGTCTGTGGGTGGTCAACAACGTCGAATCTGACGGCCACATCACAGGCGCCACGTTCCATTGCAGTCTGCCTATTGGAGAGCCTGATGGCCCGAGCAACGGCGGGACACAGGCGCCGACACCACAAACCGTTACGGGAGAGCTATGAACAGCCCAGTCACCACACAGGAAACTGTCTTTGTCGTCGATGACGACGAGGCCGTGCGAGATTCGCTGCGCTGGCTGCTGGAGGCGAACGGCTACCGCGTGCAATGCTTCTCCAGCGCCGAGCAGTTCATCGACGCATGGCAGCCGCATCAGCATCCGGGCCAGATCGCGTGCCTGATTCTCGATGTGCGGATGTCCGGCATGAGCGGGCTCGAGTTGCAGGAACGCCTGATCGCCGACAACGCATCGCTGCCGATCATTTTCGTGACGGGCCACGGCGATGTGCCGATGGCCGTGTCCACGATGAAAAAAGGCGCGATGGACTTCATCGAAAAGCCGTTCGACGAAGCCGAGTTGCGCAAGCTGGTCGAGCGCATGCTCGACAAGGCGCGCAGCGAAAGCACCAGCGTGCAGCAGCAGCGCGCCGCGGCAGAACGTCTCGGCAAGCTGACCGCGCGTGAGCATCAGGTGCTCGAGCGCATCATCGCCGGCCGCCTGAACAAGCAGATCGCCGACGACCTCGGCATCAGCATCAAGACGGTCGAAGCGCACCGCGCGAACATCATGGAAAAGCTCAACGTCAACACGGTCGCCGATCTGCTGCGACTGGCGCTGTCGAACAAGCCGCAACCGGCGCAATAAGCCTCGCACGGCGGCGCTTACCCCGAAGGAGGGCCCTTTGGGGAACTCGCCGCCACACCAGAAGTGACTGCGTGCCAACGGCCGGACTATCAAAGAGTCCGGCCTGTTTCGCCCTCTTTTTCCCTCCTCATTTCCCTCCCCTCGATCGCACGGCAATCACGACGAAGCGCGTGATTTCGACGCACCCCGCGCGTGCAAAATAATACGCATTGCTCAGCAATTACTTACGCTAATCCGCAACAGGTTCTTTCCTCAGACAAGATTGACGGATTCGGACGCGCCCCTTAATTTACACAGAACTCCTTAGCAGACATCGCCGATGCGACGATCGACGCGGGAGTGACTTGCTGCGATACGCCGCATGCGGCATCGCCTGGTGATGCGAAACAATTGGAGCAGTTCGAGCGCCTTTACGCGGCATCGTGCCGTGCCGATCGAGCCGTCCGACCACCCACCGGACACCGGCCCGACTCGCCATTTCCTTGCCGTATTCCATCGCGGCGAAGCGACGCAGCCCGTGCTGCGCACCGACATCTCGTCGTATAAACCCACCGGGAGGAATTCATCGTGAAACGATACGGAGCACACCGCTCGCCTGTGATGCTTATTTGCGCCGTTCTTGCGGGAGCGCCGCTATTCGTCGGACTGGCCGCGCCGGACGTCGTCCATGCGCAAGGCACAGCGAAAATGTCGAACCAGCAACTCGATTCACTGGCGGCCCCGATTGCCCTTTATCCGGACGCCCTGCTCGCCCAGGTGCTGATGGCCTCGACGTTTCCGCAAGACGTGCAGGCGGCGGCCATATGGTCCAGAGTCAACTCGACGCTGCAAGGCGACAGCGCCGTCAAGGCTGTCGCGTCCGAACCGTGGGATCCGAGCGTGCAGTCGCTCGTTGCCTTCCCGCAGGTGCTCGCCACCATGGCCTCGAAAGCGGATTGGGTGACGCAACTCGGTAGCGCGTTTCTCGCCCAGCCCAACGACGTGATGGACTCCGTGCAGCGTCTGCGCAGGCAGGCACAGGCCGCGGGCAATCTGAAGACGACGTCGCAGCAAACGGTCGTGGTCGAACAGAGCACGATTCAGATCGTGCCGGCCAATCCGCAAGTAGTGTACGTGCCGACCTACAACCCGACCGTGGTCTACGGCGTGTGGCCTTATCCCGCGTATCCGCCGGTGTATGTTCCGCCGCCGCCCGGTTATGTGATCGGCACCAGTTTCGTCGCGGGCCTCGCGTTCGGCACCGGCGTCGCGGTGGCGAACGCGCTGTGGGGCGGCTTCGACTGGAACTCACATGACGTCAACATCAACGTGAACCGGTACAACACTATCAATGTGAACAACCGGATCAACGTGAATGGCAGCACGACGAACTGGAATCGCAACACCAACATCAATCGCAACGTCGGCAACGCGAATGTCAATCGCAGCTTGAACAATAACGTCGGCGGCGCACAGCGCGATGCGTATCGCGGCCGCGACGACGCCCGCGCCCGGGCGCAGCAGACGCTGCAAAACCGCACTGGCCAGAATCTGGGTGGCAGCGCGAGCCAGCGTGTGCAAGGCATTCATCACGGCGGCACGGCGAACCCCAAGTTGCAGAACCGCGCGCAGAACGTCAATCGCGACAACGCGCTGCGCGGCGCCGGCGACGGTAAAGCCGCGCGGCAGGACACGCAGCGCGGCCAGGCAAGCCGTGATGCGCTCGCCGGCCGCGGTGGTCAGCAGCATGCGGACGGCACGACCGGCGCAAATGCCAGCGGCCTGCAGCGCACAAGCGAAGGTCTCGTCGCAAATGGCGGCGGCCAGCATCACATGAGCGGAAATCTCGGCGGGAACAGTGGGGGCGTTCAGCGTAGCGGCGGTACCGCCGGCTCGGGCGGCGGCTTGGGCGGTGGCAGTGGCGGCGGTGGCAGTGGCGGCGGCGGCTTGGGCGGCGGCGGCCCAGGCAGCGGCGGAGCAGGCGAACATCACTTCGGCCGCAACCGTTGAACAAAAAAGGAGAAGTCTGATGATGCGTCCATTCTCTCGGGGCAGGCTGCGTGCCCAGGTCCTGATACTTGCTATCGCGCTCGGCAGCACCGGCGCACTGCTGCTGGCGCCGGCGCTGCTAATCAGCGCGATCCCCGCTCATGCCCAGGCGATCTATCCCAGCGCGGACGACGCCGCCAATGCCTTCGTCGAAGCCCTCGCCCGCAACGACGACGATGCCCTCAAGCGCGTGCTCGGCGGCGATTTTCATCGCTTCATTCCAACCGAAGGCATCGGCGAGGATGACATCTATCAGTTCCTCGGCGAATGGTCGAAAAACCATCAGATCGTCGAGGACCCCGTCATGGACAAGGGGCGCGCCACCGCGCATCTGACGGTCGGCTACAGTGGCTGGACCCTGCCGATTCCGCTCGTGCAGTCGGGCAACGGCTGGCGTTTCGATCCGCCGGCGGGACGCGACGAGATGCTGACACGGCGCATCGGCCGCAATGAACACGCCGCGATCCTGACCTCGCTCGCCTACCTCGATGCGCAGTACGACTATCGCAACCTGACCCAGCACTATGCACAGCGCTTCGTCAGTACGCCGGGCCAGCACGACGGCCTGTACTGGACGACGGCGCCCGGCGAAGCGGAAAGTCCGCTTGGGCCGCTCGCTGCCACGATGCCCGACGGCACGCAGCCTGAAGAGGCGTATCACGGCTATCACTTCCGCATTCTCACGGCACAAGGGGCTCACGCGAAGGGTGGCGCGCGGAACTACGTCGACAATGGCGTGCTGAGCAAGGGGTTCGGACTGATCGCATCGCCGGCCGACTATGGCAAGACCGGCGTGATGAGTTTCATCGTTAATCAGGACGGACAGGTGTATCAGAAGAACCTCGGGCCGCGAACCGCACGCGCGGCGGCGGCGATCACATCGTTCGAGCCAGGCGCGGGTTGGCAGGCGGTCCAGCCATAGCAAGTCGCGTTTGACAGCTTTGCCTCCGCCCGCCGCACCAGGTGGCAGGCGCGACCCCGAACACGCGCCTGGCGGCGCACCCGCTGCCGCCACCGTTCGAACCGGGCATCCGTCCCACCACGTGAGGCAAGCGCGGCCGACATCCGTAGCGCTGCCGCACAGCCTGGAATCCGTACGCGGCGCACCTGGCAGGGCCGGTATAATGTCGCACTTTGCAGCGCTGCTTAACCCCGATTCGCGCCGCGCGCTTTTCACGTGCCGACCCATTCCCGTTGAAAAGCGCCATCGCGCGCGGCACGCACAAGCGTCTGCGCCCTGCCCCGCTTCCCAAACTGCCCATCTCGACCGACCATGACTGCCAAACTGATCGACGGCCTAGCCCTCTCCAAGACCCTGCGCGCCGACGTCGCCGCGCGCGCCGCCGCCCTCACCGCTCGCGGCCATCAGCCGGGCCTCGCGGTGGTGCTGGTCGGCGACAATCCGGCCAGCGAAGTCTACGTGCGCAACAAAGTGAAGGCGTGTAACGACAACGGCCTCGGCTCGTCGTTCGACCGTTATCCGGCCGAGCTGCCGGAAGCCGAGCTGCTCGCGCGCATCGACGAACTGAACCGCGACCCGCGCATTCACGGCATTCTGGTGCAACTGCCGCTGCCGCCGCATATCGACAGCCACAAGGTGATCGAAGCGATCGCGCCGGAAAAGGATGTCGACGGCTTTCACGTTGCCAACGCCGGCGCGCTAATGACCGGCCGGCCGCTGTTCCGCCCGTGCACGCCGTACGGCGTCATGAAAATGCTCGCCGCTTACGAGATTCCGCTGCAAGGCGCGAACGCGGTGGTGATCGGCCGCTCGAACATCGTCGGCAAGCCGATGGCGCTGCTGCTGCTCGAAGCGGGCGCAACCGTCACGATCTGCCACAGCAAGACCCGCGACCTGGCCGCTCATACGCGCAACGCCGACGTGGTGGTCGCCGCCACCGGCTTGCGCAACATCCTCACGGCGGAGATGGTGAAACCGGGCGCGGCGGTGATCGACGTCGGCATGAATCGCGACGAAGCCGGCAAGCTGTGCGGCGACGTGGATTTTGCGGGCGTCAAGGAAGTGGCGGGCTACATCACGCCGGTGCCGGGCGGCGTCGGCCCGATGACCATCACCATGCTGCTCGTCAACACGATCGAAGCCGCCGAGCGCGAAGCGGAAGCGAACGCGTAAACGGCGGGAGAAAAGCCGGCGGAGCATCTTCGCCGGCTTCGGGACTTGACGGCCCTGGCCGTCGCGCCGGGGCATCGACATCCATCGGCGCCGAACGCGCGCCGCAGTTCTCAGCGCTCTGTTCGATCGCCTGAACGCGGGCGAAGCACCTTCGCCGGCTTCGGGACCTAGCGGCCCTGGCGGCGTCTTGCCAAACTCTCCAAGTCAATCGGCACCGGCCGCGGACCTCATACTCAGCACATCTCAGCGCACCGCCTGATCGCCAGCCGGCATACCCGCGGCTACCTGCGTCGACGGCCGCGCCAGACGCCCGCGGCACCACTTCAGCACCGGCCGCTCCACGAAGTGCCACGACAGCGCCGCGCACAAAAGAATAAACGGCGCGGCAATCAACACCGCCGCCACATGGCTCAACTGCGGCGCGATGTTCGCGACGCATTGCTGCACCATGAAGCCGTACAGATAGATGCCGTACGAGTAATCATGACGCGGCACGAAGCGCCGCAAGAGCGGCGTCGTCCCGATCCACAGCACGCCGTACACGAAGGCCAGATAGAACAGCGGCTGCGCGCCGGCCGTGTCGCGGAACACCAGGAACACCATCGCGAACGCCAGCGCCGCCAAGCCGTTGATGTCGATCCGCTCACGCCAGCCATACAGCAGCATGCCCAGCATGAAAAACGGCTGCGGCCAGAACGAATAGCCGTCGGGCGTTTCGCTGAAATCGCGCAAGCCGATCTGCCAATGCGCGTGATCCACGTTCAGCATGAATGTGGCGCAGCCGAGCGCGGCCGCGAGCACCACGCCACGCGAGTTGGACAGCAAACCCACCATGCCGGTCACGAGCACGAGCAGATAGCAGCGCACTTCGACCGGCAGCGTCCAGAGCGGTCCACAGATGTCGACGGGATAGCGGTTGTGCTCGAACACGCCGGGCAGCGCCCAGCCGGCCGACCGCACGATGGTCGAGAAGTTGTCGAGGTTGCCCCAAGTCATGCCGGAGGCAAAATACTCGCGCAGCGTCAGCGTCGTAAAGAGCGGACCGACGATGAACACCGTCACCAGCGACCCGGCCGCCACCGCCGGCCACAGGCGCGCGATGCGCAACACGGCGAAGCGCGGCACCGAGCGTTGCCGGTCGAAACTGGCGGTCACCAGCATGCCGCTCAGCAGGAAGAAGGCGTAGACGCCCAGCGCGCCGAAACCGTCGAAACCCAGCGCGTTCTGGACCCAATCGGTGCTGCCGTCGGGAGCCTGGAGCACATACGAATGGCCATACACGACGGCAATGGCGGCCAGCAGTCGCACGAGATCAAAATTGTTGCCCTTGTGCGATAGAGCGTCCGAAAGCGGATTCATTGATACCTCTTTGCAAAAAACGCCGCTGACCGGTAGCGACGCTCCACCTTGCCGCATAGCAGCAATCGGGACCGTGCGCTTTCGCACAAAGCACAGCGGCGCGTTATTGCCGCGCGCGGCGCCGCCCGGCCTATCCGGCACGCGCACAAGGCCGCGACATCTGATAATTTGTCTGCCGACGGATTGGAATCGGCGCGCCCTGCCCCAATAATGTCTGTATCGGCCGTTATGGGGCGTCATTGCACGCGCTCCGAAGGAAGTCCCCTTGTGGGACGCCCGTCGATGCACCGATTACCCGTTCACCCGCGTCAGACAGGAAGCCTCATGTCCACTACCGCCTCGAATCACGACAATCCGCTCCTCGATTTCTCCGACCTGCCGCGCTTTGGCGAAATCCGCCCCGAACACGTCACGCCAGCCCTCGATGTGCTGCTCGCCGATGCGGCCGCCGCCGTCGAACGCGCTGCCCAGCCGATCACCCCCGCTTCGTGGGCCGACGTGGTCGAACCGGTCGAGCGCGCCACCGAACCGCTGTCGCGCGCCTGGAGCGTGGTCGGCCATCTGAACGCCGTCGCCGATACGCCCGAGTTGCGCGCCGTGTTTGGCGAAAATCTGCCGCGCGTCACCGAATTCTGGTCGAGCGTCGGCCAGAATCTCGCGCTGTACGAGAAGTACAAGGCGTTGAACGCGAGCAGCGATTTCGCCTCGCTGACCGACGAGCGTAAGAAGATCCTCGGCAACGCGCTGCGCGATTTCCGCCTGTCCGGCGCGGAATTGCCGGAAGACCAGAAACCGCATTTCGCCGAATTGCAGGAACGCCAGGCGGCGCTCTCGAAAGCGTTTTCCGATCACGTGCTCGATGCGACCAACGCCTATGCCTATGTCGTCGAAGCCGGCGATGAAGCGCAATTGGTCGGCCTGCCGGAAGACGTCGTCGAGGCCGCGAAGGAAGCGGCCGAACGCGAAGGCAAGACCGGCTACAAGTTCACGCTGCACTTCCCGTCGTATTTCCCGGTGATGCAGTACTCGGAAAATCGTCCGATGCGCGAAGCGATGTATCGCGCCTATGTCACGCGTGCTTCGGAACTCGGCTCGCAATACGGCAACGGCAAGCCCGAGTGGGACAACACCGCGGTACTCGCCGACCAGTTGAAACTGCGCGCCGAAGAAGCGCACATGCTCGGCTTCAACAACTTCGCCGAAGTCTCGCTCGCGCCGAAAATGGCCGAGTCTCCCGCTCAGGTGATGAGCTTTCTCGAAGACCTCGCCACGCGTGCGCGTCCGCATGCCGAGCAGGACTGGAAGGAACTGCGCGAATTCGCCGCGAACGAACTCGGCATGAGCGAGTTGCAACCATGGGACATGACGTTTGCCGCGGAGCGTCTGCGTCAGAAGCGCTACTCGTTCTCCGAGAACGAAGTCAAACAGTACTTCCCGGAAGACGCCGTGTTCAAGGGTCTGTTCAAGGTCACTGAAACGCTCTTTGGCGTGCGTATCCGTCGCGACGACGCGGCCGTGTGGCATCCGGACGTGCGCTTTTTCCGCGTCGAGAATCAGGACGGCGGCCTCGTCGCGCAGTTCTACCTCGATCTGTATGCGCGCGAAGGCAAACGCGGCGGGGCGTGGATGGACGATGCGCGCGGCCGTCACAAGCACACGCACGGCAGCGTGCAAACGCCGGTCGCGTATCTGACCTGCAACTTCTCGGCGCCGGTCGGCGGCAAGCCCGCCTGCTTCACGCACGACGAAGTCATCACGCTGTTCCACGAGTTCGGCCACGGTCTGCATCACATGCTCACGCGTGTCGATGAACTGGGCGTGTCGGGCATCAACGGCGTCGAGTGGGACGCGGTCGAACTGCCGTCGCAATTCATGGAGAACTTCTGCTGGGAGTGGGACGTGTTGAGCGACATGACCTCGCACGTCGAAACGGCCAAGCCGTTGCCGCGCGATCTGTTCGACAAGATGCTCGCCGCGAAGAACTTCCAGAGCGGATTGGGCACGCTGCGCCAGATCGTGTTCTCGATGTTCGACATGCAACTGCATACCGGCTTCGATGCTTCGGGCACGAAGAACGCCACCGAACTCGCGAGCGAAATCAACGAGCGCTTCCATGTCGTGCCGCAGGCGCCGTTCTCGCGTTGGCCGAATACGTTCAGCCATATTTTCGCGGGCGGTTACGCGGCGGGCTACTACAGCTACAAGTGGGCTGAAGTGCTCTCCGCGGATGCCTACGCGGCATTCGAAGAAGCGGCGCAAGCGGCGAGCGGCAGCGTGCTCGATCAGGCGACCGGCATGCGCTATCGCAAGGAGATTCTGGAAGTGGGCGGCAGCCGTCCGGCAATGGAGTCGTTCAAGGCGTTCCGCGGCCGCGAGCCGAATATCGACGCATTGCTGCGCCACAATGGCATGTCGCCGGGCGCGGCGCATTGATGGGTTGAGGCAAGCGTCGGCGCTTTGCTTCGCGCCGATAAAAAACCGGTGACCTGCGTAAGCAGGCACCGGTTTTTTTGTTTCGCGCGAAGCATCAAGCCGCAATCAATCGCGATGCAATTTGAAGTCCACTTGCGCTGGACGGCCTTCGAGCGACAGCGCCGCGCGCGCAGCCGGCGCGCGGCTCACCACCTTGCCGCGGCTCACTACCGCGAGGCGCGCGGCGCGCAAGCGGATCGCTTCCACCGGATCGCGCGCGTCGAGCAGCACCAGATTGGCCGCGCATCCCGGCGCGATGCCGTAGCCTTCCAGACCGAGAATGCGCGCGGCGTTCACCGTCACCGCGTCGAAACAGGCGCGCATGCCGTCGACGCCCGTCATCTGCGCCACATGCAAGCCCATGTGCGCGACTTCGAGCATGTCGCCCGAGCCGAGGCTGTACCACGGGTCCATCACGCAATCGTGGCCGAACGCGACGTTGATGCCGGCCGCCATCATCTCCGGCACGCGCGTCATGCCGCGGCGTTTCGGATACGTGTCGCTGCGCCCTTGCAGCGTGATGTTGATCAGCGGATTCGCGATCGCCGCGACGCCCGACTCGCGCATCAGCGGCAGGAGCTTGCTGACGTAGTAGTTGTCCATGGAATGCATCGAGGTCAGATGCGAGCCGGTGACACGCCCGTGCAAACCGAGCCGGTGCGTTTCGGCCGCGAGCGTCTCGATGTGCCGCGACATCGGATCGTCCGATTCATCGCAATGCATGTCGACGCGCAAGCCCTGCTCCGCCGCGTACTCGCACAAGAGGCGCACCGACTGCGCGCCGTCGGCCATGGTGCGCTCGAAATGCGGAATGCCGCCGACCACGTCCACACCCATCGCGATCGAGCGCTTGAGATTCTCGAACGCGCCCGGGCTGCGCAACACGCCGTCTTGCGGAAAGGCCACCAGCTGCAGATCGAGATACGGTGCGACGCGGCGCTTCACTTCGACCAGCGCCTCGACCGCGAGCAGACGCGGATCGCATACATCCACGTGGCTGCGGATAGCAAGCAGTCCGCGCGCGACGGCCCAATCGCAATATTGCAACGCCCGCTCGATCAGCGCCTCCTGCGTCAGATCCGGCTTCAGTTCGCCCCATAACGCGATGCCTTCGAGCAGCGTGCCCGACGCGTTCACGCGCGGCAAACCGTACGAGAGCGTCGCGTCCATATGGAAATGCGGATCGACGAACGGCGGTGTGACGAGTGAACCCGCGGCATCGATTTCTTCGCGCGCGCTGGCGGCCAGATTCGGCTCGACGGCGACGATGCGGCCCGCTTCGATGCCGATGTCGACCGGCTCTTTGTATTGCGGCGCGGCGCCCGGTGGCAGCATCGCGCGGCGGATGATCAGATCCATCTATCGCTCCCTTTGACCCCGTCCTGATTGACTACGATTCTATCGGCGTCAGAAAGCGCGTGGCGGCGTTTTTGTTCGACGCTTTTTTCATCTGGCCGTACCGGCGAGCGGCGCGCGATCCGTACCGGCAGTGCGTCGCGCCACCCGCCTATACTCGCCAGACAGACGGTCGATGCGATGCCGCGCCGTCATCCACTCACGGAGCAAGCACATGAAAACCATCGGCGTGATCGGCGGGATGAGCTGGGAATCGTCCACCGAGTATTACAAGCTGCTCAACCGCCACGCCAAAACGCGCCTGGGCGGCCACCACAACGCCCGCAGCCTGATGCTCACCGTCGACTTCGCGCCGATCGAAGCGAACCAGCGCGCGGGCGACTGGAACGCGCTCGGCCAGCAGATGGCCGACGCCGCGCGCCAACTCGAACGGGGCGGCGCCGATCTGGTGATGCTCGCGACCAATACGATGCATCGCGTGTATGAATCGATCGAAGCGGCGATCGACGTGCCCTTCCTGCATATCGCCGATCCGACCGGCAGCGCGCTGCGCGCGGCAGGCATCGAGCGAGTGGGCTTGCTGGGCACGCGCTATACGATGGAGCAAGCTTTCTACACGGGACGCCTGCGTGAGCGCTACGGCCTCGACACAGTGATTCCCAATGAAGCCGAACGCGCGGACGTGCACCGCATCATTTACGATGAGTTGTGCCACGGCAAAGTGAACGACGCTTCGCGCGCGGTGTATCAGCGTGTGATCGAAGCGCTGGCCGCTCGTGGCGCGCAGGCAGTGATTCTCGGCTGCACCGAGATCACGTTGCTGATCAAGCCAGAAGATTCCGCGTTACCCGTGTTCGACACGACCGCATTGCATGCGCAAGCGGCGGTGGAATGGGCGATTGATTCGGAGTGAAGGTGGGTGCGCGCACGCGCTTCAACCCGTATGCGCACGGATGCCGTAGAAGTTAAAAAGCCCGCGTGGCTTGCGCCAGCGGGCTTTCAACAATGCTTGGTTGCGGGGGTAGGATTTGAACCTACGACCTTCGGGTTATGAGCCCGACGAGCTGCCAGACTGCTCCACCCCGCGTCAGAGAAAACGGATTGTATAGAGATGTTCGCAAGACGTCAAACAATCGCGCGAATTATTTCACGCTCGTGAAATGACGCACACGCGACTCACAGATCCTGGACCGTCGCGCCTTCCACCTTACCGTCGATGATGTCCGCGCCGTACTGGCTCGCACTGCGTTTGGCCACGCCGAAATCGGAGAACGTGAGCGGCAGCACGAGACGAAATACGCGGCTCGCCTTCGAGCCGCTGATTGCTCCCGGCCGGCAGACGCGCACCGCGACGTCGTAGCCTTCGGAGTGGCGCTTGTGACCGTCGAACTTGTCGAACGCCCGCGAAAATACCAGCGGATGCACTTCGAAGTCCTTATAAAGGGCTGGGTAAAGTTCGGCCATGATGCCTCCCCGATGCGCAAAAGCGCGAGTGTGAGTGATCTCACTATACGCCGCGACATGACCGGCTCGCGCTTTTATTTTCGGTGCCGCGGCGGGGCCATTTTCACCGTCCGCTCGCCCGCGCGATAAGATGCGGGACTATCGGAATCACGCAAGCTTGTGAGAATGTCATGAAAATCGCCACCTGCGAATTCGAACGGCATTCCGCAATGTCGCAACTTGTCTCATAAATCCCGCCAAGCGCCACCGCTCGCGGGATTTGTTGCTTCTTGGCGTCTCACAGTGATTCCTGTCGGCGCGTCAAAAATGGGTAGCTAGGTGGGTAGCTAGATATAATCCGCCCTAGCTACCCACCCCCTGACGCCATGGCCAAGACAACAAACCTCCTGGACGATATCCAGATCAAACGCTGGATCGCCAAAGCCGAGCCGATCGCGAAATCGGACGGCGAAGGCCTCACCTTCACGCTATCCAAAGCCGGCACCGCGAGCTGGGTATTGCGCTATCGGATGGGCGGTGGCCGGCGCAAGGAACTGACTCTCGGCAACTATCCGGACATGTCACTTGCGGCGGCACGCAAAGCTGCGCGCACGCAGCGCGCCGCGGTCGACGAAGGCAAGGATCCTGCTGCAGACAAGAAAACGGCCAAGGCCCGCTCGCTTGCCGCGTGGACCGTCAGCGAACTGGCTGATGACTTCGCCGACAAAGCGTTGAAAGCACCGCTCGCCAAAGGGACGATCTACTACCGCAAGTGGGATCTGGACAATGTCGTGCGCCCGAAACTGGGCTCGCTTGAGGTGCGCAAGGTAGCCGCAGCCGATGTCGTCCACATGCTCGAGACCAGCGGCCGGGGATGGACGGTATGCAAGCGCATCCTGACGACCGCCACGCAGCTGTTCGGGCACGCGTGCGGGAAGCGCATGATCGACGTCAACCCGTGCGTCGGTATCACGCTCAAGGCCCTGATGGGCCCGCGGCCGCCGGTCAAGAAACGCGTCATGCTGACCGAGGATGAACTGCGCACGCTTCTGGCCGACATCGACAACAAGATCGGCCGCGAGAATGCGCTCGCGCTGCGCATCCTGCTGGCGACCTGTGTCCGTTCGATTGAACTGGCCCGTGCGCGCTGGCAGTACGTCGACTTCGACAAGAACACGTGGTTCGTGCCCGACGAGAACGTGAAGACGCGCACCGGTTTTCTGGTGCCGCTCACGCCGACGGTGCGAAGTTGGTTTCAGGCCCTCAAGGCGATCGCGGGTGACTCAGACTGGGTGCTGCCTGCGCGGACGTCGCTGCGCAGGAAGAAGCACGGCGACACGCACGTGGGTAACACGACGCTCTGGTCAGCAATCAACCAGGCATTCGTTCGCGGCGATCTCGATATCCGCCGTTTCACGCCGCACGACACCCGCAGCACCGCCAAGGGCCATATGCGAAACATGAAGATTTCGCGCGAGATTAGCGAGCTGGCGCTCAATCACAAGCTGAAGGGTATGGAGGGGATCTACGACGTGCGGGAAGACATACCGGAGCGGCGCGAAGCGCTTGAACTGTGGGCAGCGTTTATCGTGTCGTGCGCGGAAGGCCGGAAATGGAATGTGGTCACCTTCAACGCCGCAGCATAACAAGATAACGACGGGGATATACATGCAGCACTCTGACGCACCTTGGAATGCGCTCAAACGCGCGCGTGACGCTGTCGACAGCATGAAGGCCAAGAAGCATCCCGCTGAGCGGGCCGAATGCTGGCAAGACTTTCTGGTTCACCTTGAGCGGGTTTGGAACAAGGCACACGCGCATTTCAGCAAAAGCCCCAAATGGAGCGGCTGGCGCAGCCCGTATGAACACCTGCGCAAAACAGACCCGCTCTTGAGCTACCTTCGACATGCGCGCAATGCTGACGAACACACAGCAAACCCCATAAGCACGAAGACGCCTGGCGGCTTGGCCATTAACCCGGCGCGGGGCACGTCTCTAAATATTCACCGGATGGAAATGAAGGGTGGTCGGGTGATGCTTAAAACAGACGCACCGGTCAGATTTCAGATCGCCGGTGGCGAGGCCGTTCCGATCCCCGTCATAGATAGCGGCGTTGAATACTTGCTCCCTACCCACCACCGCGACAAACCCATCGAACCCAAGTTCGTCGAGATGGCCGAACTCGCGATCGCGTTCTACGAAGACGCCCTGACAAAGGCCGAGGCGTTCTTCGTCAAATAGAAGCTCGCGACTATTCGTGACTGCACGCGCCAGCGATCAATCCTTGCTGCTGGAGGGTGCAGACATAGCCTTGGAGGTAGATGGCTTTTGCGCGGGCGTCGGCGTCGGCGTCGTCGACGATCCCGAAAAGAGCGCTTCCAAACGCTGGTGATAGCTCGGCTGTGCCACTGGTGCCATCGCCCACGCTGCCGGCGCCGGTCCCTGCACCTGCTGCGTTGCCACCGCCTGCGGCGGGAGTGTAGTTGGTGACGGCGATCCGCAGCCGGCGAGCGCCGTCAGCGATAGCAGCGCGATTCTTTGCATTGTCGGCTTCATGGGCTTCTTTCTCCTGGGTGAGTTGGGTGTCGAGCGTCGCGATCTTGCCGGCCGCGACCCGGCCGTCGGCGATTGCCTTCTGCTCTGCCGCCAGCGCCGCGTCGGACACGGCCTTCCGTTGCTTCGCGTTCTGCTCGTTGTCCTGCGCACGCGCAGCGCGCTCGGTGGCCAGCTGCGCGCCGTAGTGATTGGAGTCGAGCGCGTGCGTGCCGCCGGCGCCGATTGCGATACCGAGCAGCGCGGCACCGAGACCGGTGATCAGATAAGGTGACATGTCATTCTCCCAGGCACGCGGCCCGCTCAAGGTTGCGGCGCGTGACGATGCCGCCGCACCGGTTTGCCACGATCGCGCAGTCCTTGCCGGCCACGAAGCGCCAGCGATAGAACTGGCCGCACGCGGCGGGAAACTGCTTCTTCACGTACATGGCTCGCAGCGTCGAGCCCTTGTAGTTCGCGAGGCCGGTGTTGTATGTCAGGTCGATCACCGCCACCTTCTGCCCGTCGGTCAGCTCGTCGAATCCCGGTGTGATCGCCCTCACCGCTTCGGCATAGTCCGCGAGCCGGTCGCCTAGCATTGCCTTGCACTCGTTTAGCGTGTACCGGCGCATCCTGACGGTGGTGTCGCCGAAACAGACCGTCTGCACGTCGTGCGCGAGCGCGTCGTTGTACGGCGTAAGTCGCACGCCCTCCCGCGATGCGGTAAGGCCGATCAGAGCGCTCGCCGCGGCGGCGCCGATGACGGCCGCTAGCGTTCGCTTGCGCGGCGGCTGGCGAACGTCAGGCATCGTCTTTCTCCTGCAGCGCCGGCTGCGCGATGTAAGCGCCGGCCAGGCCGACCGCCGAGATACCCGCGCTAATCGTCAGCACCAGCCAGAGCGGCAAGCGGTCGACGAACGCGCCGGGCAGCGCGGACCAGATGCCGGTGATCAGCGGCGTGACGGTGCCGATGATCAGCGCGCGCACGGAGTTGCGCTTGTGCGCGGTGCGCCAGTAGGAAACAAGGCTCATGACATTACCTTCGATTTGAAAAAAGCCCAGACGGCGAGACCGATCATTACGATCAGTGCCCACAAACCTTTTTTCGCCAGTTCGGCACGCAGATCGTTGTAAAACTGCTCTCTCGCTTCGAGCTTTCGAATCAGGTTTTCGTGATATTTGCGATGGCTTATCCAGTCCCCGCCCGGAAAAGCATCGTGGAGATCGTCCACGCGCCGTATTACCTCTTCGACTTTCTTGTCGGTCACGTCGAGACGCGTCACATTCTCGCTGTGGCGCTGCGCCTGGTCTTTACCAAGCTCGCGTATTGATTCGACGACTTCTTTCCAACCGTCCATTAATGCCCCGGTGATTTTAAGAGACTAGCCGCCACGAGAAATTCGGCATTATCTACGCCTTTGACATCAGCGTCGTTTATCAGATGGACAGGATTATCCCGCAATTAATCCAATGATTTTCATCGGATTAAAACCGCGTGTTTTTGATAATCGGAGACGGCGCGACGGATGCGACCGGAGGAAAAATTGCACTTGACGATGCGCCCCCTTGGGGCTAGTCTGGGCGCGTTGGGTAGCGCGTCGCGCAGCCCGCCACCTCCGAAAGGATGACCATCATGAAGTACTCATTTCGCGTGCGCGTTCTGCGCGCCATCAGCAATGCCAATTCGCTACGTTCCACCCACGCCTCAAGCACTGCATGCTCAGAAAGAGCGTCTGAAGAAGACCGGCGACCAGATGGCAGACATGTACGGACTTGCGGGCAACAATCAGTGGCGCAAGTACACCAGCGGTCACGACAAGCGTCCTATGAGCCTTCCGATGTTGTTCCTCGCTGGCGCGCTCCAGAATCGCACCGCAACGGTCGAGGAAGTGTTCGAGTGGTGCCGCCGCGAGACCGGCGCGACCATCGATCTGGACGCGACGTCCGACTCCCCGGTGCCCGATGGAGACCCGCCGCCATAGCGGCGACGCGCGAGTGCACAAGCACTCCCGACGTGCCGTGTATGATCTCGCGCTGGAATAAAAAAAACGCGAGAAAATTTATGGCGAAGGGGTTATGCGTATCGGTTCTGGGGATGTTTGTGATGGCCTGCAGTGGGTGCGGCGGAGGCGGTGGTGGAAGCTCGCCTGTGACGGTCACCCAAGCGGCTCCGGCGCCAGTCAAAAAGCCAATTTCTATCGGCGCAAACGGCGATTCGCTCACGCGCGGAACTGTCCAGAATCCTGACGGCACCTACCGCTTCACGGACAACACGGCGCCGGCCAACCTTCAGAAAATGCTCCAAGCCAGTCTTGGCTCATCCGTCACGGTCGCCAATCACGGAGTGGGCGGAGCGACGGTAGCCGATGTGTTGAACGGTGTGGCGGGCTACAAAATGGGCTGGAAGGATGCCCTGCCGATCAACACCGAGCAGATCCAGATCGCAAAGTGGGCCGTCAATGATTCGAACCCAGTCGTCAACGAATCAACGACCGTTTTCGAGAACGATCTGATCTACTGGATTCAGATCACGCAGGCGGCTGGCAAGACGGTGGTTTTGGAAGAGCCGAATCCCGTCTGCAATCCGGCCTTCGCAACACTGCCGCAGTACGTCGCAGTGATCGATAAGGTAGCCGCACAGCTCGCACTGCCACTCATCAAGCAATACGACTACATCCTGTCGTTGCCGAACTGGCAGAGCTATCTGGGCGCGGACTGCACGCACCCTGCTGACGATCGGCTTTACCAGATCATGGCGCAGCGCGAATACGACGTTGTGCAGCCGATTGTCGTTGCTCTGCAGAAGTGACAAAGCCCCTAACTATTCGTAGGGGCCGGCATGCTGTCTTTTACCCAAACCGGCTGCGCTGCGTAATAAGCCGCATACTCAGCGCTGCTGGTGGTGACTTCCTTCTGGTATGGCCATGTTTCGAGAGCCTGCTCCCAATACGACCAGCCACACGGCTCCGTCATGGCCTCGTCGGTGTATTGAATCCAGATATTCGCCACGTCGATGTTTTCCATGCTCAGATTTCCCACGAAGAAACGGATGCCACGAAAGTCGGCGAGCCTGAACTGCTGGACGCCGAATAAAATGCCCGCTGTCCAACCGTCAATTCCAAATTATTGAATGGCGTAGCGACAGACGAAGCGTTCAATGTAGACGCTAGCGTTTGCGCACCCGCCCCGCCGACTGATCCAAACAGTGACATCGATACGCTGGCCGTTGCGCTATTGCCAATTTGCATCACGCCGGAACAAATTTTTGCGTTAAGCGGGACCGCTAGATTGTTTACGATTGTGGGACTGGCAGAGGTTGTCGACGTCGAGAACATCGACACAAGCGCTACCGACGTTTTACGATCGCGAACAGTGCAAATGTTGATCAGACTTGCCGCGGTTGTCGAAACGATGCACAGCAACGAACTCGCGGTGTAACCGGCCGGCATGTTCGCGCCACCGTACACATTCGGCAGCGTTACCCCGTTCGCGCTCTGCCCGAGCAGTCCCTTCGCACCTGTAGTCGGGTTGTAGATCTCATACAGACCGAGAAAGCTGCTGGCAGGGATACTGCCGGTATCCATCCCGTTGACGCCTGTCGTAGCGCCATTGAATGTCTGGTTGATGGAAGAGAGCACATACTTTTGGCCGCCCAGCCCGGTACTTACGACAATCTCGTCTGCCGTCAGCGTGGCTGACGCACTCGCAGCGCTGACGGTCATCGACAGGTTGCGCACAGCTCCGACGACGCCACTCATGAATGCTGGCGCCCAGTTCGCTCCACCGGTGTCCGGATTGTTCGTGTTGTTGTCGGCCTGGCTGATCCACATGCCGCCCTTATCCGATCGCAGCAGTAATGCACCGCGCGGATAGCCGCCTACGTTCGCGTCGTTGGCAAACGTCGAGTTATAGCCGTATGTGCCGCCGCCGTGCGCCCAGCGAATCGACGCAGTGATCAGGTTGAGCACACCGTTGAAATCAGCGCCTGCCGGCGGCACACCGCCCGCCGCGATCGGTGTGAACGTGAGCGGCGGAAAGCCATCGTTTAGTGACGCGGCGCCCGGCGTAATGCTGATCTGCGACGCTTCCGGGATGACGTTCTTCGTGCCGTTGGCCGCAAAGGCGAGCGGGACGAGAGTTGGTGTCTGACTAGCTTGCATTCTGTGCCCCAGTAAAGAAAATGCCCTGTCCAAATGATGCCGCGCTTGCCGTACCAGCCTCTGCAAAACCCAGCACGTTCGGCAACGGAACCTGAATCATTGATGCGAGGACGCCGGTCGGCCGTGGCAGCGCGCCAGACTGGGTGACTATCGCCACCTCGAACGGCTGCATATAGAACTCGAACGTGTAGCGCATCTGCATGTTGCCGAGATCATTCACATAGCAGCGGCCACGGCCAGCGAACAGGTTCAGAAGCAACTGGTTGTAGCTCGGGATCGAGCCATCGCAGATGTTCGCGAGCGCTTTAACAAGGATCAACGTACGGAATGCGTCATCCGACAGCGAAAAGTTCTGCGTTGCCGGAGTGCCCGAATAGAAAACCCCTTGGCCGAACGGCGCAGCGCTCGCGGTGCCCGCTTCATCGAAACCGAGGTCGATTTCAGTGGACGGTATTTTCAGGATCCGGCCATTATCAAGCCCGACAATTTTTCCCCAGATGTCGAGGCCATAGCCGACCGCCGTATCGACGTTCCAGATCAAATCGTAAAACGAGTCAATATCGGCCGACGGGTCGATATAACCGTTCATGTTCTGAATCAGTTGAACGATCGTCGGACTGTTCGCATATTGACTGATAATCGTCCGCTCGACGTTATCCATAATCCGGCACCTGAAAATCCAATTCCAGAATCATACGAGAGTAACGACGATATTATTCGCGGACAGCGTCGGAATCTGATTGATATTCACGCCGACCGAGTTCTGATTTGCTGTCGTCGTGCCGATTTGCACCGAGATTAATTCGACGTTCGGATTGATATTTTCGATGCCCGGGTAATAGCGGCTCGCGTAAATCGTCCGGCCGATGCGCGCGCGCTGGCCGCCGTCGGCGCCGGTGAAGGCCGCAGTGATTGCGTTCTGCACCAGCTGCGTGATGTTCGAAGGCAAGCCCGGCACGTTTGCGATCTGCACCGCGTACAGGATCGGCAGACCGGTCGCAATGTCGAGCTTCACCGTGTACTGCGGAAACGGCGCCGTGTAGCCGTCGGTGTCGAAGACCGTCACCGGCGTGCTGCCCGAGTAGTTGCAGCCGGGCCCCTTCTTCGACCAGATTGCATTCGCGACATCCTGCACAGCGCCGCCGGCAACGCACACATACAGCGAATTGGCCAGCAGCGTAACGCTACCCACGACCGCGGGCGTGCCGAGCGGATTGTCGACCACGTAGGCATCCAGCACATTGGCCACGCTCAGCACCGCGCCGCGCACCGAAGGCACCGACCCCTTCGAGTTGAGCGCTACCGACTGCCGGCGGCGATTCTCGAAGTCCGCGCGCGTTTCGACGTCCGAGCCCAGCACGCCGTCGGCGGCGTTCGAGATCGAATCGCAGCCCGGAATCTGCTGATAGATCTTCAGCGAGCCGGCCGGGCACGCGATCGGACCATTGACCGCGCAGGCGAATGTCAGATCGATGCTGCCGCCGGCCGGAATGACGCCGGCCTGCGTGCACAGATAGATGTTGCCGTCCGTCGAGCTCTGCGCCTTCGCGCCGACCGGGATCGGTGTATTGACCAGGCCGCTACAGGTGGCAGTGACGGTGGTCGGCTCAGCGGGATTGCGGTCGATGAAGTAGATGCGCCCAATCGCGTCCTGAAACCGCCCATCGGACAAGTCGGGGTCGACGCCGGTGACGACCTCGAGGATGTCGTCGTTCTTCGCGCCAATGATCGCCGTCGTGCTTGAGGCGAGCTGCCCCTGCGGCGTCTTCAGGTTCGGCGTGCCGTCGGCGTTCGTCACGTTCATGTTGCCGCCGAACGCGGCGTTCGCATCGGCGAAAACGCCGTCGAGGATTGCAGACTCGTCGGGCACCACCGGGCCGCTCGGTGCCCAGTTGATCGGAGGTACGCTGGAACTCGGGGTCGACATGGTGATGACCTCAGAAGGAAACAGGAAGAGTGATGCCGCTCGACGTGGTCACCTGAATCGTGCCTTTGATCGTGCGGCCCACGAACGAGGTGATTGTCGCGCTAGCCTTGACCACTTCATTGACAGTCAGCGCGGCATGCTCGATCAGCGATTGCAGCAGTTGCAGCGGCGGTGACATGCCAAGCACTTCGGAGAAGTACGGCACGCCGTCTGCGGTGTTGAACCAGCACTCGCCCTGGAAAGTGCGCACCGCGCTCGCGACGTCCTGCGCGATCGAATATGGATCGCTCGCGAGCGCGATGTTGCCGCTCGCGTCGAGGCACAGATCCCACGTGGTTTGATCAAGAAGAAGTGTCGTTGCCATGATTGCTCACTGTGGAGGGCCGCCGAGCCCGGAACCGCCCGAGTTCGTGTGCTGGTGCGAGCTGTCGATCGCATGGCCGTTTGAGGTGATTGTGCCGATGAACTGCACAGCGCCACTGATGACGGATGCAACGCCGCTCGCGATGCTGCCGGTCATGCCGCCGAGCCACGACAGCAGACCCTGCACGATCACCGTGCCGCTGAAGCCGGACTGCGGCGAATTGACAGTGAGAGACGTCGAGGCGTCGATCTCGACGAGCGGCGCGGTCAGCGTGATCTTCGTCGGCGACACGATGCCGATGCCGGCGGCCGAGAAGCGCACATATTGCTGCGGCACGCCGTTCAGGAAGCCGCCGATATACAGGCCATCGGCCGCGTCGAACTTGCGCTTCGAACCCGGGTTCGCCTGCGCCTTCGTGGATTTCACTGCAGAGATGTCGCGATCTGCGATGACCGCTAACCCGATGTCGCCCTGCTTCGGATCGAGGATCACGGCATCGGTGCCGCCCTGCAGCCGGAAATAAGGCAGGTTGTACACGGTGCCGTGTGGCACTGCGTTGTCGCTGCCGTCGAGCTGGTTGACCAGTGGCCGCACGTCAACGAAGCCGACCGGCGACAGATCGCCTGCGTTGGTCACGGCGATCACTTCCACCAGCTTGGCCGTGCTGATTTCGGCCAGCACCTGCCGGATCAGGAACAGATGCTCGTTGTAGGGAGAGCCGCCGGAGGTCGCATCGGCCGCGCCGCGGTAACCGAGGTCATTGGTCATTGCTGGGCACCGCGAGGATCGAAGTGAACCATTGGCCGTTGGGCGTCTCGGTCTGTAGCGAGTGCTGCACCTGCATTACCGTCCATTTCCCGCGCGCCACCTGCAGGGAGCTCTCCACCTGAACGACGCCACCCGGCTTGATGGATGCGTTAAACAGCGTCGTGAGACCGAGTCCGTTACTGGAGAACGTCGGATAGCCGACCATTCCCGTGTCTGGAGAAATCAGCGGCACGTCGCCGCTGCGTGAACCGTTCTTCGGCCAGATCGCAAGCGTGCCGCGGTCGATCGTCCAGCTGATATCCGCGGCGCGCGCACACGCGCGGACCTGCGCGAGCGCGGTGCCCGGGAAATATGGGCTCGCCAGTTGGACGGACACGCCGTTGTTTTCGAACGCCACGCCCATCGTTTGCGCGAGCGTCTGCATGATCGTCGCGACGTCGGCCGAGCCGGGAAAACTCAGCGCATTGACGGGCTTTAGCGCCGACGCGAGACCGCCAAGGCCTGTGATGTTCAGCGGAATCTCCGGCGCGCCCTGAAACTCGCCCCACGCCTGCCAGATCGTGCCGTTGTAGATCGTTTGCAGGCCAGTCTCGTCATCGCCGGCCGCGACGAGCACCGCGTTGTTGAACATCACCGCCGAGTTGATCGGCCCGATGGTCGTCAACTGGTTGATCATGTCGAGCGGCAGGCCGAACAGTCGCAACTGCGCCTGCGGCATCGCCTCGCCGCCGTAGACCTGAATGCCGGCGTGCACGCGCAGACCTGATAGCGTGACCGTGTTCGCGCCAGAGTCACCGAACTGGCCGGTGCCGAGCGTGATCGTCACGTCGATGCGTTTGCGAGTGAAGCTCATGTGAGATCGCTCGCTTCAAGGTAGACCAGCTGATACCGCGCGCCGAGGCCGTCGTACGTAGGATCGGCGACGCCTTGCGTGTCGAAGAACGATAGATCGCCGACAAACCCGAGATAGGACTGGCGCACGACCAGCACGCGGTCGCGCGCGATGACGCCTGTCACGATCGGCACGTTGTTGACGTACAGGTCGAGATACATGCCCGTCGACTTCTGATAGACCTTGAGCTGACAGTTCTGGCCGCCGAGCAATGTGCTCAGCTTCTGCGACGGCACGGAAGATAGCGGAATAGTCTTCATCACTGCACCACCGAGACCGGGCCATACAGCGCGGCAAGCGATGCGCTCGGCGTGCTCGCCTGCACCTGCCCCTGACTGACCGTGTCAGCAGAGGCCGGATTCTGCACGTTATCGAACGCTGCGGTCGCATTCACGCGGATTTCCTCGATGTGCAAATCGACCTTGAACAGCGTCGCGCCATCGCGCTGCTCACGCCGGTAGTCGTACGCCACGATGTTCGCGTTGTTGTAGACCACCTCCGGCATGACGATGCTGTAGAGGTTTGTCGACCGCTTGGCGAGATCGATCGCAGAGATGAAGTTGGCGCGCCGCTGCTCATCACCACCACACACCAGGCTCACGACGGACGCGTACGGGCGTTGCACCTTGTTGTATGACTGGAACGCGCCCTGTTCCATCGGATAGTCGGGAACGTTCGAATCCGCGCGATATTGCACGGCGCGCACGCTGTCGGCGATCGCGACCGGCTGGTTGCTCGAGTCGAATACTCCCCAAACAGGCTTTGCGAAGCCGAGCGCAAACTGGCCGAGGCCTGCGTTGATCAGGAAGCTGTTCACCTCGGTCAGCACCGGCGTGCCGACGGCGCGCACCAAAGCGGGAACGCCCGGCAGCGCCGGGACGTTCGGGAATTGCGGTACCACAATGTCTGGCATCGGCATCAGCTCACCCCCGTGTTGGCCTGCGGCACCGTGAAGCTATAGTGCGCGACGGCACCGCCGAGCTCACGCGCGATACCGTGAGCGTCTGTCGCCTGCGTATGGATCGTGATCGGACCGTTGATGTTGGTCTCGGCGGTCGTCGTGCTGGTCGACGTGTTCGACGCGACGGGAGCGACATCACGCGCGCCGACAGTCTGGCCGGCGATCTTGGCGGCGTTGGCCTGTCCGATAGACGCATAGAGGTCAGACGCGGCACGTGCGCGAGCTCGCGCTTCGCCCTCGGTGTCCGCTGGCCGTTCGTAGTAGCGCGAGACGATCGCGCCTGCATCGAGCGCATTGGTCGAAGCGCGCAGCCGCCGGCCGGCGCCCTGCTCGTTTCCCTGTGTCAATTCGTAGTTAGCGAACTGCAGTTGCTGGTCGAGCGATGACTTACGAATGTCGATGCCGAAGAGTTTCTTGAACTCGGCCTGTCTGTCTTCGTGCCACTGGCCGATGCCGTACGCGTGCCCGTTGTCGCCGACAGCCTTCGGATCAAGCAGGCTTTCTTTCCACATGTTCGCAACGAGACCCGACGCCTGCTCTTTCGACCAGCCCATTTGCATGAACCGCGCGACGGCCGCCTGCGCTGCCGGATCTTTCCCGACACCGCCGCGGCGCTTGTCGCCGATCGGGTCGCCCTGCCACGTATCGCCAGCCTTCGGTCGATGCTTTGCAATCTCTGCATCTTCGCCCTCGTTCAGGCTCTCGCTGTGCAGCGCGAGACCGGCCACGCCGAGCAGCTTGGCGAGAATTGGCAGCGCTGCGGCGCCCGTCGCCGAGATGCCGCCAAGCGCACCGCCGAGCTTCAGGAACGCGCCAGCGAGCGAGAGGATGCCGGACGACATGGACAGCACCTTCAACGCGGCCAGCGCGATCAGCACGTTCTTCCAACCGCCGACCGAATCCACAGCCTTGTCCGCCCACTCGACGAAGCGCTGCGCAGCGGTCACGGCGTTATCCACCCACGCGCTGATATCTGCCTTGTGGTCCGCGACCCAGTCGGCCATCGCCTGGAGCTTTTGCAGCCACTTCTCGAACACCGGCATCAGCTCGAGCAGGATCGTCGTCCCGACGTATTGCAGACGGTCGCTGAAGTCGAGCCATTCATTCTTGAGCTTGAGCGCCTGTGCGGCCTGCTTCTCGGTGATGGCGGAGTTTTTTTCCTGCGCGGCCACCAGCGCGAGAATCGCCTGAGGGCCCTGCTTGATGAGATTGAACTCGCCGTCGCCGATGCCCATCTGTTGTGCGACGAGACGCGCGCGGCCCGGGTCGGTTTTGAACAGATTCGCGACAATGCGCGAGCGGGCGAGCAAGTACGAGTTGCCGTCTTTCAGGTCTTTGACCGAGCCGCCGAAGCGCAGGAACCATTGCTGCGAATCGCTCACCTGCCCGAGCTTGAACTTGGCGACCTCCTGCTGCGAGGCCTGCAATGCGGAGGTGATGCCCTCCGCGCTGCCGCCGGCGCGCTCAGCTGCGCGCTGCCACGCCGACAGATCCTGCGTGCTCATTTGCAGGTTCTTCGCCATGAAACCGAGGCTGGCCGCCGAGTTGATCGTGCTCTCGGTGAAATTCTTGATGCCCATGCCGGCGGTGAAGATCGCCACCAGCGCGAGCACTTCGTTGCGGACTTTCTGGAAGGAGTCAGCCGCGCGTTTGTTCGCCGCCTCGACCTCTTTGGCGGCGCTCTTCTCTTCGGCGGTGAGGGTCTTGGTAGCTTTGGTGGCGTCGGCCTTGCCACGCTTGAATGCAGCAAGGTCTAGCCCGAGAGTGACGACCAGCGCGTCGACGACAGTTGCCATGCTTCATTTCCTCGGTTTGTTCAATTCGCGCTCGTTGTGCGAATCGACAGCGATCACTTCGAGCAGGTTGTACAGGTCCTCGGCCCCGTACACGGTCTGTAGCTCATGCAGCGTCGCGAGGCGCCGGGAAACGACTGCCCCGATGGACCGGGGCAGATTCACATACTCGATCAGGCCGGGGACGTACTGGCCGCGTCCGGAGCCTGTTTCAATGGCGCGGCGACGCGAAAAAAATCCATGTGCAGATCGACCGTTGCCTTGCGCAGCATCAGCCGCGTGCCGACCTCTTCGATATCGTCATCGATCAGCGGCCGCACGAACTCGGGATTCGCTCGATCAGGAATGATCTGCACGCACTCCATCATCTGGTCAAAGAGCGGCTTGGCCATGTCGAACGGCACGCGGGCCAGCGACTTGATGCTGATCGCGGCGAGACCCGCGAGGCCCGATGAGAGCAGTTCGTCGGGAATCTCGACGCCGCAGTTCATCGCGGTGAAGAGCGCCCGCGCAGCCCATTCCTCGGACTGCGCTGACGACATTTCGGTGATCAGAAACGCCTTGCCCTTGTCGCGGCCGGCCGCCGTCACGGTATAGGTGAGTGTCTTTCGTGCCATGGTCAGAACGGTGCCGGGTCAACCTGATCCCACGTGATCTGGTACTCCATCGCCTGGAGCACCTTCTGCGCATTCGGGATTGCGCGGATGCGCGAGAGAACACCCGTCGTCAGCGTGTATTTCTTGCCAATCGACGGAATACGGATGGTGGCGTTCGCAGCATAGATCGTGCTGTTCGCCTTCATCGCCGCGAGCCACTGTTCGAACAGCGTCAGTTGCGGCGAGTCGGGCATGATCGTGATCGTTTGCGGCGTGTTGTACGGCGTGTAGCCGGCGTACATGTTGCCGTCCGCGCCCTTGCCGACTTCCGCCGGCTCAACGTCGTCGGTCGCGAACATCGCGTCCGCAGCGAACTTGGTGAGCTTCTGCGGAACGGGGAAGATTGTCGCGATCGACAACATGAAAACGGCGTTGCTTGAAGTGATATCCATGTTCTAGTCCCCTTACTGCACCAAGATGGAAGCCATTTGCAGCACTTGGACCGACTGCCCGTCCATGTACCAGTAGTTGATCGGCGGACTGCCGCGCGCGGCGCGTACCTGCGCGGTCGCGGCAAGCACCTGCAGATACCAGCCACGCGTCGAGAGCACGTTGTCGATCGCGAGGCCAGCGGCGGCGTTCACCTCGGCGGCTTCTGCCGCGGACAGTGCGACGCCCGCGCGCTGACCACCGAAGTTCTGGAACTGGTTGATCGGGTCGGTCAGGAACGCTTCGATGGTTGTGTCGCCGTCGGCGTTGTACGGGATCGAGTTGACCGACGTCAGTCCGGTCATCATCGCCAGTTGGAACTGGTTAGTCAGGAAGATCTGGTTGACGTACGAATCGATCCATTCGAACTGACCGCCGATCTGCCCGTTCGAGAGGAACAGGAAATCATCGTTGGCGGTCGAGAAGTCGCCATAGCAGCTGTAACCATTGGCGAGCAGGTTCGTGTACACCGTCCCGTCGGTGACGTCCGGAGTCAAACCGTCCTGCGATCGGAACGCGGCCGTCGCGCGGCCGTTGGTCGCCGAGAAGTCGAGCGATGCGACGTAGCCCATGAGGAACGCCGCCTTGTCGGCCGGGCTCCAGAGCGGCGCGACGCCCGACATGTTGTTCGCCTTCACCTGCGCACCGAAGGACGTCGGCGCGGCACCGACCGTCGGCGCGACATCCTGATCCCAGCCGGCGTACAGATAGCGATTGCCCTGCGACACCGTCCAGGCGGCGAACGCCATCTTCTGCGTGTTGCCCGTGCCGTTGTCCGGATCGAACACGGTCATGAACGAGCACCAGTTCGTCGTGAGCTTCACCAGCGCGGCCATGGCAGTCGCGGGCGTCGCTGCGATCGCGCCTTGCGACGTAACCGCGCCGGTGGCGGTCGTGAGACTCAGACCGGCTGCAAGCGTGCCGCTCGCTGGCGTGATAGTGGAACTCGCGCCGGTTGTCGCCGACGTGAAAACGTATGCGCTCGACTGGCTGTCGAATGCAACGGTCGGGCCGCTGGTGAAAGCCGCGGCGATGAGCGCCGCGGCGTTCGAGAAGCTGGTCGCGCTCGACAGGTTGATCGCCGACGAGGTCTTGACCACACCGTCAACCGTCAGCGTCAGAGTGCCGGTGAGTGCCTGCAACTGCGTGAGCGTCATCGACGCGAGCGAACCGCCGCGCAGATAGGCAGCGACCGGCGCCGTCGGATATTGGAAGAAACGAAGTGCGCCCGGCTTTTTCGTCGAGTTGTTGAAACCGTTGAAATAAACCGGAGCGAGCGCCGCTTCCGCAGAAGCCGGACCAAAATAATCAGAAACCGCTTGCGCCGTCGGAAATGAAGGCGCAGAACCAATCGGCGCGCGCGGGTTATTCGTCAACATAATGCCAATGAGATCAAGCGCTGAACCGCCAGCGCTAATAACGCTCGGGATCACGTTGGCAATCAGGGATGCTGGGATCGACATTTATCTGTGCTCCAGATAGGCGCAGCGCTACGCAGGGTAAGTGGCGTCCACGCTTATGATATTGACGCTGAGAGCGTCGGCAAAATCCTGCGGCACTGCTGTGACAGGATTGTACTGAATTACAGCGGTGATTATCCAACGCTGCTCATACTGATTTTCTCCGTTATTAAACGGCATTTGCCGCGCGTCATCGCAATATAGCGGCTGAATATCAAGGCCTGACGCCTTAAATGAATCGACCGCATATTCACTTCGGTAAAGCGTTTCGATCATCGCGGCGTTATCAGCCGAGTTCGGGCCGTGAATATCGATCTGGATGGTTGACTTCGTCGCGCGCTCGAAATTGCGCGTGCCCGGGTTGGTGCCCGAGTCCGTGTAGGTGTCGCCGTTGGTCGAAAGGCGCGACTGACCGAGCGGCGTCATGACGAGGAAGTCATCGCCCACCGGTTCAGGCACGCGATTGTCCTGGCCGTTGACCACCTCAACGCCGGCGGCGACGATCGACAGCAGGAAAGTGCGCAGCGTGGCGAGCACATTGTCTTCGGTGATGCTGACGGTGGTCGGCATGGTCAGGCCTTCTGGAGTTGGATCGCGAGCGAGCACCAGTCCGGCCACGTCTCGAGCACCTGCACGACCAGCCACGTCGTGTTTTGCAGCGATACCGGAACGTCGGGCGTGCCGCCGAACGCGATCAGGTCGCCGCCTTGCGAGTCGGGCCGGTAGACGCTGCGCCAGTCGCCGGTCAGGCGTGCACTGCGCAGCACGCCGGTGATGTTCAGGCTGTCGAGGTGCTGGAGCTGCGGCGCGGACAGCGCCTGCACCTGAACCTGTGCGGTGACGGGCGCGGCATACGTCGGCGTGCGCTTGCCGCTCGGCGCGGTGTCGTAGCCGGTGCTGCGCGACAGCTGCGCCGCGGTATTCGGGTTGATAGCGCTGGTGACGCTGTTTGCGATGCCTCTAAGATTCATCAGGCGGTCCGTCCACGATGTCGTATGCGATGGCGTGTTGCATCGGCGCCTGCGCTGAGCCGCGCAGCGGGCCGTCGAAGCCCTTCTTGCGGATCGTCGAGGGCGCGTTTGCGGGAATGGTGAAAGTGCCGATGGTCTGCTGGATGTCGGCGACCGCCGCCTCGCCGGCGAGCCGAAGCGCCTGGTCGAAGTTGCCGCCGTTGCGTTGCAGCGTCACGCCGACGATCTTGGCCCAGCGCGCGGCCTTCGCATCTGCGGTGCTGCGCATGAATGAGCGGGCCGGCGTGATGATCACCTTGCCGTCGACGACGCGGACCGTGCCGTACTCATTCCAGAAACCGACCAGCGCCGACGGCAGGCCGTCCGGTTCAGTCGCACCTTCGAGAATGCCGGCGCGCATCGTCAACGTGGCGTTGTCGAGGTACCGAGCGAGGGCTGCGTCGAGCTTTGCGCCGCCCGTGACCTTAACGGCACACATGCGGCGTGGGCGCCGGGAAGTACCGGAAGGACCGATACGGCAGAGCCATCTGCCAGAACATGAAGCCGTATTCCGACTGAGTCCAGAAGGCTGCGTTCTTCGCCTGGACTGCGACGAGCGAGACGTTCACCGAGCCTTCGCCGGCCGATGCGATCTGACCGACGAGTGCCGCGTTATCGCCATTCGAACCGGCAGCGCGGCCGAGCAGGAAAGCAATGTGCGCGGTGATGAGGTTGAGCATCGTCGCGCGCGTGGTGAGGTCTTGAACGATCGAACACGGCGAGTTGTTGAGGTACAACGTCGCCATGTTGAAATAGGACGTGAGCGTATCCGCCGACACCGCCGTAAACGCCGGAAACTGCACGATGAACGCTGCAGGATCGAAAGTGACGACGCCGGCGGGATCGCTCATTACTGACCTTCGACTTCTTTCAGAGTGGCGTTATCCGTGGTTCCGTCTTTCGACTTGTCCTCCGGATGGGCCTGCGGATCGTAGGGTTCGAGGCCGGTCTTTTCGGTCTCGTTGTTTCGCGCCTGAGATGCACCGGACTTGTCATCCTTCGCCGCGAAAATCAGCTCGTTCACGTGCGCCTTCGATTTGCCGTGATCCTTAACGATCTGTTCCCAGTCTTCCGCGTCGACCATCGTGACACCGAAGCCGAACACGGCGTCGCGACCCTGCAGACCGCTGACCTGAAGCGGCGAGCGCTCGTCACCGTACATGCCGACAAGGCGCACCCGGCGGCCGTCAGGCAGCTGGTACTGGATGCCGTTCGGGAGTTTGCAATAGACCTTGACGGGCTTGCTGATTTTCTTTTCTTGCGTATCGTCCGGCATTTAGATCCCCAGCATTTGAGAAACGAAGATGGGCCGATAGATGATCGCGCCAAAGTTGTGGCCCGACTTCTTTTCGGAGTAGTACGACGAGTGGCGCACCACACCGTGAGCACGCATGCGCTCGGCGTAACCCAGCTCGCCCGTCGGTTGACCTTCGACTTCTTCGACAATCATTTGCATCAGATTGCCGCCGCCCGTCGCGAATTCCGGGATCGTGACGATGGTCATGTTCTCGTAGGCCAACTTCAGCCGGTCTTTAAGAACCTGACCGAAGCTGTTTTGCTTCGTGAGGTTGCCCGACACGACTGTCGGGATGCCCACGGTGACTTTGGCGTCCGTGTCGACGAGGCCGTTGCCCTGCAAGATTGCCTGATCCCACAATGCGACGAAGTCGGCATAGATTTCATCTGCCGTCTTCAGCGCCCACGTGTTGCCGCCGGCGCCAACGGTCGGCGCGATCGGGGCAATCAAAGACGGGTCGTTGGTCAGGCCGTAGTTCTGCAGGCCAGCCACACCGAACAAGTTGATCGCGTTTTCCTTCTTGCGAAGGATCAGCGCCGAGGCGATCTGCTGACGCGACGCATAGTCAAGGCGCGCTTTCGCGGCCTTCGCCATCTGTTTGTCGCCCCACTGCGTATTCGTCTGGAACCCGTAGTTTTGGCGCTGCGGGAAGTTGGCGTTGTGGCCGGACATGCCGTTTTCGCTATAGTCGCCGTACGTCGCCGTCTCGCCGGTCGACTCGACCGTCATGAACGTCGCTGTGTCGGTCGCCCAGTCGCCCTTCTGCACGGCGCTGTAGAGCATCTCCGACTTCATCGGCGAGACCAGAATCTCGATCACGCGCGGGTCGAAGTAGTTCGTCAGCATGGCCGGGATGCCGTTGTTGGGCGCCGTAACCATCGGGCCCGCAGCATCCATCGCGGCGACAAGTTTCGTTTTCGCCGGCTCGTCAAGCAGCTCGGCACCATAAGCCAGGTGAATCCCGTACTGGGAAAGTTGATCGAGCTTCATGCGAGTTCGCTCCAGGTGGAAATCTTGATGACGGCGTTCGCTGCGCCGCCGCGGGTGACAACGAACTTCGTCTCGATCGCGCCGGCGATCGTCGCACCGGCGGCGCCGAACTGCAGCGTGCCGTCTGCGAGCGTGGCGAAAACCTTCTGGCCGAGCGTCGAAACGTTGGCCGACGAAGCAAACCACTCGCCCTGCTCAGCCACCTGCACCGGGAAACCAGCAGGCACCGCCATGCTGAATTCCTGCAGGTAGTTCGGGATGATCCCGGTCTGGTCACGCACGGCGAGGCCGAGCGGCTTACCGGAGCCGGTGTTCTGCACCTGGTTGTCGGTGTCCGTGCCCGGCCACACGAAACGCGCGACGGTCACTGCCGTCTGCGCGAGGCGCGAGATGACCGAAATCGGGTTCATCGACGCGCGGCTACCCGCGACGCCGACTTCGGGTTGCTGCTGAACGGAAGTCTGGAAAGACATGGTGGACCGTCCTTACGCGTGTTTGATGTTGGCGAGCGCCGGGAAGGCGGTCAGCAGTTCGCCGGCCGATTTCTCGTCATTCGCGGAATGGATCACCGGCGCCGCCTTGTTGGCGAGTAGCACGTCGACGATGCCGCTATAGGCTTCCGGCTTGTGGTCTTCGGGCTTCATGCCGCCGACCTTCAGCGTGTGCGAGAAGATCGCCTCGGCCGAGTCGAACGCCATCGCGTCGATGTTGCCGACCAGCGGACGGACCTTCTCGGCGGCCTTGAACCGGCCTTCGATGGAGGTGCGCACGCCGTCGGTTGCGTCCTTGATCTTCGCGTCCATCGCGGCGGCGTTCTTCGCGGCTTCCGCTTTGTTCGCGGCCTCGGCGGTCTTCGCCACTTCGTCGTCGGCCGCTGCCGTCGAACCGCCTTCGAACTTCGCGAGCAGTTTCTTCAGCAGTTCGGCGATTTCGGGATCGCCAGTGGGAGCGTCCTGCGCCGGATCTGCGGCAGGCGTTTCGCCGAGCGCCTGGACTTCTTCGAGCGCTTCCTCGAGGGCGTTTTCGACGGCTTCGGTATCGAGCGATGCTTCATCCATCGCCACCAGCTTCGCGACGTGCGCCTTCAGCGCCGTCTTCTGCTTGGGATTGAGTTTCACGGATTTTCCTTTAACAGGATGGTGGAGTTTGGAATCAGCGACCAGAACATCTGGACCGGCGCGACCCTCAACGACTAAAGCGACGTGATTGAATTCAATCTGCGTCATTTTAATATCGTATGGCGAGCCATTATAGGAGCCGTTTTCGATAATCGGAATATACCGGTACGAACTCGATAACTCGCGCTGCGTCTTATCGTCGATTTTCTGGATATATTCAGCATCCCAGAAGCCGAGCCCGTTATTCAGATATTCCCCGTCGAACGTCGCGGTGCTTCCCGTTCCCCCGATAATCACTTCCTTCTGCGGGTTTTCAGCAGTCACATGGGTATGGATCGCGAGAATCGGGATGTTGTTGGACGTGTGAGCGCCCTTCTCAAGCTCTTCCGGCGGCCGGAACACCTGATAGACCTTGTCCGGATCGAGGCCGAGTTCATCGTATTTCGGGATTTCCCGACCCCAGTATGGATTAACCCCGGCTTTTGATATGCGGCTGGTTTCCAGAAACAGCCGGCCGTCGGTGTCGGTGCGGCGAACGCTCGATTTATCGAACGCCAGCAAAACCTCGGATTTATTCGTCTTCATCGTCCATGCCCGGGATAATAGGTGCCCCGACGCAGCCGCAGTTAATCAGTTCGCCGGGGAATATATATTCGCCGTCGATTTTAAGACCTTTCGTTAAATCGAAAACCTTCCCGTTTGCTTCAACGTGAGAATGTCGCGGGTTTTTACCGCCGCCGACGTGAAGCCAGCGCGCCTTGGTGACGCCAAGCGCCAATTGACGGGCGCGGGCCATCTGCGCTGTGGCCTTATTGTTCTGGTCGCCCGCGATCAGTTTGGCGCGGCGCCGCGTGACGCCGAAGCGCTCCTGAAGCTGGTCGGTCAGGTATGCGAGGTCGCGGCCCGTGGTCACGCTGCGCATCACCAGCCCTTCCACCTCGGTCGCATATTCCGACTGGATGGATCGGATCAGCGAGACGTTTTCCTGCACCGAGGCCTGCATCACCGTGTTGGTGACCAGGGTGTCTTTCATCGACACGCTCATGCCGGTGAGCGCGACGGCGGCCTGCTTGGTCGCGTTGGTGGCGTGCCTGTCGACCTTGGAAATGAACCAGCGCGCGAGGTCCGGCGCACGGTCGGCGAACATCTTGCGCCACTGGTTCGCGCGGCGCCGCAGTTGCGCGGCGAGATCGGCGGCCGGCGACGAATCCTGAACAATCTCACCTTCGCGTTGCCCGTATGTCGCTCGCAGCCAGTACAGCGTCGAGCGGTGCATCTCGTCGATCAGGGATTCGAGCGCGCGCTGGTAGGCGATGCGGTTGGCGGCGCTGGGGCGCGCCGGCCGCATTTCACCACGCGCTTTGGGAGCGCGGGCGGGCATCAGGAAATCGCCCAAGGGTTTGATTTTCTTGCGCAATCATGTACGATTGGCGTCATCCCGCCATCGTTTTGCACGTTGGGAGAGACGGTTCGGGCAACCGATGATGCATCTCTCGTGGCGGGATACTTCCGAATGCTGGTGAACGCCAGCGTCTTCTTCCCGGTTCGCACTTCCTCGATCACCAGCACCGTGCCGTCGTCCATCTTCCGGACGCTCGCGATCGCGTCGCGGCCGATCTTCGTCTTACCTGCATAAACCACCGAATCCGGGTCGCTTACCACGTCGCCAATGGCGGCGATGTCAGCGTCGGTAATCGCGAGTTGACCGCGATTCTCTTCGGCCTTGGCGCTCCCGTGCCGCTTCATTGCGTGGCGCACGGCGTACATATCCACGGTGTGTTTGAAACCGGCGATGTCGACGTCAGCTTTCTCCTTGGCCACGCGCGCTGCCTCATCCGAAACGGTGCCGAGCTCAACCGTGCGGTTTTCATTGCCGCCGTTGCGCGCCATTTCGGCCAGGCCGACTAGCTCGTCGCCTTTTCCGCCGCTCGCGGCGCTCGTGCTGCCCGAACCGCCGCCGCTGCCGAATTTTCCGTCTTTGTCGCGCGGCTGGTCGTTTTCATTGAAATCGCTGTCGGCCGCCGTGCCCGCGTTGCCAGCGCCGTCCGTGTCGTTCGGATTGTTCGGCGGCTCGGGGAGATCGTCGACGTCGATCGAATCGTATCCACTGTCCGGATCAGCAGCGAGACGCGTGCGCTCTTCCTCGTTCGACAGAACGCCGCGGTCAAAGTAGATGCCAAACGTGTCGGCGTTGGTCTTGCGGATGTTCGATTTCTCAACTTCGCTCAGCTCATGCAGCGGCACGAAGCGATGCGTCAGATCCTCGTCGATCTTGCCGTTCTCAGACAGCTGAATGACCTTGACGGCCTTGTCGAGGTTGTCGCCGAATACTTTCGACTGCTGGCTCGCGACATGGTCGTACCAGTTCGCCTCGTCATATTCGCCGGTCGAATTGAACCCCTTCGGCGAAATGCCCAGCAGCTTGACGGCCGGCGTGCGGCAGATCGCGGCGAGCAGTTCGAGTTGCTGCGACACAATATCGCCGAGACCGGATAGCGGCGTGTTCACCTGGACGAATTCCTCACCCTCCATGTCGAGGGTCATCAGGCCGTCGTTGGTGCCCATCATGCTCCAGAGCGCGGCGCGCGCCTTGAGCGATGTCGCATCGTCGTAGCCACCACCGTTGAGCATCTGGCTCATGTCGGTCTTCAGGATCGAAGTGCTGAACCGTTTTACAAGCTTCGCGACGGCAATGCGCACGGTATCGAACCGGTCGACGTAGTCGAGCGCCATCTGCGCCATCGGGATGCCGAAGAAGTTATACGACGGCTTGAGCAGGATCGGCGGCTCATTCGCCACAAAGCGCAGCAGCCGCGACGCGTGAACCGTGCGACCTTGGACGAGCCATGCATCCGGCTTGTAATACCCCTCGGCGAGCGGGTTGTCCGCGTTGTACGGCGCGGGGTAACAGTTGATCGGCTCGATCAGCCGGAACCCTTTGAACTTGCCCTTGGGGATCTTGCCCGAGTCGAGCGTAAGGGGCGTTTTCAGTTCGGCGGCGCCCGCGTCGCTCTTTGCGTTGTCGCCCATGTCGATGAACAGCATCGAGCCGCCCATATAGCCCATGGTCGACGCGGCGGAGTTGAAGCGCGCCTTCAGGTGATATTTCTGCGTCGCAAGATCGAGCGCCTGGACGCGCTTCGCATCCGACTCGGTCGACCCTTGACCGCCGAACTCGATCCACTTGCGGGTCATTTCATCTGCGAGCGTCTCGACGATGGCACGGATCAGCGGATGCTGGGCGAGCAGCGACAGCGCGGCGTAACCAATGAAGTCGACGCCAGACAACTGGTTGAAACCGCCGCACATGCCGAGCGTGGCCGCCATGTTGTCGCACATGGAGTCCATCGCCAATTCTTGCGGCTTGTGGCCGGCGGGCAGCGTGCCGGGCGCAACCTGCGCGTGTTTGAACTTGGCCTGCCAGTCCACCGCGGCACCCTGGGCTTTCTGCATCGACTGCAGTTGCTCGAGCAGAGCCGGACTGATATTCAGGCCGCGGCGCGGACCTTCGACGACCGGCCAGCTCGGCTCGGCGCGTGGCGCGTTGTCCTGCGCTACAACGCGAGTGCTGGCGGGTGCCGACGGAAGGAGCGGCACGCCGCTGACGAGGTTTCGTAGCTTATTGAGCATGGCGCGCCGCGGTGGAGTTACGAGAGGTCTTCGGCTTTGTAGTCGCCGGTCGTCTGGGCAGTCGTGGACGCCTTCGAGTGCAGATGCAGCAGCGTGCCGATCGCAACGAGGTCCGCGCGCAGCTCGTCGATCGCTTCGTTCTCGAACTGGTGCAGGCGAGCCAGCAGACCGGCGAAACGGTCCTTGGCCTCGGCGTGCGAGCCGGTTGCGATCTCGACCTTGCCGGTGTTTTCGTTCAGCGGCGCGTTACCGCTCGAGGCAGCAGCCGATGCCGTCGCGCCAGTAGATGCATCGGCACCGGCCGCGGCGTTTCCCGCATCACCAGTCGTCTGCGTCGCATCGGTAGCCTGCGACGTGCTCGAGGTATCGCTCGAAGCGGTCGCCGCACTCGCGTTTCCCGCGTCACCTGCGGCCGTGCCGTCGGTGTCGGAGCCGGTGGTTGCAGTCGTCGCAGATTGCGTCGTGCCGCTTTCTTGGCTGGCGGCCGCAGCAGAGGCACCGGCGTTTGGGTCTTCACCCGGCGCGGCCGAAGCGGTTTCATCGGCCATATAAAACGGCAACGCGGCGGCCATAGCAGCCATCAAAAGGGATTTGCGGAGGGTGCGCATTTGATTAACTCCGATAATGGGTTAAAACCCAGTGAATACCGGTCAGGCGGCCTGCATCCTTTGCAGCGCTTCGGCGGAAATGATAATACCCTGACCGCGCCCCCGAATATATCCATCAAGGGAGTATCTGATTCCGTCAATATGGTGATTATTCTTGTCAACGATTATCGGCAATATATCCCCAGTCTGTTTATCGACCTTGTAGGAATAAAGCCCGAACTCCGCAATGGTGTGAACGCAGCGCGGGTGAATCACGATTTCGTCGAAGCCGCGCAGCACTTCGATGCCGTCCTCGACCGAGCCGCCCCATTTCTTCGCCGCGTCGATGTTGAAGCCCTGTCGCGCCACCTGGCTGATCGTCTCGGGCCGCGCGCCGTCCGCTTTGATCTTCCATTTCCTCGCACCGGGCACCCCCGGATATTTCAGCGTATCTTCGGGCGTCCACTCTTTCAGCTGCGCTGGCTTCGCCCCTTCCTTGCCGGCGAACAGCTTCCAGATGTCTGTCGATTCGGTGCGCAGGCCGTGCGCCTCGTAGTCGATGAACAGCGTGTTGCCGCGCACCCAGCAACGGTTGAGCGTCGTCGGATCGACGGCGAAGCCCCAGTCCGCGCCGAAGAAGAAACGCACGCCCGGCGGCGTCTCGAAGGCCTCCACGCGGTATTTGCCTGCGAAGATCACCTCATCGGAGCGCTTGTTGAATTGGCCGAGCCAGATCCAGTTGTAGCGGTCCTTGTCGGTGCGCTCCATCTTGGCGCGCTCGAGCTCCAGTTCGGCGGTGAACCACGGGTTGTCCGTGTAGTTGGCACGGATGATCAGAACTTCGTCGTCCTCGTAGCAGCCGTCGGCGTCGAGCAGCGCCTCGTACGGTCCGATCAGGTCCGTCCACGTCGGGTCCGTTTCCTTGTCCGGATTGAACGTGACCCAGATCTCGGAGCCGTGCTCACGGATTGTCGGCATGAGAATCTGCCACGACTCGCGCGACACGGTCGCAGCCTCGTCTACCCATGCCTTCGTGGCCTTGGTGAAGCCTTTGATACCGGTCTGGTTGCGGTAGAGGCCGCGGAACGAGAAACTGCTGCGCGTGGCCGGTACGCGGATCGTTTTCTTGCCGGTAACGAACGAGCCAGATAGGTCGCGCCGCTCGATTTCCTCGACGAGTTCCTGATAGCTCGACTCTTCGATGGACGCCTGAATCTCGCGCAGGCAGAGAACCCGCTCCCGCCGCGCCGACGCCTGGGCGGTCTGGATGGACACCACCGTCCGTGTCTTGGCCGAGCCACGGCCACCGTAAACGATCTTCAGACGCTTCGGGTAGATCAGCCGCTCGAGCTTGGCCGGGATCAGGACCGTCGGTGCGGCGTCGGTTTCGTTGCCGTCGACGTCAACGCGCTTGATGACCTCGCGCTGCATGTTGCAGATGCCGAACACGGCCGGTTCGGCTTTGGTTGCGATGCCCTTGAAGTACCGCTCGACCCGGGCGATCGCGGCGTGCGAGATGCGCCGCCGGCTCATTTGTCCTGCGCAAGCTGGGCCTCGATCGCGGCGAGCCGGTCGGCGAGTTCACTGATTTCGAGCACGTCGAGCTTCGCGCGGATCATGTTGACCAGCATCTGGCCGACGTCGGCGGGCACCTTGCCGGTGGACACGGCCTTCATGATGGCATCGACCTGCTGCACGGGCGTGCCGTCTTCGGGGAAGTCGAAGCGCACGTCGGGCGCCACCGGCTTGGACACCGGCGCGACGCGCATCAACAGTTCTTTCATCATCACGACGTCGTTATTCGTGATGGCACGCTTCGAAACCTCCCGGTAAAACAATTCCTCGCTCAGTTGGGTTTCTTTTTTAATCGCGTCGAGGATTTTTGTGCGCGTGTCTTTACCCCGACGCTTCGTCGGCTGACGCTCTTTTGAGAATTGGGTGGCCTGATTCGTCATTTTCCGTACTCAACACCGTTAATTCGGTCTTACGAAACGATTATCCAAGAAAAGGGGCGTCAATAATCAACGCCCGATTTTCCGGGCGATTATCAGTACGGTGCGGCGGCGAATTCCGCGACCTCGGCGGCAACGTGGTCGAGCACGGCGGTCGCGGCCTGCGGTTCGAGCACGGTCAGCTGCTGCTGCAGGTACAGCATGGTGTGGAAGCCGGCGAAGAACGTGCGGCGGTACTCTCGGCGCTGTTCCGCCGTGGCCTCGGCCGGCACGCTGCGGCGTTCGAAGATTTCCCACGACGACTGGATCGCGGTGCGGGTGGTGGACGGTGTCTTCATGGTCTGCCTCATGTTGCGGGTGGAAAAGTGGAAACTGCGAATCAATGCTTGCGGCTGTTCCACTCCCAAATCCACACATTCCCTTGCACTTCGGCATCCTTCGGCAGGACCAGGCAGGTAACGGACTTGGGAGTGATCTTGAGAATCTGATAGCGGCGCCCGGTGCACGTGCGCATCTCGTCACCAGCTTCGGGACGAGGTGCGGACGGATCCTGCTGCGTCTTGCTCAGCCGGAACTTCACGTGATCCCATGGCGCTTTCATGATCAGCGTTTGCCCTCGCCGAGCAGTTGGCCGGTGATCCACAGGCACGCTGCAAGCGCGAGCACGATGAGTTCGGGTTGGATGGTCATGGTTTGGCCTCCACGGTTAAAGCAACGGGCGGCATCGTGTTGCCTACCACCCAGAGCATGACGAGCGCACCATTGGCGATCGCTTTCAGTTCGTCGGCAGTCGGGTGCCAGAACGAAACGACCTGACGGATGCCGTCGATCTCGACGTGGGTGACGGGCAGCGCGTTGCATGGCGCTTCGGCCTGATCCCAGCCTTTCGGCGCGCCGAGCACGGCGTTGTTCGAGGGATGCTGATGGCGGTCCACGGTCAGACCTCCAGCGGGTCGGCGACGCGCACCGGCAGCGCGAGTTCAACCTGCTGCGGTTGCAGCGGCAGGATCTGCACGACGGTGCGCGGATTGACGCGGTCGATGCCGTGGAACACGTGCTTCTCGCGCACCTGCCGGTCGTTGACGTACACGCCGCGTTGGACGAGATAGCGCTCGCCCTTCATGCCCGCTTCTTTCTGCGCTTTCGTGAGCTTCTGCGTCTCGTACCGGTCCTGCAGGATGTCGAGCACGATCGACTCGTCAAGGTCGGGCCGCTGGCTGGCGTAGAAGATGTGCAGCGTGACCGCAACGGGCCCGGTGTAGCGCACGCGATAGCGCGGCGGAATCTGGCGGAGGGCGTTGCGCTCGAACTCGAGCGCCTTCTCGCTTTTGATGCTGGCCGGGCGGCCGCCGCGCACGACGATCTGGCGGCTGTTCGCTTTGCTGGCCGGCTCGCCGAGGATCGTGAAGATGATCGGCTGGGCCATCACGCCACCTCGCCAGTTTGCGTTTCTGCGCAAGTTGCAGCTGCGCGCACGGCATCTTCTGCGATGACGAGCATGTCGTCGAACGCGGAGAGCAGGATTGAAATCGCTTCGTGCGGATAGGTATCGCGGCGGTGCTTGCGGAACTCGGCGAGCGCGTCGCGCATGTCCTGCAGTTCCGCTAACGCGGTTTCTGGCTTGCCATGCCCAGGCTTATCCGCGGTGCCCTGTTCGACCGGTGCGCTGGTCTGGCCATGCGCGGCCACAACGGCCGCCTCGGGGGTATTCGATTCCGCGGCCATCATCATCGCGTCCACGATCGCGTCGTGGATGATCGCGGTGAACTGCGTCTTGCTGCCCGGCAGGCGCGAGCGGTCAATGCTGGCGATGCTGCGCGCGACCAGCTGCGCGTGGCGGTCCCAATCGACCGGTGGGGTTTTGGTGGTCATGCGTCGGTCTCCGAAAAGGACGGTTCAGCGTGGGTCGGGCCAATGAGCCCGCCGGTGGGAATGGATTGCTGGCGGCCGATCTCGCGCGTGAGCTCGATCAACTCGGACTCGGCCGCGAGGATTGCGCGGTAGCCGGCGTGTGTTGCGCGCAGCGACAGCACGCGGTCGACGAGCGGCTTCTGGCGGTGCAGCTCGGCGGTGATCGCATCGTTGGCCGAGCCGCCGATGTTGAAGTGGCAGCAGCAGACCCACTTGCCGGCGTCGCCAACGGTGCCGAGCAGCGGGCAACCGTACGCGGCGCACATGCCCCAGGCGGTGCCGTCGGCGTTCATCGCAGATCCTTGCGGACGGGGTTGATGACGAGTTCGCGCAGCGTATTCATGAACTCGGCGCCGACGACGTGTTCCTGCCGGCAGCGAATGATGTCCTCGAGCAGGGCGAGACTGGCTCGCTGAACGCCTTCGACTTCCTCGGAGGTGGGACGGCGGATCAGGTCGGCGCTCATACGGAAGCCTCGTACTCGGCAACGCGCGACGCGATCGCCTGCTTCGCCTCGGCCAGCTGCTCGGCGTCCTCACGTGCGTGACGGGATTTGGCGGCGGCAGCGCGCGCTTTTGCACTCCCAATCCCGGACACCAGCGCCTTCAGCCGCGCGAGATTCGCCTTGACGTTGACCGTGGGCACGGACTCGGCAGGCCCCGCCAGCATTGGCACTGCGGCCTGTGCGTGCTCGAGCTGCAACCGCCCTTCGCGCACGGCTTGAGTCACGACCGCTTCGCGTCGCGCGGCGTCGAAACCTTGCGAAACGACCCATTGCACCGGGCGATTTACACCTCGCGACTGCTCGGTAATTCGCAGATACGCGGCCTTAAACGCCATTCGCGCGCCGATTTCGTCACCGTCGATGACGCTTTGCGCGACGCTCCACGCTTCGGCGATTTCGTCGGTCCAGACGACCGTGTCACGTTCGTCACGCGAGCGCAGTGCGATCGCCCATGCCTCGTCGACTTCGGGACGACCGTCGCTTTCCTTCGGCAGGTGCTTGAGGATCGCAGCGGGAGTCGGCGCGAATTCGCTCGCGGCGACGTGCTTCGAGATCGCACGCAGCACCGCGTCGAGCGGAAAGGCTTCGAGGTTCGCCCAGTACACGGTGAGCACGCCTGGAGTCGGCAACGGTTGACGCGCCGTTTCGTAGGCCAGTTCGAGCGCGTCCTTGAACGCGCGCTTGTCGGTCGCTTGCATGGGTCAGTGCTCCATGTCGATGACGTTGGGATCGGACTGCGGATCGTCGGCGAGCCACGCTTCGCCGTTGGCTTCGCTGGTGAGTCGGCGCTGTTCGGCGGCCGTGAGGCGCGGCGGTTGGGATTGCGATGCGATGACGCGATCGACGTACACCGGCAGACAGCCGATGCCGCCTTTCGCGCTGGCGATCGCTGTTGCGACGGCCTTGTCGACGAACTCGGTGGTCAGTCCGGCATTGACCCAGCCAGCGAACACCGGCCATATTTTTTTGCGATCGTGGACGCTCGTCGGATCAGCCTCGAAGCCGTGCTTCGCCTTGAAGTGGCGCAGCCATTCACCCTCGTCTTTCGGGGTGAAATCATCGCGCCCACCGCGCGGGGGTTTACCACCTACGATGACAGAACCACTGTTTACTTCTCCCTGTCCCTCTCCCTGTCTCTGTCTATTGCGATCGGGGGGCGATTCGGGGGGCGATTTTTCATCGGATCGGGGGGCGATCGGTTTTTTATCGGGTTGCGATCCCGACACGATTGCGACGACCTGCTTCTTACGCAGCGTTTTTGATTGCGGTGCGACGGTCTTCAGCAGTTCAACGGCCTCAATTACACGCGCCGAGATCGCGTCAATATCGACCTCCACGCCCCAGCGCTTCGCGTTACCGGCAGCGCCCGACAGACTGGCGAGCAGCTTCTCTATCCACGCTTCGAGCGACTTCTCCGCGACGACCGGATGATAGAAACGACCGTCGGCGCACTTGACCCAGCCGCGGAGTGAATGCGCCTTCACTTTTTTCCACGCCTTCGACTGCGATAGATGCGCGAGCATGCGATCGTCGTCCGGCAGACTTGCGGCCGGCACCTGATGCCAGCTTTCAAGCCACAACGTGATAGCGGCCGCGCGCTCGTCACCGGTGCCGAGGATCCACGTCTCCGACGTGAGCAAACGCTTCACGTCGAGCGGCATGAACCCGAAATCGCGCAGGTTGCAATCTGCTGGGGTGAGAGGATTCGGGAGGCCGTTCATGCTGCCGCCTCGCCGAATATTCCGGCGCGATCGAGGGCCCGCGAGCATGCGGGGTTAAGCCAGAGGCATTCAGTGCGCAGCGCTGTGCCGCGCGCGGACGAGATCCGCGCCTCGGTCGACGCCATCGCCCAGCCCTCAAGCGCTTCGACGTATTCCGAGCTCGAGTAACCGCTGAGCACGACCATGCCGTTGGCAGCGCGCAGCGTGTCCAGCAGCTTGAAGTGATCGTCGTTCGACATCTCGCAGTCGTAGTAGCGACCGTGCTTTGCGCCGACGTAGCGCGTGCTCATGAGGTATGGCGGATCCACGTAAAACAATGTGTCCGTCGCATCATGCTGGTCGATGATTGTCAGCGCGGGTCGGTTTTCAATCATCACGCCGGCAAGGCGTTCGCATACTCGAGCTAGCGAATCAGGAAAGCGCGCCCACAAGCCCTGAGCTGTGCCGTGTTTGCGGCGCGTGTCTATGCGGAAGCCGGTCTTACCCTTCGTCGCGCCGGCCGATCCGAAGCCCATTTCGGCGCGCACAAGCGTGCGTCGTGCCTGCTCGATCGGATCGTCCGTCGGCTCGTATGCGCCTTCAAATTCTTCGCGCGCATAGGGCGTCAGCAGCAACATGTCGATCAAACGAGCGCATTGGCCCGGCTCACGCAGCACACGGAACAGATTGACGATGTCGCCGTCGAGGTCGTTGTAGACCTCCGCGTAGGCACGGTCTTTCTGGATGAGCACGCCTGCAGCGCCGCCGAACGGTTCGACGTAGCAACGATGCGGCGGGAAATGCTTGATGACCCACGGCGCGAGTCGAAACTTGCCACCGTGGTAGCGCAAAACGGGGCGTGTCGGTGTGCTCAAGCGGCCTCCCAAAGTTGTTTCTGGCCGCGCAACAGTTCGTCGGTGTCAATGCGTGGCCGCGCCGGCGTGTTCCAGTTGCCGCCGCCGCATTGGCCGATAAGTCGCCATCCGGACGCGCGAAGGCTCGCGCCGTTTTCGGTAGCGAGCGTGTATGTGATCAACCGCCGGTATCCCATTGCCCGAGCAGCACGCCACGCTGCGCCGTAGAGCATTGAGCAGGCGTTCTTCGTGCCATCGGTGCAGCAGCGGTTCACCTCGAGCGTCCATCCATCATCGTTACCGCGCGCGACAGGACGGCCAACGATTGCGACGCCGTGGATCTCGCCGGGCATACCGTCAACGTGGAGCGTTTCGAAGTTGCCGAGCGCAATGCTGAACTTGTGCCCCACGACAGGCTTGTGATGGCGGTGATGCCTCGCGACGAACGCGTTCGCTTCCGCGAGACTCGTCGGAACGATCGCAAGACGCGTCCCACTTTGTCCCAGGCTTTCCCGCCCGGAAGCACGCGTGCCGTCGATTTCTTCGGCCATGAAAACCCCGTGAATACGTTTGCGGGCCGCGTTAGCGCGCGACCGTTGGTCCCTGCTGGTCACTGACGGCCGGCTGCTGCGTCCGCACAATTCCACACAACAGGATTTCAGCCAGACGAGCGAGAGCTGCCGAGTCGCTTTCGATGAAGTGGGCCTGCTTGAAGTCCTGCAGGCGCACGTACACGTCGTCGCGAAGTCGGGTTTTCACTTCGTTGCGGAAAGCGGCACGAGACGCCGAGGCGCGGCGCCGTGTTCGTGCTGGGGCCGACGCCCGGCCAGCTGGTGTGGAGAGGTCGTTCATACGGCCGCCGGAAGTTGCTCAGTCGGTGCGATGAAGCCGTCGGGAACGGGCTTACCCAGTTGCACAGCCGCGCCAATCACCATCGCGGTCTGCTTCTGGTCCAGTTCGTCGGGCCACTGAGAGATCGCACCTTTGGTGATGCCAAGCGCGCGTCCGAGCGCCGCGCCGTTACCGCCGAAGATGTCGATCGCTTGTTTTTTGGTCAGGTTCATCTGGATGGCTCCGGTTCACATTGCCAGCAGTATAGAACCCTAAACTCAAAAAGGAAAGCGATCTAAACCGCGTTTGGTTTAGATTCCTAGACCATGAATCTTGCTGAACGAATCCAGACTGTGTTAGACGAAGCCGACGACATCGACCAGGTAAAACTGGCCGAGGCCGCTGGCGTGACAAAGGGGACCGTCAACCAATGGTTGAGCGGTCAGATCAAGTCGATCAAACTCGAATATGCAGTCGGAATTCAGGATCGGTACGGCTTCAATGCGGTCTGGTTGGTTATGGATAAGGGACCGAAAAGAGCAAAAATCACTCATTCCTCTGACAACTTTGATCCAGTACCATTGCCCGCTGGCAAAGCAATCCCGGTCGTAGGCATGGCATCACTTGGAGACAACGGCTTCTGGGCCGAATTGGAAACCGCCGCAGGGCACGGTGACGGCTACCTAGATTTCCCATCCAGAGACAGAAACGCCTACAGCATCCGCTGCAAGGGCGATTCGATGACACCCCGGGTAAAGGATGGCGAGTATGTGGTCGTCGAACCAAGCCACGAGGTAGAGCCCGGCGATGAAGTATTGGTCAAAGCGAAGGACGGTCGCGTTATGGTCAAGACGTTCCTGTACAAGCGCGCCGGCCGGGTGCACCTGATGTCCGTAAATGAGGACCACGCGCCCATCGTCATTGATCAGGAAGAGATTGACCGGCTGCATTACATCGCAGCAATTGTCAAACAAGCTTGGTGGCGCCACGAATGAGACCGGCGCTTTTCCTCATTGCGTTGTTTTTTTGCGGCGCTGCCGCAGCTCAGACCACTTCCCAGCAGCGCTGTAATCTGTTATCGAGCACGGTCGCAGCCACTGCCGATTGGCGAGACAACGGCGTGCCGATCGCGAAAGCCCAAGCAAATGTGGAACAGGTGCTTCTTCAGATGTCCGCGTCGGGGGACGACAAGCAAAAATGGCACGACGCGGTAACAGCGATCTACAGCAGCACCGTCCGGTCTGACCAGATCGAACAGAAGCTCCGAAACTACTGCCAATAAAAGCGTTTCGAAATAACCGATCCCGCCCTCGCGGGATTTTTTTTGCTCAATCGGTTTAGAACACTTGACTTCTACGGTTTAGTTTCCTACACTGCCTCCAAGTTCAAACGAACAGTGAGGCGACCAGATGGCAACCCTACTTTCTCAAACTGAAGCAACCGGCGACCACGTCGTCGACCGCGACATGTACCGAGCCGAGCAGGCGCAGGAACTGGCCGAGCAACTGCGCGAAGCCGCGAGCGACGCCTCGTCGTTGGACGACGTGCTCGAACACATCAGCCAGTTCCTGACGCCGTCGCAGCACGCTCGCGCTAAAGCGCTGCTGCAGCGCCATGACTATCGCTCTCTCGGAAAACTGCTGTGCGACGTGCATGAGCAGCTGGTGAAGGCTCGCGTCGCGAAGGTCGCGCCGCGTCGCGTGGTCTTGTGGGACGAGGTGCAGTGATGAGCGTCCTCGCGAAAGACCTGATGGAGTTGCGTGCGCAGCCTCTGCCGCATGGCGCGCTCACTGAGCACCTGATCCGCGCTATCGCCCTGAACCTGATCGCGGCCGGCGTCGCCGATCAACGGAAGGGGTGCTGACGTGACTGAATCATTCGACATCGTCTATCAGGACCGCGCGATCTCGACGCCGATGGACATTCGGCGCGAGTTCTACAGCGCTGACGCGGGCAACCTGGACGCGCCGCAATGTATCCCGTGCGGCTCGACCGAATCGATCAACGGTCACGACGGCGTGTTTCACACGACCTCGTATCACTTCCGCGCGGGGGCCTGACATGCAAGTTTCTCTCGAAAAAATCCAGGCTGCGATCGAGACGCTACACGCCGCTGAGAAGGCGCTGCTCGAGTGCGATTCGAGCGACGGCAGCAACGGCGCCCTCGCCGGCCGCTGCGCGATCGCTGCGGTGTATCTCGAAACCTCGGTTGCGATGGCCGGCGAGCCGGTCCGTCACTTCCGCATCGTTGGCGAGGCGTCGTGACATGTCGACTGCCCACCAAATCATCGGCGCAGTCATCGCGTTTTACGCGGTGCTCGCGGCCTTGTGGCGGGGTCGCTCATGACTGCGCTGTTCTTCGTTCGCCGCGCCGCGGGCCGCGTTGCGCGTGCTATCGGGTTGCATCCGAAGCGCGAGCCCGTGCGACCTGCTACCGAGCGCGACTTCGCGCACACGTGTCTGCTGCTGGGTTTCACCGCCGGCGCCTGCGCGATGGCAATCGGCTTTTCCTTCGTTCTCACCTTCTCGGGGAGGTTTCTGTGCAACTGACCAAGCTCTTTCACAAGGCCTGCGCCGCTCGCGAATGTCGCCGCGCACGTAACACGCTTCAGGCGTTTTGCGAGGAACGCGTCGCCGCGCGCCGCGCGCTCGATGAAGCGAATCGCCGTGCCGATCGTGCACTGCGCGCCGCAGCTGAGCTCGAGCGCGAGCAGTTTCGCGTCGAGTTCTTCGGCCCGCGCAATCCGGTGCGCTCCGCATACATGGTTGGCTCTAAAGCGATCTTCGCTGAAGCCGCGATGTTCATGGAACCGGGCGCGCTCAAGTGAAAACCCTCCGCGCACTCGCCCAGCTTGTCGGCCTATGGCTCGTCATCACCGCGGCGCTCGCCGCTGCGGCGCTGGTGCTGTCGCCGGTCGATCCGTTGCACGCAATCCCCTCCACCAACTCCCGAGGTCAAGTATGAACACCGCTGCCGCAGTACCCGTCATCGCCATGGACGCCGTCGAGTCGTCGCAGATCCACAGCCTGGGCTATGACGCCGCGAGCGAAACGCTGGCGATTCGTTTCAAGAACAAGGCCGGCGCGCCGACGTCGCTCTACCACTACGCGCACGTCACGCCCGCCAACTTCACCGCGCTGCGCGACGCCGAGTCGATCGGCTCGCACTTCTACAAACACATCAAGCCGCTGCCCGAGCGCTTCCCGTACGTGTGCATCGAGAAGATGCCCGCGCCGGCCGAGCAGGATCAATCGTGAGCGAGGCGCGCGACAAGTTCTGGATCGTGTGGTGCCCGACGGGTACGCATCCGCCGTCGTATCGCCACGAATCGTATGAGTCGGCAGTGTCCGAAGCCGAGCGTCTCGCGCGCTGCTCTGGATCTGCTGAGTTTTATGTGATGGGCGCTGAAACGCTGCGCAAGGTCGACAACATGGCCCGCATCGATTTCGTCGACCAAGACAAACCGCCGTTTTAACCCTGAGGAATTCATGTCCACGCTTGCTGAAACTCAAACCGCCATCGCGCCGCGCCAGTCGAATGCGCCCGTACGCGCCGGCTTCTTCGATCTCGAAGGCTTCGAACTGCTTCAACGCGTTGCCAAGGCATTCGCGTCGTCGACGCTTGTGCCCGAGGCATACCGCAACAACGTGCCGAATTGCATGATCGCGCTCAACCTCGCGAGCCGCCTGCGCGCCGATGAGTTGATGGTGATGCAGAACCTGTACATCGTCCACGGAAACCCGGGCTGGTCGAGCAAGTTCCTGATCGCCAGCGTGAACACGTGCGGCCGCTTCGAGACGTTGCGCTACGAGTGGCGCGGTGAGGAAGGCGCAGACAACTACGGCTGCCGCGCCTGGACGATCGAGAAGTCGACGGGCGAACGCCTGAACGGTGTCTGGATCGACTGGAAGATGGTGAAGGCCGAAGGCTGGAGCAAGAAGAGCGGCAGCAAGTGGCTGACGATGGCCGATCAGATGTTCATCTATCGCTCAGCTGCATTCTGGCAACGCGGCTATGCGCCTGAAATCAGCATGGGTCTCAGCACCGCCGAGGAACTGCACGACGTTATCGACGTGCGTGCCGACGGCACCGTGTCATTCGGTGGCTACGAGGAAGGCGGCGCTCGCGCGCCGGCCGCCGAGGTTGTGCAACCGCAGTCGAAGAGTGCAAAGGCTGCGGCACTCCCTCAAGCCGACGCTGACGGCGTGATCGAGCATCCGACGACGCAACGCCAGGCCGAACCGGTGCAACGCGAAGAGCGTCCTACGCAACAGGCCCAGCCGAAAACGCAACAACAACCGCGCACGCGTGCAGCGCGCATGGAATCGGAAAACTTCGAAGATCCGCCGGCCACGCCGATCAGCGACAGCGTGCTGCGCGTGCTCAAGACCAAGATGGAACAGAACGCGGTCAATGAGTCGGACCTCAAGAAGCATTTCGGTTTTGACCTCGACGGCGTTACCACGGCCAATTACAACGCCGTGGTCGAGTTCGTCGAAAACCCGGTAGGCCAATGATGACGCTGCTGTTCGATCCGGTCGAGCACGTCTACACGGTAGGCACGCAGCGCGTGCCGAGCGTGACGCAGACCCTCGCGCCACTCGTCGACTATTCGCAGGTGCCGCCGGCGGCGCTCAAGCGCGCGCAGGAACTCGGCACGGCCGTGCATCGCATGACCGAGCTGCACGACCTCGACGACCTCGACACGGACAGCCTCTCGCAAGAGTTGCTGCCCTACCTCACGGCGTGGATGCGTTTTCGCGCCGAGACGGGATTCGTGCCCGAACTGATCGAACACCGGTTTCACCATCCGGCGCTCGGCTTCGCTGGGACGCTCGACCGCACCGGTGTCATCGGCGGCCGGCGCGCCGTCGTCGACATCAAGAAGATGCTACGCCTCGGTCCGGTGATCGGTGTGCAGCTGGCCGCCTACAAAGAGCTTTGCATCAAGAACGGTGTGCACGTCGAGGACCGCTATGGCCTCGGTCTGCGTGCAGATGGGACGTATCGGCTCGTCCCTTTTAAAGATCCGCACGACTGGCCGGTATTCCTGTCGCTGCTCACCCTCCGCAACTTCAAGGACAAACATGGACTCGCAAACCCAATCGCAACCGCTGGTTGATCTGAACATCTCGCATCCGGACAAGGCGCTGTTCAAGTCGGCAATCAATGCGTTGAACACCGCCAAGGCCTACGAGATCGACAGCGCAGACATGCGCGACCTCGCCGCGCGCGAGCTCACGAAGATCAAGACGCTGCAGAAGGACGTCGACGGCAAGCGCAAGAGCATCACGCAACCGATCGACGCCGCGAAGAAAGCCGTGATGGCGCTGTTCGCTGCACCGACCGACTACCTCGAACAGGCCGAAGTGATCCTCAAGGGCGCGATCCAGCGCTTCGACCGCGCCGAAGAACAGAAGCGGCTCGCCGCGCAGGCCGCGCTCGAGGAAGCCGCGCGGCAGGAACGTGCGCGCCTGGCACAGGAGGCCGCAGCGCGCGAAGCGGCGGCGCAGGCTGAAGCCGACGAGATCCAGCGCAAGGCAGACGAAGCCGCTGCCGCTGGCCGCGCGGAAGAAGCCGCGCGTCTCGCGTCCGAAGCATCCAGCCGCGTCGAACAGGGTGCCGCGGAGGTGACGATGCTCCAGCAGACCGCGACGCTCGTCACGGCTCCGATGACGGCCGCGCCGCGCAAGACCGCTGGCGTGTCGACCCGCATGGTCTGGAAGGCCGAGGTCAACGACAAGCTCGCGCTGATCCGCTACGTGGCCGAGCACCCGGAATACGTCGATCTGCTCGACGCGAACATGCCGGCCGTCAACAAGATCGCGCTGGCTCTGAAGGCGAACTGCCCGCTCGCCGGCGTGCGCGTGTTCGAAGACGCCGTGATCGCCGCGAGGGCTGCGTGATGCGCGTTATCGCAATCGAAATCCACGGTCCGAACGACTTCACGGTGCGCGAGCGGGATCGCTACTGCGACAGGCTGTGCTGGGATGAAATGCTCGGCAGCGTCGCCGAGCTGACACACCCGCGCATTGGCGAAGCGCGCTACCGGATGCAAACGCGCGAGGAACACGCTGAACGGGAATCCAAGTGGCGGGCCGTCCAGCATCCGGTGTACGCCAAACCGCCATTGTTGGAAGCGCCCGGACCGAACACGAAAATCCCCGAACTCGAGCTCGGCGCAGACGGCACGATCCGGACGAAATATCCGACGATGTCCCGCGAATGGGTTGCTTCTGTAGCCGACTCGCACGCATCGTTGGCGCCGATTTTCGTCGCCGCACCCTCCTATCGCACTGCGCTCGAGCAGATCGCCGCCGGCGCGACCGGCTATCTCGACAACGATACGACGCTCGCGAACATCGCGAAGCGCGCGCTCGGCATTGCCGTCGACGAATAACTGCCCACCACCACCCAGGAGCACGTCCCATGTATGTCGAAATAGATCAGGCCATGGCAAAGATCACTTCGGTGACGCCGATCATGGAAAAGCACGGCAAGAAGAAAAAGCGCCCCGCGCACTCGATCATCTTCGAGTTCGCGATGAGCAACACGGTGCTCGACAAGATCGACAACAACGGCCTGCGCGACGCGTTCTATCGCGTGCCGACGTCGCCGAGCGTCGACAAGGGCGGCCAGACGAAGATCGACACGTCGAGTGTCACCGACGGCGTCTCGCAGATCCGCTTCCCGTGGTGGTCGCAGTGGATCGACATTCCCGGCGATCTGGTCGGCTGGGTGCTGACGCTCCACACCGGCAACACAGACCGGTCGCACATTGTGCTTGAGGAAGCAAAGATCAGTTCGTTTCAGGTCCTTCCCAAGGATCTCGCGATCACGCTTCTCAAATGCAAGGCGATCGTGCATCCGACCGCGCATGAGAAGGGAAAGATCGACGAGTTGCTGCAGACGGACGTGAAGGTTTCCATCATGCCGCCGGATTCGATGGAGCAGGCCGACATGATCGGCCACGGCCAGCAGGCCGACCCCGATCCGGATGCGGACGACGATGAGAACGACGAAGAGCAAACCGGCAAGGACGAGCAGGAACAGGCGCCCGAAACGTCCAGCGACGCGCCCAAGGAAGATCCGTTCGCGGGCACTGACCTCGCGCGCGGCGTCGTCAAAAGCGACGCAAAGGTGACGACGAAGAAGAAGCGAAGCGCTGGACAACCCGACGAGCCGCGCAATGAAGCGTGGCCCTTCCCGTCCGGCGTTCCCAGCCACCACTAACAGTCCGTTACGGGCACCGCCAATCCCGGCGGGGCGCGTTTGAAGGAGCGGCCTGTTCGGCGCTCCGTTTTTTCCTACAAGACATGATCCACTACCACGGCACCCCGATTACCCCTGCGACGGCTGCGGCGCGTGCCGTCTCAAGCGGCCATGCGTTCGTCTCGTTCCAGCATCCGGAGCAATTGGGGCTGGTCATCGAAGTGGCTCAGTCGTTCGCGGTCGACAACGGCGCGTTCTCCGCATGGCGTGCCGGTGCACCCGTCGAAGACTGGGGGCGCTATTACGAATGGGTGGCTGAGTTGCATCGCTATCCTTCGTTTGACTTTGCTGTGATCCCTGACGTGATCGACGGCGACGAAGATGCCAACGATGCATTGATCGGCGAATGGCCGTGGCGCACGCGCGCGCCATGGGTCGGCGCGCCGGTTTGGCATCTCCACGAAAGCCTCTCGCGTCTTGAACGGCTTGCGCTCACATGGCCGCGCGTTTGCCTTGGCAGCTCGGGCGAGTTTTCGACCGTCGGCACACCGATCTGGTACACGCGCATGGCCGAAGCAATGGACATCGTTTGCGATCGAGACGGGCGACCGGTCTGCAAGTTGCACGGCCTTCGGATGCTAAACCCGGACGTCTTCACCCGCTTCCCATTCGCCAGCGCCGACAGCACGAACATCGCACGCAACATCGGCATGGACGGCGCGTGGCGCGGCCCGTACACGCCACCAACGAAAGAGAGCCGTGCGCAGGTGATGCGCGACCGGATCGAAGCCCATCAATCACAGACATTCTGGGTGCGCGAGCACGCCCACATTCAGAGCGCATTCGAACTGGAGCTTCAAGCATGAACAGCGCCGACCGCCACGCACTCGCCCTTTCCATCGTCCACCGCGAGGCTGCGCGCACGCTCTCGAAGGCTGATTTCGACCTGTGCATGCGCATCGCAAAGCGGGCTCTCGGATATCCGCTAGACGAATATATGGCGAATATTCGCGATACAGATAATCCGGCGATGCTTGCGCGAGACGTCGCAGGCGATCTGTGGGACGCCTCTATCCGCTGTGATTTCGACGCGTTCAAGGCCGAGGTAGCCAACGCTCTTGCGAGCACGGCGCGCGTGTTACCCGACCAGCTGACGCCACCGGTTCAAGACGTCCTCGGGCTGATGCTCTGGAAGACCACGCCGCTCGCGCACGCGTTGCGCGCCGGCGGATTCACGATCGAACGCAAGACCGAAACCGAGCAGGCCGTCGCGCTGCATTGGCTGCTCGGCTTCGCACTCAAGGACGGTGACGACTGGCAGAAGACCGCGGCCGTCGCACTGCGGCAACTGACCGACGCCGCCAAACAACCGGGGGATACACAACCATGAGCACCATCGTCAACAAACGCAATCTCGGCCAGTCCGTGCAAACGCTCATCAAGAAGAGCGATCCGGACATCGGCGATCTGATCAACGTGTGCGAAGCGCTCGGCGCGGTCATGACCGACATCGTCGGCGCCGAGTGCCGCGTCGCGTTCCGCTGCAGCGCGGACGCACTTGAAAAAGCCATGGCTGGGCGGGAGGCCTGATGCAAATGAATCGCCCTCGCCTGAACGACTCCCTGGCCCCCGACAACGTGCTCTCGCGCATGGTGCCGGGCAAGACCTACGGCGCATACGCGCTCGCAGCCAAGTTTCACGTGCGGACCGCGAAGATGCGGCCCGTGCTCGAGAAGATGGTCACCGGCGGGATGCTCGAGCTGAGCACGTCGCAGCCGGGCACGCTCGGCTTTCGCCGCGCGAAGGAAACGGCACAGCCGGTCGAGCAGGAACCTGTGCTCACGACCGTTGCGACGCCGCCGGTGCTTGTGCGTCTCGACGGGACATTGACCGGCTATGACAACGAAATCGCGCGGCGCGTGGCGCTTTGCATGTTGGTGCGGGGTGGGCGATGAACGGCTTCTACTTCTTGGAAATCAACGGAATGACAAGCGCTGCAATTGCGGTAACCGCAGACAAAGCGGCAATGACCCACGCAATCCGCGCGTGTTTCGCGGAATCTTTTGCTGCTGCGGCCGAGTCAACTGCAGCCTTTGCTGAAACCTCGGCTGCGTCCGCAGAGCGCTTCGCTTCGACTGCCTGCGCCTCCGATGCAGTCGCGGCGCGGAGAGCGATCTCGTTTGCCTCAGCAGCGCGCCGGTCCTCTGCCTGCGCCTGCTGCGCACGGTCGTATCCAGCAAGCCATTGCCGGACAAAGGGCCTCCGGTTTTCGGCTAGCCGGGTGCCGGCGACCATATCGCGTAATGCCTCGATCCCCTCTGCGTCGACAAACGCCTGTACGCCCTCTCGCGTGTGGAATTCCCACATATGCACCCCCGATTTTCGAGGAATCCTAGCATGAGAGACCTGCCGATCCTGATGAACAGCGCCATGGTGCGCGCGCTGCTGCGTGATGAGAACCCGAAGACGCAGACGCGGCGCGTCGTCAAAGGCATGGCGCTCGACTGGCTTCAGCCCGGCATGTTCAGCCCCGAATATGTTGCGTCGGCAGACAGTCTTCTGAGTCCGTACGGTTTCGCTGGCGACCTTCTCTGGGTGCGCGAGACGTTCATCGCGTTCGGCCGCTGGGAAACACGCTTCAGCGAGAAGAAGGGCCGCGACGAATGGCACTTCGTCGACATGACGCTTGAGACCGGCCGCGAGTATCGGTTCGGTGGCGAGTTGCCAAATGCAAAGCGGGCCGGCGCGACACCAGCATGGTGGAAACGCCCTTCGATCCACATGCCGCGCGCCGCATCGCGCATCACGCTTGAAGTCACCGACGTGCGCATCGAGCGCCTGCAGGACATCAGCGAGACGGATGCGCGAGCCGAGGGTTGCCCGTTCACGTGGGACGGCAAGCAGTACGACCCACCACCGCCAGAGGTTGATAGCTGGCAAGGCTACGGCCGGGCGTCATTCAGTCTGCTCTGGACGCAAATCAACGGGCCGGATTCTTGGTACGCCAACCCCTTCGTCTGGGTCGTGGAATTTAAACGGATTGAAGCATGACCAAAGAAGCAACCCGAATCATCGAAACGACCAGAACCGCATGGAGTATCAAATGAACGAACCGACTCCTAAGCTGTACCGTATTCCCGCCGTGATGGCTCAACTCAGCGTCTCGCGCGCGACGATCTATCGGATGGTGGCCGACGGCAAGTTGCGCCTCGTGAAGATAGGGGCACGGTCGAGCGGCATCACAGCGGAAAGTATCGAAAAATTGCTAAACGCTACGCACTCAAATTGAAAATCGGCCGGCTTTCTGCAGCCGGCCGAGGCCCCACTTAGCGGCTGCCAAGCTTTTCGAAATTCAATCGGTCTTCGATTCGATTACAGATTGCTTCGTACGCTGCTTCATACGCATATGCATTCCCGACCCGCTCGCACTCGAAACTCGTATCGAGCTCGGTCAGGAGCACTTCCATGCGATCCCCGATTTCACGCAAGCCAACCTTGATCTGGAAATGCTGCAGGGGAAACGTGTTCGGTCCGCGCTGAAGGCTAATCGCCACACCAAACCAAATGATCAGGTCGTTCTTGGTCTTATAAAGATCTGCCGGACTGTCGATGTCCTCCCAGTCGTCGATGTCTCCTTTAAGAAGACGAACGTATTCTCGGCTGGCGTGGGCATCACTAATCTTAGGAATGTAGCCATCAGGCGCGCCAATGTACTCGGCTAGGCCGTTCTTGAATAAATACGCTTGCTCTCCCATGCGCCTGAAAAATTCGAGCTTGTTCGATTCGAATCGCGCGAACGCATCGCACAGGTCTTGGTATCTCGACATATGGTCCCTCGGTGTTATTAATTCGGCGCTTATCGTAGCAGGCTTCATTGGCTCGGAGCGATCGGCAGGCGGCGGGGCGCTTTATTTCGTAGAATGCTGCTCGGCACCCGGCGAGTTTCCACCCCAGAGACTATGGGTAGCTAGGTGGGTAGCTATCAGCGAAAAATCCCACCTTACTCCCGTCAAAGCCCCACCCCACAAGCCTGAGATTTTTTCGTGAAGATTGCCACCTGGAACGTCAACTCCCTCAAAGTCCGCCAACAGCATGTGGTCGACTGGCTCGAAACCAGCGGCACCGATGTACTGTGCCTCCAGGAACTGAAGCTGCCGGACGAAAAATTCCCGCGCGCCGAACTCGAAGAGAAAGGCTACCGCAGCTGGTTCGCCGGCCAGAAGACTTATAACGGCGTCGGCATTCTGGTGCGCGGCGGCCTGACGGTCGACGAAGGCAGCATCGTGCGGAATATTCCGGGCTTTGAAGATCCGCAGCAACGCGTGATTGCCGCGACCATCGAAGGCGTGCGCATCATCTCCGCGTATTTCCCCAACGGCCAGGCGCCGGGCACCGACAAGTTCGCGTACAAACTGCGCTGGCTTGCTGCGCTGCACGACTGGATCGCGAGCGAGATGGCTGTACATCCGAAGCTTGCACTGCTCGGCGACTACAACATCGCGCCGGAAGACCGCGACGTGCACGATCCGAAAGCGTGGGAAGGCCAGAATCTGGTGTCGCCCGAAGAACGCGCGGAGTTCGTGCGGCTGGTCGAACTCGGTCTCGTCGATGCATTCCGCCAGTTCGAGCAGCCGGAAAAGATCTACTCGTGGTGGGACTACCGGATGATGGCGTTCCGTCGCAACGCGGGGCTGCGCATCGACCATATCCTGCTGTCGAAGGCGCTGGCTGACGTATGTTCGTCGTGCGACGTCGACAAGGCGCCGCGCAAGTGGGACCAGCCGTCGGACCACGCGCCGGTCGTCGCGCAGCTCGGCTGATCTTTCCTCACGACGTCAGGCCTGCGTCGAACGGCTCAACGTACGCCACAGGAACTCGAACACCATCGCATCGTGCTCGGCCTGCTCCAACTCGTCGGAGCCGCCATGCCCGCCTTCCGTGTTCTCCCGATACCAGACGTGGTCGGCACCCAGCGCCTGCATGCGCGCGGCCATCTTGCGCGCGTGGCCGGGATGCACACGGTCGTCGGCCGTCGATGTGGTGAACAGCACAGGCGGATACGCAACGTTCGCCGACACGCGGTGATACGGCGAGTAAGCGGCCAGCATGCCCGCTTCATCGGGTTCGTCGGGATCGCCGTATTCGTCGATCCATGACGCGCCCGCGTGCAGCAAGTGATAGCGGCTCATGTCGAGCAAGGGCACCTCGCACACCACGGCGCCGAACAGCTCGGGTCGCTGCACCATGCACGCCGCCACCAGCAAACCGCCATTGCTGCCACCCTGAATACCGAGTTGCGCGGCGCTCGTCACGCCCGTCTCGATGAGCGCTTCGGCCACCGCGATGAAATCGTCGAACGCGCGTTGGCGATGCTCGCCTTGCGCCGCCGTATGCCAGCGCGTGCCGAACTCGCCGCCGCCGCGAATATGCGCGACCACGTACACGCCACCGCGCGCCAGCCAGCCGATGCCCTGCCCCGTCAGGTAGCTCGGCAGCAAGGGAATTGCAAAACCGCCGTAGCCGTTGAGCAGGCATGGACGCGCGTGTTGTTGCTCGGCGCGCGGGCCGATCACCGTGTACGGCACGCGCGTGCCGTCCGCGGAAACTGCGTGGCCACGCGTGACGCCGAACTGCGTTGCGTCGAATTGCGTCGGCCAGCGGTCGAGCAACTCCCATTCGCTCAGATCGTCACGGGCGAGATCGGCGAGCCAGTACGCAGGCGGCTGCAGATAGTCGTCGGTATCGACGAACACTTCGTCGTCGAGCGTCGGCTCCACCGGCGAGACGTCGGCTTGCGCATCCTCGCGCGTTGGAAAGACGCGTTGCTGCCAATGCCACGCCTGATCGTCGCCTTGCGACGGCGTCAACAGCAAGGTCTTGCTCTGCACGTCCTCCAGGTACGACACGATCAGGTGGTTGCGCGTATGCGTCCACTCGCAGGCCGAAGTTTGCGGCGTCGGCGTGAATAGCGGCTGCACGTCGCGCTCGCCGCGCAGGAACGCGTCTTCGCGGATCGCCAGCAAGGCGCCGCCCGGATAGGACACGCCATTGCAATCCCAGTCGAGCCGCGGTTCGAACAACAGCCAGTCTTGCCAGCCGCTCACCGCGACATGCGACGGCACCTCGTAGCGGCGCCAGGCGTCGACGGCACCATCGGCATCATCGAGGTAGTACGTGTGCGAATCGAAAAAATCGACGCTGCTCACCACCGTGTGCCGTTGCTCGACCGGATCGTAGTGCCCCTCCACGCCGATGTCGCCGAACGCGCCCTTGAACACCACCGGCGCGTCGGCGAGCGCGGTGCCGCACGTCCAGCGTCGCACTTCGCGGGGATAACCGGAGCGCGTCAACGTCTTGCGGCCGTTATCCCAGCCGACGTAAAGTGTGTCCCGATCGATCCACGACGCCGTGTGCTTGCCGGCCTTCGCGATCACGAAGCCGTCGTCGACAAAACGTCGCGCGTCGATGTCGAACTCGCGCACCACGAGCGCATCCGAACCACCGGGCGACAGTGTGATCAGCGCGCGGTCGCCATCGGGATAGAGAATGTCGAGTTCGACACAGACCCAAGGCGTGCCCTCGGCAGCACCGAGCGCGTCGAAGTCGAGCAGGTTCTGCCACTCCGGTTTGCCGCCGCGCCATGCCGCCCACGTCGTGCGCCGCCAGATGCCCTTGGGATTGCGCTCGTCCTGCCACAGGTCGTAAGCCCACTCCTTCCAGCGATCGGGAATCACCGGACGCTCGCGCGGCAGATAGGCGTCGGCAAGCCGTTGCCTGAGCGACTCGAATTCCGCGCTGTTGCACCACGCGGCGCGCGTGCGGGCGTTCTGCTGTTCGACCCACGCGAGCGCGTCAGGGTCGTGGAGCGCTTCGAGCGACAGGAAGGGATCGGGAGAAAGCGGCCAGGAGAAAGGAGCGGGAGAAGCGGGCATCGTCAGCTGTCGAATGAAAACAGCGTCGATTATGCCTTGTGGGAGCCCGTGACTCGTTTTACAGGCGAATGAGCGGAGCGACGCGCGCGCCGCCCCGCTCTACAACGCGATACTCAGGGCTCGAGGTTGAGTTCCTGAATCTTGCGCGTAATCGTATTACGGCCAATGCCGAGACGCTCCGCTGCTTCGACCTTGCGTCCACGCGTGAAGTCGAGCGCTTCGCGAATCACGGCGGCTTCGAACCGGCGCGCGAGTTCGTCCATGACGTCCGCCGCATTCTCGCGCAACATCCGCGCGACTTCGGTGCGCAAGCCGCCTTCCCAGGCGCTGACGGTGTTCGCGACCGGCATGCCGCCCGCCGCGGCCGGATGCGCCGCGGCGCTCGTGCCGTTGACCGGCACGCCGCCTGCGAGCCCCGCATCTCCTGTCCCAATCGCACCGCCACCGCCGGCCAGATCGGTCACGCCGGCTTGCGCGGGGCCGAGATCAGGCGGCAAGTCCTTGATCTCGATGGTCTGCGCCGGCGCCATCACCGTGAGCCAGTTGGCGAGGTTCTCCAACTGACGCACATTGCCCGGAAACGGCAACGACGCGAGATAAGCCAGCGCTTCTTCAGACACGCGCTTCGGCTCGACACCAAGGTCGCGCGCACTCTTTTGCAGGAAGTGCCGCGTGAGCAGCGGAATGTCCTCACTGCGCTCGCGCAAGGCCGGCAAGCGCAGGCGGATCACATTGAGCCGGTGATACAAGTCCTCGCGGAACAGACCCTGACGCACGCGCGATTCGAGATTCTGGTGCGTCGCCGCGATCACGCGCACATTGGCGCGCAACGGATTGTGGCCACCGACGCGATAGAACTGCCCGTCCGACAGCACGCGCAACAGACGCGTCTGCAAATCGAACGGCATGTCGCCGATTTCGTCGAGAAACAGCGTGCCGTTCTCGGCCTGTTCGAAGCGGCCCTGGCGCATGGCCTGCGCGCCGGTAAACGCACCCCGCTCGTGGCCGAACAATTCGGATTCCAACAGATCCTTCGGAATCGCCGCGGTGTTCAGCGCGATGAAGGGACCGTTCGCGCGTGGGCTATGTCGGTGCAACGCACGCGCGACCAGTTCCTTCCCGGTGCCTGATTCGCCGGTAATGAGCACGGTTGCCGCGGAATGGGACAAGCGGCCGATCGCGCGGAACATGTCCTGCATCGCCGGCGCCTGGCCGAGCATTTCCGGTGCTTCGGTAACGCGCTCGTCCCACGTCTGTTCGCCGCGCATGCTTTCGTCCACGGCACGGCGAATCAGTTCGACCGCCTTGTCGACGTCGAACGGTTTGGCGAGGTATTCGAACGCGCCGCCCTGGAATGCGGCGACCGCGCTATCCAGATCCGAGAACGCCGTCATGATGATGACGGGCAAGCCCGGCACCTTGTCACGTACGGTTTGCAGCAGTTCGAGGCCGGAGCCGCCGGGCATCCTGATGTCGGACACCAGCACCTGCGGGCTGTCGTGGTCGAGCGCGGCCGACGCCTCGCGCACGTTCGCGAAGCTGCGGGTCGCGAAGTTTTCGCGGGCCAGTGCTTTTTCGAGCACCCAGCGAATCGATTGATCGTCGTCTACTATCCAGATCGGCTTCATATGGGTCGGTTAGAAGTCTCAAGAGTGCCCCCAAACCTGTCGCTTCGCGGCAGGCCCCCCGAAGGGGAGTGAGAAAACGTGGGCGGCCCGGCGTTTTCTCACGAGGCATTGGTGTTAGCAGTCGAGCGGCAGCAGAATCTGAAACTCGGTGTGGCCCGGGCGGCTATCTACTTCGATCAAACCGTCGTGCTGTTGCACGAAAGTCTGCGCGAGCGTCAGTCCGAGACCACTACCGTCCTCGCGCCCCGACACGAGCGGATAGAAAATGCGGTCACGGATTTCTTCGGGAATGCCTGGGCCGTTGTCAGTGATATGCAAGTCCAGTGCCAGCTTACATAAGCGTTTCGACACCGTAATCTTGCGCGCAATGCGAGTGCGCAATTCGATCCGCGCATCGCCTTGAGAAATACGTTCGCGCAACGCTTCAGCCGCGTTGCGCACGATGTTCAGGAGCGCCTGGATCAACTGCTCCTTGTCGCCGCGCAGGTCCGGCACGCTCACGTCGTAATCGCGTTCGATGGTGAGGCCGCGCGGAAACTCCGCGAGAATCACCTGGCGCACGCGCTCGCACACTTCGTGGATATTCACGTCGCCGACGATATGCGGATGGCGGTGCGGCTCGAGCAGCCGGTCGACCAGCGTTTGCAGCCGGTCCGATTCCTTGATGATGACCTGCGTGTACTCGCGCAACTCGTCGCGCTGACGCTCGCCGAGTTCGAACTCGAGCAGTTGCGCCGCGCCGCGAATCCCGCCGAGCGGATTCTTGATCTCGTGCGCGAGATTGCGGATCAGTTGCTTGTTGACCGCCGTGAGGTCGTTGATGCGCTCCTCGCGGTCGGTGCGTAAATGCCGCTCGTTTTCGAACAGTTCGAGCAGCACATAGTCTTGCGCGCCTTCCAGGAAGCCGACGATCGCATGCACATGCAGCGGCTCGTGGCCCGGACGTTCGAGCACGGCGTCCAGATGCGTCGCGTGAAAACGGTGGGCGGCGATCGCGGAAATGGTCGCGACCAGTTCGTCGGCATTCGAGAAGATGTCCGGCCATGCCATCTGCGTCAGTTGCCGGCGCGAGAGGTCCAGCATCGACTCCGCCGACGGGTTCGCAAACGCGACGCGCAGCGTGCGCTTTTCGAGCACCAGCACGACCGTCGGCAACGCCTCGAAGCCCGGCAGTAAACCGGAACTGACGAGCTGAGCGTCGTCCGAGAGCGCCTGCTCGTGCCCTTTCCTTGCCTTGATCAGATTCTTGAGAACCATCTTGCAGTCTGGCCGATAGGAGATGGTGATAAACCGGTGATGCGCTTTTTGTGTTGCTCTTTGCCCATTGCCCGCGAGCCGCAAACGTTGTGCGCGGTCTAACGAAAAAGGGACGGCGCCGCCGTCCCTTCGTGACCGATCGCGAGCGTCGGGCAGAGCACTTCGCCGTGTGAAGGGCGAAGCGCCATTGCCGCTTACAGCGAGTAGTACATTTCGAATTCGATCGGGTGCACCGACTGACGATAGCGTTGCAGCTCGCCCGTCTTCAGTTCGATGTACGCGTCGAGCATCGAATCCGTGAACACGCCACCGCGCGTCAGGAATTCGCGGTCAGCGTCCAGCGCGTCCAGAGCCTGGTCGAGGCCGGCGCACACGGTCGGGATCTTTGCATCCTCTTCCGGCGGCAGGTCGTACAGGTTCTTGTCGGCAGCTTCGCCCGGGTGAATCTTGTTCTGCACGCCGTCCAGACCCGCCATCATCAGCGCGGAGAAGCACAGGTACGGATTCGCCATCGGATCCGGGAAGCGCGTTTCGATACGGCGGCCCTTCGGATTCGACACGTGCGGAATACGGATCGATGCCGAACGGTTGCGAGCCGAGTAAGCCAGCTTGACCGGTGCTTCGAAGTGCGGCACGAGGCGCTTGTACGAGTTCGTCGACGGGTTCGTGATCGCGTTCAGCGCGCGAGCATGCTTGATGATGCCGCCGATGTAGAACAGCGCGAATTCCGACAAACCTGCGTAACCGTTGCCTGCGAACAGGTTCGTGCCGTCTTTCCAGATCGACTGGTGAACGTGCATGCCCGAGCCGTTATCGCCGACCACCGGCTTCGGCATGAACGTTGCCGTCTTGCCGTACGTGTGCGCGACGTTGTGGATGATGTACTTCATTTGCTGCAGCCAGTCGGCGCGTTGCACCAGCGTCGAGAACTTGGTGCCGATCTCGTTCTGGCCTTGGCCCGCGACTTCGTGGTGGTGCACTTCGACCGGAATGCCGATCTGTTCGAGCAACAGACACATTTCCGAACGGATGTCCTGGAACGTGTCGACCGGTGCGACTGGGAAATAGCCGCCCTTCGTGCCCGGACGGTGGCCGGTGTTGCCGCCTTCGAATTCCTTCGCCGACGACCACGGTGCTTCTTCCGAACCGATCTTGATGAAGCAGCCCGATTGATCCGTGTTCCACTGGACCGAATCGAAAATGAAGAATTCCGGTTCCGGACCGAAGAATGCCGTGTCGCCGAGGCCCGTGCTCTTCAGGTAGGCTTCAGCGCGCTTTGCCAGCGAGCGCGGGTCGCGCTCGTAGCCCTTGCCGTCCGCCGGTTCGACGACGTCGCAGGTCAGCACGAGGGTGGATTCTTCGTAGAACGGGTCGATGAAGGCCGTGTTCGCATCCGGGACCAGCAACATGTCCGAGGCTTCGATGCCCTTCCAGCCGGCAATCGAAGAACCGTCAAACGCATGGCCGCTTTCGAACTTGTCTTCATCGAATGCCGACACCGGCACCGAAACGTGTTGCTCTTTGCCGCGCGTGTCGGTGAAACGAAAGTCGACAAACTTGACGTCTTCGTCTTTGACGAGTTGCACGACGTCGGCCACGGATTTACTCATAACCTTTTCTCCTGATTAACGAATTCGGCGGATTCAGCCGCCGCCCAATCTAGCTGACCCGTCCCGGCGCGTCCACCCTCAATCGTTGAGGAGGAACATAAAAGTCTGCCTGGACAAATCGATCGGCACCAATAAAGCAGCTTCTGTGCCACGTATGCGCCAACCCGGAGCAGAACCACAGTGCGCGCGCGTTTGCGGGGAATGGGCGCACCGAACGGCATGCAGCCCCGAAATCTTTGGACGATACGTCGCACCAAATACGTGCATTCGCCAAATCGGCAACGGCCAACATTTCTATTTTGGTGCATTTCACGAAACTTGCACCATGTTTGCGCATTCGCCGGATCGCGGCGCACGCCCGTTCGCCGCCGTTCGCGCCACACGTGCGCGCCTCGCGCCGCGCGCTAGAATGATCATTTGGTCCGAAGGAGATTTGCGCTCATGAGCACGCTCGAACAGTTGTACGCCAGCGCGGACAAACGCCGCACCGAGAATCAGTTGCCGTACGCGGGCGCGATATCGCCCGCCGAAGCGTTCGAACTGCTGCAGCTCGATCCGCGCACGCGTCTCGTGGATGTGCGCACCCGCGCCGAACTCGATTGGGTCGGCCGGCCGGTGATCGGCGACGGACAATACGCGCACGTGGAATGGACGCGCTATCCGGGCGCGGTGCCGAATCAGGAATTTCTCGCGCAGTTGAAGCAGGTCGCCACGCCGGATACGCCCGTGCTGTTCCTGTGCCGCAGCGCCGCGCGCTCGAAGCTCGCCGCGATCGCCGCCACGCAGGCCGGTTTCACGAAGGCGTATGACCTGCTGGAAGGCTTCGAAGGCGACAAGGACGGCCAAGGGCATCGGAAGACGGTGTCGGGCTGGTGCTTTCGCGGGTTGCCGTGGATCGGCGCGTGAGTGCGGCGGTTGTGCGGCGCGCGGTTGCCTTGCGGTTGCCTTTCGGTTGCCTTGCGGTTGCCTGATCGCTGCGCGACCGCTGCGTGATATTTGCTTGTCGCCGCGGCTCGTCGACGCCGCCTCAAAACCGCCCATTGAGGCGCGCACGTGAGGACAGGCACATCGTCGGCGCCGAATGTGACAGGCCGATGATCCGCCTCTGCCGCGCTCGGAATCGGCGACGAGCGCGATGAAAAACGGGCGCCGCAGCGCCCGAACCCAGGATAAACGTGCGCCGCGCGAATCAGCCGCGCGGCTTCGCCGCCGCAGCCGCCGCCTCGGGCTCGACGATATCGCCGCCCAGCAGGTGCACGCCTTCCCGCAGCTTGACGAAGGCCGCCGCCACCGCTTCGGGCTCGCCCTTCACGCCCAGATCGATGTGATGCCGCGCGTACACGCCACCGCGTTCCGCATCGCCCACGCTCGGCAGACTGAAGACCCGCACGCCCGGAAAATCGCGTTCGATCTTTTCCATCAGCGGCGTGAGGCGCGACTCCGGCAACTCGAACACCAGCAGCGACTTCTCAGCGTGCGGCATGGCGTGATGCAGATGCGCGTATTGCGTATCCAGCACCCACTCGATCATCGGCCACGCCATCACCGGGAAACCCGGCACGAAGTGATGCTGCCTGATCGAAAAGCCCGGAATCTTGTTGTAGCCGTTCGGAATGATCGACGCGCCCTGCGGATAGGTGCCCATATTCAGGCGATGCCGGTTCTCCGGCGACTCCAGATCGAGCGGCGTGGCCGCGTTCGCCGGATGCATGTCGCGGATGCGCTCCTGAATCAGCTTCGCGGCTTCCGGATGCAGTTCGAGCGGCACGCCGAGCGCGGCCGCCGCGCATTGGCGCGTGTGGTCGTCCGGCGTCGCGCCGATGCCGCCCGTGGAGAACACGATGTCGCCCGAGGCGAACGTGCGCCGCAGCGTCGCGGTGATGCGCTCCGGATCGTCGCCGATATACTCCGCCCAGCCGAGCGACAGCCCACGCGCGCCCAGCAATTCGATGACCTTCGGCAGATGCTTGTCGATACGCCTGCCCGACAGGATTTCATCGCCGATGATGATGACGCCAAATGCCATTGCCGCCTCTTTTTCGCTTAGTCAGTAATTCATCAGTAGGGAACCGGCGCCGCGTGCCGCACGCCGCCGTGCTCATCCGCGCGCATGCGTTGCAGCGCGCGCAAACAGTAGTAGCCGAACCATAACGCCGAGAACACGAGGATGAACGCATAGATCCAGATCGTCACGGCCGTGACCACCGGGAACAGCACGATCAGCCAGACCGACGACGCCCACAACAGCGTGGGCAGCGAACCCAGCAAGCCGCTCGCGATGCCGATCAACAGCAACGGCAAACGGAAACGCCGCACCAGCGCGCGCCGCTCGTCACGTGTGGCATGCAGCGCGAGCGCGTCGTAGCTCATCACACGATACGTCAGCCAGCCCCACAGCAGCGGCGGAATCAGCGCGAAGAACGGCGGCACGAGCCAGAGCGGCAACGTGACGATCAGCAGCACCAGACACACCAGCGTGGTCCACAACGCCTGTCCGAGGCTACCGTACCACGTTCCGCCGCGGCGCATTTCCAGGCTCGGGAATTGCCGTGCCGACAGGAAGCGGATCACCGCGGGCATCGACAGCGTGGCGATCAGCAGCAGCACCGTGACGACGATCAGCGGAATCGTCATCGCGATCACCATAAACGGCGCGATCGCCGCATGCAGCGCTGAAAAACCGAGCCAGTCGAACAGATGATAAAGCGTGAGCGTGAACGACCAGCCCTCGAGCCAGCTGCGCGTCGCACCGATCAGCGTCTGCCAGGAAAACCACAGGATCACGCCCCACCCGACCGTTGCCGCGAGAAACGGCATGAAGGTCAGCCAGAGCATGCGCGGGTGGAGCGCGCTTGTGAGCGCGCGCCCGAACGAGCGCAACAGATCATTCATGCGAGCCAGTGCCGGTGAGCGAAACGATGGAATGGAGTGAAGCGCGCGACAAACCCGCCGGGCAGCCCGGCGAAGGATCGCAAACGTGAACAGGATAAACCACGTGACGCGGCGCCGGGGAAACCGGCGGCGTGGGAGGAAGCGCGCTCAAACGGCGGCGGCGTCGTTGCTTTCGGTGCGGCGTTTCGGCGAAAGACGCCCGGCGATACGCACGAAAGCAAGCCAGTGCTGCGCCCAGAAACCGTCGCCGTAACGGCGGCCTTCGAGTTGATCGCTGATGCCGGTCGGCTCCATTTCCCGGCTCCAGGACACGCTGCGAAACAGCATGTCCCACCACGGAAACAGCACGCCGAAGTTGCAACCGTATTTCAGCCCTTCGTGGCCATAACCAATGGCGTGGTGACGGCGATGGAAGGTCGGGCTGACCAGCAGGCGCTCGCCCAGCCAGCCGAAGTACAGGCGGATGTTCGCGTGCTGGACACTCTGCGCGAGATTCGTGATGGCGACCAGCACGACGAACTGCGACGGCGGCACGCCGATCACCAGCGCGATCACCGCGAAGAACGAGGCTTGCAGCAGATCGTCGAGCAGATGGTTGCGGTCGTCGGACCAGAGCGACATCTGCTGCTGGCTGTGATGCACCGCGTGCAGTTCCCACCACACGCCGATCCGATGTTCCCAGCGGTGATACCAGTAACCGGCGAAATCAAGCACCAGCAGATACATCACGAACGTGACGAGCGGCTGCGTGGTCACGCCCGGCCACAGATTGTCGAACTCGATATTCGAAATGTTGTGCAGTCGCAGCCACGCCTGCACGGTGTCGAAGAATGGCTGGAGCGCGAAGAAAAAGAACAGGTTCAGAATGCCGAGCTTGGCGATCCACGTGTAGATCACGTCGACGCGCACCGCCTTGCGGGTCTCCCACTTCTCTACCGGACGCAGCGCTTCGAGCGGGCGCAGAACCGCGTACATGGCCAGTACTTCGACGACGCCCACGATCACCCAGTACAGGCTGTCGTAGGTGTCTTCGTCGTAATCCATCAGATCGAAGCGGAACAGCAGCGGCTGCACCACGTCGACATACAACAACGTCTGCACGGCGGAGACGAAGTTGTCGAGGGAAGAAAAAATCAGATGGAACATGGTGCTGGTCTGGTTACTTCATCCGTGACGGTTCGCGTGGTGCGGCATGGGCCCCTGCATCAAGCGCCGTTCGGCGCCGTGACCGGCGCGCGATTGAAGAAATAGATGCCGTGCGGCGAACGGCCGACAGCGATCGTCTGGATCAGCTTACGCGTTGTCAGGTCGATGATGCCGACGTGCTTCGCGAAGCGGAACGTAACCCACAGATAGCGTTTGTCGGCGGAAAGTTCCATGTCGTCCGGTCCCGGCATCAAACCGGTGATGTCGCCGACGTTGGTGAGCGTGTCCTCGTCGATGATGCTGATCGTGCTCGCCACGCGGTTCGACACCGCGACGTGCTTGCCGTCGGCCAGCGAACGGAAGTTGTGCGCGCCGTTGCCGGTGTGGATCGTCTTGACGATCTTCTGGTTGCGCCAGTCGACCACTGCGACGTAGTCGGCGCCGGTCATGCCGACCAGCAGGTATTTCTCGCCCGGCGTCATCCACAGGCCCGCCGGCACCTTGCCAACCTTCATCTTCCACTTGACGGTTTGCGTGGCCAGGTCGATCGCGGCCAGTTCGCCCGACACCTGCAGCGTGACGAATACCGTCTTGCTGTCGTTCGTGAACGCCATGTGGCTCGGCATGACCGCGAGCGGCAAGCGCGAGGCCAGCGTCATCTGGTTCTTCTGGCCGTCGTAGTGATAGATGTCCAGACGGTCCAGACGCAGGCCGGTGGTGACCAGCCATTTGCGGTCAGGCGAAAAACCGATCTGGTACGGATCTTCGATGTTCTCGACCCAGCGCTGCACCTGCCCCGTTTTCGGGTCGACGAACATCAGATTGTTCGACACCGAATTCGCGACGATCAACGACGAATTGTCCGGCGTGGCCATCAGGTGGTGCGGTTCCTTGCCCGTGGGCACCGTGCCGACGACCTGGCGGGTCGCTTCGTCGATCAGGCTCAGCGTGGCTTCGCCGGAATTGAGCACGATCACGTTGTTGGCGTGGACCGCCGGAGAAAAAAAGCCTGTGGCGGCGACCAGCAGCGCGCCCGCAGCGACCGTGGCAGTCAAGCCGGGAAGAAAAAATTTACGCATGAAAACTCACTTCGGAGAACAACCATCATTGTAGAACGTTTGCCGGGGCCAGCGGTTGACGCAGATCGGTCTGCGGGGCAGGAGAAATGAGGGACACGATGGGCCGTGGCGGCTGGATGGCGAGCCGCGGGGGCAACGTGCGATCACCTCTTTTTTGAAACGCCGGCGATATGTATCACGCTTGACATGTCGAATCTCACTGAAAGCTCATAGATACAAGAACACACTCAGATTAAATGATTCATTTTCAGAAAAATCTGCGAATGTTATTTATTTAATTCTATTTACGCTCCTGCAAACTAAGACACGCCCACATAAAATGATTTTTCCACACTCGCTGCAGATTTAACTGATATCCCCGTCCCGCCGCCAGATCGGACAATCCTGCCGCCTCATCGCCCACCTATCAATCTTGTGGGTGAACGGGCATGACGCGGGTGTTTCGCACGAGCAAAAAAAGACCGCCAAGGCGCTAACGCAGCTAAACCAAAGGCTGCCGACTTTCATTTTTGCGCAATTTATCAGGGCGATGAAATCCTTGCCGGCTTACCCGCGCTCATGCACCGTCCACGCACGCAATACCGCGGAGTTTCTAAAACAATGAAAAGCAATAACCCATTGGTTTGGTGTGAAACGCCGGAAACCTGGCTGGCATCGCCGACGACGGCAAGATCAACGACAAAGCGCACGACGACTCGCAAGAAAGCCATCGCCCAAGCGGTACTGGTTCTGGCGGCATTGGCCGGGGGGGTGTCGGTGGCACACGCCACCGTATTTTTTGCGGGAGCCCCGGTTAATCCCGGCTTGGACGCGGATGCGCTCGCCACGGGCGTTGGCTCGATTGCAGCAGGCATCGCGGCACAAGCGGCGGGCCCCTATTCAATTGCGCTCGGCATGCAAGCGAACGCGGTAGGCCTGTATTCCATGGCGTTGGGCAAGCAATCAGGCGCGCTCAGCGATGGCGCCATTGCGACGGGCTTTCAGGCAACGGCGTCAGGCACGTTTTCGATTGCGACGGGCGTGCAATCGACCGCGCAAAAATACGGCTCGATTGCAACGGGCGTGCAAGCGAGCGCGCTGGGCAATAGCTCGACCGCGATTGGCGTCAGTTCCTATGCGAAGGGCGACAACTCAGTGGCCGCAGGCGCGCAAGCGAAAGCGGCCGGTACGAATGCTGCCGCGATCGGTCATCAGTCTGCCGCAGGCGGCACGGGCTCTTTCGCTGGCGGCGATTCAGCTCTGGCGGCGGCCGACTACAGTATCGCGATCGGCAATCAGGCCGCTGCCAGCGAGGTGGGGGCGATGGCATTCGGCGGAATCGCGCAGGCGACCGGCGTCAATGCCACTGCTCTTGGCTACGCAGCAACGGCCGGCGCGGCGGGCGCTGTGGCGCTCGGCAACAATGCGGCTGCCACCTCGGCCAACAGCGTCGCATTGGGCGCGAATTCCTCCACCGCAGCGGACCTGTCCCAGACAGCTTTTGCACCGGCTGGATCGGGCGCAACGGCGATCGCGGCGTCCACCCCGGCGGGCGAAGTGTCGCTCGGTTCAGCGAACCAGGAGCGCCGTCTGACGAACGTGGCAGCGGGCGCGGCGGCGACCGATGCGGTCAACGTGAGCCAGTTGCGTGCGGTCGATGGCAAGGTCGACACCATTGCGCAGAGCGGCACCCAGCACTACTTCAAGGCCGATGGCGTCGCCGACGGTTCTGACGATGCCGTGGCAAGCGGCACACATGCGGTCGCGGCTGGCGTTGGCGCAAGCGCGACCGGTGCCGATGCGGTCGCACTCGGCTCGAACGCCGCCGCCCGCAGCGTCGGTTCTACAGCACTCGGCGCGAGCGCTGCGGCCAACGCACCGGGCTCGACCTCGATCGGCGGCTCGTCCGTTGCCAGCAGCGTCGGCGCCACGACGGTCGGTGCGTATTCGAGCGTGACGGGCGTCGGCAGCGTCGCGCTCGGCTACATGGCCACAGCGAGTTCGGATGGCTCCGTGGCCCTCGGCCAGAATTCGGTGGCCGACCGCGTGAACACGGTGTCGGTCGGCTCGGCGGGGCAGGAACGGCAGATCACGAATGTCGCAGCCGGTACCAACGCGACCGACGCCGTCAATCTCAGTCAGTTGCAAGCCGCCAGCGCGAACGCCTCGCGCTATTTCAAGGCGAACGGACTCAACGACGGCACCGACGACGCGTCGGCCACCGGTAGCAACGCGGTGGCCATCGGCAGTTCAGCGCTCGCTGCGGGGCAAGCCGGATTTGCCGCCGGCACGAGTTCGCAGGCGAACGGCAATTTCGGCACGGCAGTCGGCAGCTTCGCAACCGCTGAAGGTGACGGTTCAACCGCTCTCGGCTACCTGGCCAGCGCAGCGGGCGCGAATTCGACCGCGCTCGGATATCAAGCCAGCGCTGCAGCCGCCAACTCCGTCGCACTCGGCCAAGGCTCGGTCGCGGACCGGGCGAATACCGTCTCGATCGGCTCCGCCGGCAACGAACGCCAGATCACGAACGTCGCGGCCGGCACCGCCGACACCGACGCCGTCAACGTCGCGCAGTTGAAAGCCGTGAGCGACCAGGGCGCCGCCAATGCCGCGAAGCTCGACGGTGCGGTCATGTATGACCAGAACGCCGACGGCACCATCAACAAGAACAGCGTCACACTCGGCGGCGACGCGGCGAACGGCGGCACGGTCATCCACAACGTCGCGGCAGGCGTGGACGCAACCGACGCGGTCAACGTCGCTCAACTGAACGCCGCCATCGACGGCGCGGTCAGCAACGTCGTGGTCAATACCGCCAATCCGTTCTTCAGCGCGGAAGGCAACCGCGATAGCGAAGGCGCCGTGTCCTCCGGCACCCACTCCGTCGCGGCGGGCGCCAACGCGCAGGCCACCGGCGCCAACGCAGTCGCGATCGGCGCAAATTCGCTGGCGAGCGGCGCAAACGCCACGTCACTCGGCGCAAACTCCGTCGCCAGCGGCGCCAACGCCACCGCGCTCGGCGCAGCAGCAAACGCCAGCGCTGACAATTCCGTCGCATTAGGCCAAGGCTCGATCGCGGACCGGGCGAACAGCGTATCCGTCGGCGCAGCGGGCCAGGAACGCCAGATCACCAACGTCGCAGCCGGCGTGCAAGGCACCGATGCCGTCAACGTCAACCAGTTGCAGCAAAGCGTCAGCGGAGCAGTGAGCCAGGCGAACAGCTATACGGACGACCAGATCCGCTCAGCCCGTCGCGACAGCTACGGCGGCACGGCATCCGCAATGGCAATGGCCGGTTTGCCGCAGGCAGTCCTGCCGGGTCACGGCATGGTCGCAATGGCCGGTGGCACGTACGCCGGCCAGTCGGCGTTGGCCATCGGCGTATCGCAGCTTTCGGAAACGGGTAAGTGGGTCTACAAGCTGCAAGGCACCACGGATTCGCGCGGCCAGTTCGGCGCGTCGATCGGCGCCGGCATGCACTGGTAGGCGGAACTGGCAGGGCAGGCCGGGCCAAGCCGAGTCACGAGCAATCGCCTGGCCATCGACGTTGCAGGTGCGACGAGCGCGGGACCGACAAACGCCCCGCGCCGTTCTGCGCGCGCCGTCATTCCCACAAGGCATGGCGGCGCGCGCGTTTTTATCCGCGCCGCGAAAGGCAGCCGGGCCATAACCGAAGCCACCCGCATGAGGCGGCAGCGCACAGCGCGCCCTCGCCCCTCACGTCGATCAGCGCTGCATCGACTCCCACACCTTGTAAAGCCGCTTCACCGAAACGGGCATCGGCGTACGCAACTCCTGCGCAAACAGCGAGATCCGCAACTCCTCCAGCAGCCAGCGGAACTCCGACAAGCGCGGATCGAGCACGCCGCCGCGTTGCGCCACCGCGCGCTGATAGTTCTGCAGCAGCGGCTGGAATTCGGCGAACTGCCGCGCGTCGCGCGCGGGGTCCGCCTTCAGCTTGTCGATGCGCAGCGCGATCCCTTTCAGATAGCGCGGGAAATGCGCCAGTTGCGCGTACGGCGTGTCGACCACGAAGCGCTTGCCGATCAGTCCGTCCAGCTGGTTCTGCAGATCGGCGTGCGCCGCCGTGAACGACTTCGCCTGCACCAGCTTCTTCGCGACCGTCGCGTATTCGCTCAGAATTTGCCCGACCAGCCGGGCAATTTCCTGAGCCAGTAAGGTCAGGCGGCTACGGCCTTCGTCGCGGCGCGTGTGGAAACTGGCGTCGTCGTCGGGCAACGGGTCTTGCAGACAGGCGCGGTCGAGCGCGGTGTCGATCAGTTGGTCGCGCAACTCTTCCTGCGTGCCCCGCGGCATGAACTGCATCGCCATTTCGCGCAAGCCCGGCAGATTCTTTTCCAGATACTTGATCGGCTCCTTCAACTGCAACGCGAACAGCCGGCGCAATCCCGCGCGATGAATCCGCGCGGCTTCGTCCGGTGAATCGAACACTTCGACATCGCAGTGCGTGCCGCGATCCACCAGCGCCGGATAACCAAACAGCGTCTGCCCGCCCCGACGGATTTCAAGCAACTCGGGGAGCTTGCCGAAGTTCCACGTCGTCAGCTTTTCATACAGCGCCGTGCCTTGAGTGCCGGCTTGCGGCGCGGTCTGCGGACCTGGCGCGGCAGCGCCCTTGCCTCGCTGCGCCGCTCCACCTGCCGCACCGGACGCTTGCGACGGCGTCGCGACACCGCCGCCGCCCGCGTCCGCCAACGCTGCGCCCGCCGCACTCGACGCGATCTTCTGAAAATGCTGCTGCGCCTGGCCGCCGAGTTCGGCGCGCAGTTGCGACAGATTGCGGCCCATCGCTAGCTGACGCCCATGCTCGTCGACGACCTTGAAGTTCATGAACAGGTGCGGCGGCAAGGTCTCGAGCTTGAAGTCCGACTGCTTCATCGCGACCTGGGTCTGCTCGCGAATATCGGCGATCAGCGACTCGAGCAAACCGCCCGCGCCGAAACGCGGACCGCCGTGCCGGTCGACGAAACCCGCCGCGTACTCGGGCAGCGGCACACAATGACGGCGCAGCTTCTGCGGCAAGGACTTCAAGAGCAGTTGCGTCTTCTCTTTCAGCATGCCGGGCACGAGCCATTCGCAGCGCCGCGCGTCGACCTGATTCAGCGCATACAGCGGCACCGCGAGCGTCACGCCGTCGCGCGGCGAACCCGGCTCGAAGTGATAGGTAAGCGCCATTTCGACGCCCGCCATCGTCATCCGTTTCGGGAACAGATCGGTGGTCACGCCGGCGGCTTCGTGCCGCATCAAATCATCACGCGACAGATACAGCAGGCGCAGCTTGTCTTCCGGCTGGCCGCTCTTTTTCACCTCTTCGCGATACCAGCGTTCGAACGACGCGCCGGTGTAAATGCCCTTCGGCAGCGCCTGATCGTAGTAGGCAAAAATCAGCTCGTCGTCGACCAGCACGTCCTGGCGGCGCGACTTGTGTTCGAGCTGCTCGATATCGGCGAGCAGCTTGCGGTTGTGAGCGAAGAACGCGAGCTTCGTATCGAACTCGCCTTCCACCAGCGCGCCGCGAATGAACAGCTCGCGGGCGCGCGCCGGATCCTGTTTGCCGAAGCTCACGCGCCGCCGGTGATAGATCGGCAGCCCGTACAGCACCGCGCGTTCGAACGCCGAGACCTGCGCCGCGCGCTTTTCCCAATGCGGCTCGGAAAGCGACTTCTTCAACAGATGCGCGCCGATCTTCTCGATCCACTCCGGCTCGATCTTCGCGATGCAACGCGCGTACAGGCGGCTCGTCTCGACCAGTTCGGCGGCCATCGCCCACTTGCCGGCTTTCTTCACCAGCGCCGAGCCCGGCCACAAATAGAACTTGATGCCGCGCGCGCCGAGGTAATACGGCTCGTCGTCGGCCTTGAGACCGATATTGCCGAGCAAGCCCGTCAGCAGCGCAAGATGGATCTGCTCGAAAGTCGCTTCCGCTTCGTTCAACCGCCAGCCGTGCTCGCGCACCACCGTCAGCAGTTGCGAGTGCACGTCGCGCCATTCGCGCAGGCGCAGTTGCGACAGGAAGTTCTTGCGGCACTCCTCGTGCAACTGCTTGTTCGACTTCTTGTGCGCGATCGCTTCTTCGAACCAGTTCCAGATTTTCAGCCACTGCAGGAATTCGGAGCGCTCGTCGGCGAAACGGCGATGCGCCTGATCGGCCTGCTCCTGCGCTTCGATCGGCCGGTCGCGCGGATCCTGCACGGACAACGCGCTCGCGATGATCAGCACTTCCTTCAGCGCCTGCTGGTCGCGCGCAGCCAGAATCATCCGGCCGACGCGCGGGTCGAGCGGCAGGCGTGCGAGTTCGCGGCCGAGCGGCGTGAGCTGGTTGTCGTCGTCGACGGCGCCCAGTTCGTTGAGCAGTTGATAGCCGTCGGCGATCGCGCGGCCCGGCGGCGGCTCGATGAACGGGAAGGTCTCGATCGCCGTCAGATGCAGCGACTTCATGCGCAGAATCACCGACGCCAGCGACGAGCGCAGAATTTCCGGATCGGTAAAACGCACGCGGCCCTGGTAGTCGCTTTCCTCGTACAGGCGAATGCAGATGCCATCGGCGACGCGCCCGCAACGCCCGGCCCGCTGATTCGCGGCGGCCTGCGAGATCGACTCGACCTGCAACTGCTCGACCTTGTTGCGATACGAGTAGCGCTTTACGCGCGCGAGGCCGGTGTCGACCACGTAGCGAATGCCCGGCACCGTCAGCGAGGTTTCGGCAACGTTGGTGGCCAGCACGATCCGGCGCGCGTTCGAGGTGCGGAACACGCGCTCCTGTTCGGCCGCGGAAAGACGCGCGAACAGCGGCAGGATTTCCGTGTGCGGCGGATGATGCTTGCGCAGCGCCTCGGCGGCGTCGCGGATTTCGCGCTCGCCGGGCAGGAACACGAGCACGTCGCCGGGGCCTTCGCGGCAGAGTTCGTCGACGGCGTCGACGATCGCGTCCATCAGATCGCGATCGGTTTCGCGCTGGCTTTTCGGCCGGTCGCCACGCGGCGCGGACGACGTATTGCCTTCCGCGGCCTTCACGGCGGGGCTGTCTTCCGCGACCGGCCGGTAGCGCACCTCGACCGGATAAAGCCGCCCGCTCACCTCGATCACCGGCGCGGGCTTTTCTTCGCTGCCGAAGTGGCGCGCGAAACGGTCCGCGTCGATCGTCGCCGAGGTCACGATCAGCTTCAGATCGGGGCGCTTGACGAGAATTTCCTTCAGGTAGCCGAGCAGAAAGTCGATGTTCAGGCTGCGCTCGTGCGCCTCGTCGATGATCAGCGTGTCGTACGCTTTCAGCAGAGGATCGGTCTGCGTTTCGGCGAGCAGGATACCGTCGGTCATCAGCTTGACGGAGGCGCCCGGCGACAGATTGTCGGTGAAGCGCACCTTGTAGCCGACCACTTCGCCGAACGGCGTGCCGAGTTCCTCGGCGATGCGGCGGCCCGTCGCCGACGCGGCGATCCGGCGCGGCTGCGTGTGGCCGATCAGACCGGAGCCGCCCGCGCCGAGCCCGCGCCCGAGTTCGAGGCAGATTTTCGGCAGCTGGGTGGTTTTACCGGAGCCCGTCTCGCCGCAGACGATCACCACCTGATTCTGGGCGATGGCTTTGGCGATTTCCTCGCGACGGCCCGACACGGGCAGCGCTTCAGGATAGGTGATCGGCGGAATCGGATTGGGCTCGACCACGCGTGGAGCGCGCGGCGGCCGTGCTTCGCGCGGCGGCTGCTGCTCGCGGCGGCCGGCGCTGCGCTCGGCTTCGCTCGCCGCTGGCGATTTTTGCGCGGGCGCGCCGCCGGACTCGCGGCGCGACTCCGCGCCTTGCGCCGATGCGTGCCGCGGCTGATCGCCACGACCGCCGCCTTTCTGCTGATTCGCGCCCGGCACATTCGCGGGCTGAGCACGCCGATCGCCACTTCGCTGCGTCTGCTGGCCGTGCGGCGCATTCTGTTTCTGCGGACGCCCCGGGTTGTGGCCCGGGCCTCGACCTTCCTTGCCGTGAGGCGGCTGCGACTCGCCACTTCCGGCGTGTTTCGCCACGTCGCCACTTTCCTGACCGCGGGCTTCACGGCCCGGATTATTTCTCTGCGCCGACGCCTGCGCATTTTCCGCGGCGCGCCGCGGCTCGCGCGCCGTGTGCGGCGCGTTGCGTTCGGCGTCCTGCGCATCGCGGCGCTTCGCGTCGCTGGCCTTCACCTGATCGGCGGCCGGCGCCGGATTCTCGTTCGCCGCAGCGGGACTTTTGGGTACATTCGACATGGGGGCGCATTATAATCCCCGGCATGAATTCCCAAACCGACCTCGTCCCCGCGCCCGCGAGCGCTCCGGCCCCCGCCGGAGCAACGGAAGATCTCGCCCAGCACGCGCAATTCGTCGACTGGATGCGCTCAGTCGCCCCTTACATCCATGCATTCCGTAACAAGACGTTCGTCGTCGGGTTCGGCGGCGAGGTGGTGCATCAGGGGCTCCTGAACGCGCTCGTGTCCGACATCGCGCTCTTGCAGGCCATGGGCATCCAGATCGTTCTGGTGCACGGCTCGCGTCCGCAGGTCGAGGAGCAGATGAGCCTGCACGGCGTGGAGTCCGAGTTTTCGCACGGCATGCGAATTACGGATGCGCGCGCGCTCGAGTCCGCGAAAGAAGCGGCCGGCGAAGTGCGTCTGGATATCGAGGCCGCCATCAGCCAGGGTTTGCCGAATACGCCGATGGCGCACGCGCACATCAGCGTGGTGTCGGGCAACTTCGTGACGGCGCGGCCGGTCGGCATTCTCGACGGGGTCGATTTCGCTCACACCGGCGTGGTGCGCAAGATCGACGCCGATTCGATCCGCCACTCGCTCGCGAGCCGCAAGCTGGTACTGCTCTCGCCGCTCGGCTTCTCGCCCACCGGCGAGGCCTTCAATCTGGCCATGGAAGACGTGGCGTCCGCCGCCGCGATCGCGCTGCGCGCCGACAAGATCGTGTTCCTGACCGAAACGCCGGGCCTGATGGAAGCCGGCGAAAACGGCCCCGAACTGGTGCGCGAACTGTCGCTCGACGACGCCTACAAGCTGCACGAAAGCGGCGAGGTCACCGGCGACGCGGGCTTCTATCTGAAGCACTCGATCCGCGCCTGCCGCGGCGGCGTGGCGCGGGCGCACATCATCCCCTACGCGCTCGACGGCAGCCTGCTGCTCGAACTGTTCCTGCACGATGGCGTGGGCACGATGATCTCGTACGAGAACCTCGAGAGCCTGCGCGAAGCCACGCCGGACGACGTCGGCGGCATTCTCGCGCTGATCGAGCCGCTCGAATCGGACGGCACGCTGGTGCGGCGCGGCCGTCACCAGATCGAACGCGACATCGACCACTTCTCGGTGATCGAGCACGATGGCGTGCTGTTCGGTTGCGCGGCGCTGTATCCGTACACGCAGGAGCGCATCGGCGAAATGGCGTGCCTGACGGTCGCCCCCGAAGCGCAAGGCACCGGCGACGGCGAGCGACTGTTGAAGCGCATCGAGCAGCGCGCGCGGGCGCGCGGCCTGACGCGCATTTTCGTGCTCACCACGCGTACCGAACACTGGTTCCTCAAGCGCGGCTTCGTCAAAGTCACGGTCGACGACCTGCCGGAAGACCGCCGCAGACTCTATAACTGGCAGCGCAAGTCGCTCGTGCTGATGAAACAGCTCTGAGCGGCCCTATATATATATATATATAGCGACTGCCCGCCCCCACACCGATTTTAGGAGAAGCACAGCATGACTCGTATGGTTCAATGCGCGAAGCTCGGCAAGGAAGCCGAAGGCCTCGATTTCCCGCCGCTGCCGGGCGAACTCGGCAAGCGGATCTACGAAAGCATCTCGAAGGAAGCCTGGCAGGCCTGGTTGAAGCAGCAGACCATGCTGATCAACGAAAACCGCCTGAACATGGCTGATCCGCGCGCACGCCAATACCTGATGAAGCAGACCGAAAAGTTCTTCTTCGGCGAAGGCGCGGACACCGCGCAGGGTTATGTGCCGCCGTCGGCTTAACTGAACGCTTTCGCGCTTCACGCTGCATCACCGAAATCCGCGCCGCGTGCGCGGATTTTTTTCGCCTCTATGCGCCGCCAGATTGACCGGGGCGACGCTGCCAGATTCGCGGCCCCGGCAGCGCGGAAAGAATTCTCCAAACGGTACATTTTCGTGCCGTTTTAAGCCCCTTTTCCAGACCGCCAGGATCCGCTCAATCCCCCGCCCCGCAAGGGATTGAGCGCCCCCGCCAAGGCCCCCGCCGAACACGGGGTTTGCACGATCCTCTGCTATCGTGCTATCATGTGCCTCGTTCCAACAGCATTTCACCTTCATTCACGTTCTCTTCAATCTGGCGCGCAGTGCGTGTGCCATCCCGAACTGAACAGTTTTTATACAAGAAGGCTCGTCGGTCGCTTCCCCGTGTCATGCGCCCCCTCGTGGGCCACATGAGCGGCGAATAAAAGCACCGGCCTTTTTCGTTTCAAGCCTTCCAGCGGCGCATGGGCCCAGCTTTCAGCCACCCCAGCGTCCTCATGCACCTGCCCCCCTTCCACGGCCACGCAGGCGCAACAGTCAGCACAATCTAGACGAGTGTTTTTTCGCGACCTGTCTCGCGAGGCACGGGCGTCCTGCTTTCCATCGCGCCCAGCTCCATCGCCCTCAGCGGCGACGGAGACGCTTTTCGCATGGCTCGCGAAACTGCACTTCCCAGCAACCGTGGCGGAACGTTCATGCGCATCATGAGTTTCGTCGCAGTCATTGGAGTTTTCACCTTGACCGCTTCCAGCAACGGCTTCTGGCGACACCACAAAGAAGAACAACGCCTCTCTCTCGACGACATCACCGTCGTCGACAAATCTCTCCTCAAGCGAGCCGTCGGCGCCATGGCGCTCGGCAACGCAATGGAATGGTTCGATTTCGGCGTGTACAGCTACATCGCTGTCACGCTCGGCAAAGTGTTCTTTCCGTCGGCCAGTCCGGCTGCGCAGTTGATCGCCACGTTCGGCACGTTTGCCGCGGCGTTCCTCGTGCGGCCGGTCGGCGGCATGGTGTTCGGGCCGCTCGGCGACCGTATCGGCCGACAGCGCGTGCTCGCCATGACCATGATCATGATGGCGCTTGGCACCTTCGCGATCGGTCTGATCCCGAGCTACACGACGATCGGCATTTTCGCGCCGGTGCTGCTGCTGGTTGCGCGTCTGGTGCAAGGTTTCTCGACTGGCGGCGAGTACGGCGGCGCGGCGACCTTCATCGCCGAATTCTCGACCGACAAGCGCCGCGGCTTCATGGGCAGCTTCCTCGAATTCGGCACGCTGATCGGCTATGTGCTCGGCGCGGGTACGGTGGCCGTGCTGACCGCGACGCTCTCGAACGACGCGCTGCTTTCGTGGGGCTGGCGTGTGCCGTTCCTGATCGCCGGCCCGCTGGGTCTGGTGGGTCTGTACATCCGGATGAAGCTCGAAGAAACACCCGCGTTCAAGAAGCAGGCCGAGCAACGCGAAGCTGAAGACAAGGCCGTGCCGAAGCAGTCGTTCCGCGAGTTGCTCATGCAGCAATGGAAGCCGCTCTTGCTGTGCGTCGGCCTCGTGCTGATCTTCAACGTCACCGACTACATGGCGCTCTCGTATCTGCCGAGCTATCTGTCGGCCACGCTGCACTTCAACGAAACGCACGGCCTGTTCCTCGTACTGCTCGTAATGGTGCTGATGATGCCGATGACGCTCGCGGCCGGCCGTCTGTCCGACACGATCGGCCGCAAGCCCGTGATGCTGTTCGGTTGCGTGGGTCTGTTCGCGCTGTCGATTCCCGCCCTGCTGCTGATCCGCATGGGCACGGTGCTGCCGGTGTTCGGCGGCCTGATGATGCTCGGCGTGCTGCTGTCGTGCTTCACCGGCGTGATGCCGTCGGCGCTGCCTGCGCTGTTCCCGACCAGGATCCGCTACGGCGCGCTCGCGATCGGCTTCAATATTTCGGTATCGCTGTTCGGCGGTACGACGCCGCTCGTGACGGCATGGCTGGTCGACCGTACCGGCAATCTGATGATGCCCGCGTACTACCTGATGGGCGCATCGCTGATCGGTATCGTCTCGGTGATGGCGCTGCGCGAAACCGCCCGCAAGCCGCTGCTCGGCTCGGGCCCGTGCGTGGCCACGCGCGCGGAAGCGCATGCCGTGCTGCGCGGCGAGCGTGAAGCCGAGGAGATGGACGAAGGCTATGCGGCAACGGCTACGGCGCGCGCCTAAGGGCGAGTTGTTCGACTGTTAGTGCGAGTTGTTAGAGAACGGGCCGGCAAAATTGCCGGCCCGTTTTTTATGGCACCAGCGAATCGAAGCTCGCGCTGGCGTGAGCGCCTTCGACGATCAAGATGCCCGCCGAAATCGGCAGCTTGAAGCGCCGTGGCCCGGCGCTGCCAGGATTGACGAACAGCACGCCGTCGCGCTCGCTGATCAATGGCTTGTGCGAATGGCCCGTCACCACCACGTTGATCCCCTGGCTGCGCGGATCGGCGCCCACGTCGGCGATGTCGTGCACGACGAGAATCGTCACTTGCTGCACGGTCAGCGTGGTGTGTGTCGGCAGCGACGCGGCCCAGTCGCCGGTGTCGTTGTTGCCGCGCACTGCCGTGAGCGGTGCAATCCGCCTGAGCGCTTCGAGCACCGCCTCGTTGCAGATATCGCCCGCGTGAATGATCGCGTCGCAACCGGCGAGGTACTGCAAGGCCTCGGGACGCACGAGATTGTGCGTGTCGGAGATCAGGCCGATTCGGGTGTGTGTGGATTGTGGGGTGCGCAAAGTCATGTTGGAAGTATCGGGCAAATGAGCGGACGGCGTGCGCTGTCGTTTCGCATGAGCAAGTGTTCCGCGTGCTTCGAACTGCGTTGAACCGGTGCGCTCAATCCGCCGACTGCTGCTCCGCGAGCTCATGCGGCACGCGCTGCACCGGCCGCTCCGCGTTGAGCATCCGCCGCGTCGCGCCCTGCACGACGATCGAGACCAGTGCCGCGCATGCGAAGCTCAGCCACACGCCATACCGCGGCAGCATCGTCGCGGTCACGGCGAAGAACGCTGCGAACGAGGCGCGGCCGATCACCATGCCGCGCATCAGCAAAGCGACGAAGTCCGCGCCGTGCGCGCGCTGCGCCGACACCGCGAGCACGATGCCGAGCAAGGGAAACACCGACAGCAGTCCGCTCCAGGTCGCGCCCAGCGAAGCGGACAGCGTGGTCACCGCGACCGTCAGCAATGCGCCGGCGAGCATGCGCACGGCGAGGTCACCGAGTCCGAGGCGCGCCGCCGGCACGTGACCAGTCACGCGCGGCAAGCCGCTTTGCGACACCGCCACGGCGGCACAGGCCGCCGCCACCGCCCATGCAAGTCCGGCCGGAAGCTGCGTGAGCAGAATGGCCACGCCGACCCAGCCCACCATGCCGACGACCAGCGCGAGCGGCCACGCGACACGCCGGCAAGCCCACGCATACGCAAAATTGAAGGCTTCCGACGCGGCAATCGCCGCGATCGAGGCCACCGACGCCTGCGCCGCGAACGACGGACCACGCTCCAGCGCGAGCAGCAACACGATCGGCCCGGCGACTACCGGCAGCCCCGCGAGCCACCCCGCCACCGACGGCCCCCACACGCGCCCCGCCACGGTCAGCGCAGCGAGAAACGCGGGCACCAGTACGACTTTGAGCGCGAGCAGCAAGCTTACGATTCCAGCAGGTGTTCGATGCGCCGGTCCGGCACCAGCCACCACGCGGCAGCCAGCGTATAGAGCGCCGCCGAAACCCACGGCACGACAAACGCCAGCGCAATGCCCGCCAGATAGATCACGACCGAGACCTTGCCCTTGAAGTCGTTGCCGACCGCTTTGGCGAGGGTCGAGTCCCCGCCGTGCTCGCGGACCAGCACGCCCGTCAGAATGAAATACGCGATCGACGACATGAACAGCACCACGCCGTACATCGCGGTCGGCCAGGAGGCCAGATGGTTTTCGCCGGCCCAATGCGTGACGGCCGGCAGCAGCGACAGCCAGAACAGCAGATGCAGATTGGCCCACAGCACCGCGCCGTTGACCTTCTGCACGGCATGGAACATGTGATGATGATTGTTCCAGTAGATGCCGACGTAGATGAAGCTCAGCACGTACGCGCAGAACACGGGGAGCACCGGACGCAGCGCGGCGAGATCGAAGCCTTCCGGCACCTTCAACTCGAGCACCATGATCGTGATGATGATGGCGATCACGCCATCGCTGAAGGCTTCGACACGTCCCTTGCCCATCGGTTGGATTCCTGATGATGAATGCAGTTGCGCGCACCGTTCGCCCGCATTCCGCAGACGACCCGCGCCGTTGCCGATTATCCGCGATGGCCCGACGCTTTGTCGATGCGCCTGATCGATCGGCAGCGTGCCGCGCTCAGGCTGAAGCGCCGTCCGGGTAGTAGACGGCGAGCCACACGCTGGGCTCCTGATCGCTCGTCCATGCCACCCGATGCCGGCAATGCGCGTCGATCAGCACGTGATCGCCGGCCTTCATCCGATGCGGCTCGGCCTCGCCTTCGAATTCGAGCGCCGCCGCGCCGCTCAGCAGCACGACCCACTCGGCGCGCGGACTGTCGTACCAGAAGCCCGGCGGGCTGGCATGCCCCATCGAGACGATCCGCTCGATGCTCACGCCGCCCTGCTCCACGAACGTGTCGACCTGCTCGTCCGCACCCGCTGATGCCCGGTCGTCGAACAGATTGCCGCTTCTGATTGCGCGCTGCACCGTGTGTGCTCCGCTTGTGTGCGCCGCTCACTTCATGGGCTTGAGTCCATCGAGCAAGGTCGGCACCAGTTCGCTGATGGTCGGGTGGATATGCATCGCATACTCCAGCGTCGGATACGGCGCGCCCGCCGTCATGATGTCGATGAACGTGTGCAGCGCCTCATCGCCTTCAATGCCGTGAATCGCCGCCCCGAGAATCTGCTTGCTCTCCTTGTCGACCATCACCTTCATGAAGCCGTCGGTCTCGCCGCGTTCGCGCGCGCGGCCCACTCGCGTCATCGGCATGGTGGCGATCAGCGCGTCGCGGCCCGCCTTGCGCACCTCGGCCTCCGAGGCGCCGACACGTGCGAGCGGCGGATCGACGAATACCGCATACGTCATGATCCGCGTATCGACGCTGCGCGAGCCGCCGTCGAGCAGATTGGCCGCGACGATCTGATAGTCGTCGTAGGAGGTGTGGGTGAACGCGCCGCGCCCGTTGACGTCGCCGATCGCCCAGACGCCCGGCACGTTGGTGCGCAACTGGCCATCGACCGGAATCGTGCCGTGTTTGTCCGTCGTGATGCCGGCGGCCGCGAGGCCGAGGTCGTCGGTATTCGGCTCGCGGCCGGTCGCGAACAGCAGGTGCGACGCTTCGAGCGCGGGGATGTTCTGCTCGAAGCCGATGCACACTTCGTTCTCGCGATGCGGATGCGGCTCGACCCGTGAAGGCTGCACGCCGAAGCGGAACTCCACGCCCTCGCGGGCCAGCACCTTGTGCACGGAATCGGCGAAATCGGCGTCCTCGCGGGTGAGCAGACGCTCGCCGCGCACCAGCACGGTCACCTGGCTGCCGAAGCGACGAAAAATCTGCGCGAATTCGAGCGCGATATAACTCGCGCCGACGATCACCAGATGACTCGGCAATTCGGTCAGGTCGAGCAGGTTGGAGTTGGTGTAGTAGCGAATCCGCTCGAGCCCGTCGAGCGGCGGCACGACGGCGCGCGTGCCTGTATTGATGAAGATTTCGTCGGCGCTGATCTCGTCGAGCAGGTTACCGTCCGGTCCGCTGATAGCGAGCGCATGCGGTCCGGTGAAGCGCGCGTGGCCTTTGAACACGCTCACGTTCTTCGTGCCGCGCAGCCATTTCTCGACGCCGTCGCGCGACTGCCCGATGATCTCGTCCTTGCGCGCCTTGACCGCGGCCAGGTCGACGCTGATCGCGCCGCCCACCTGCACGCCGAGTTCCGCGCAATGACGCGCGACATGCGCCGCGCGGGCGCTCGCCACATAGGATTTGGTCGGCGTGCAGCCGACGTTGACACAGGTGCCGCCAAAGGCAGCCCGTTCAATGACCGCGGTTTTGCGGCCGCTTTGACCGAGACGCACGGCGAGCGGTGAGCCGCCTTGTCCCGTACCGATCACAACTGCGTCGAAGTGCTGTGGCATGGCAACTCTCCCGAGGCTGGGGTGCTGGTCGTAGCATCTTACCCTTCGCCCTTGGAATCACCATGTTGTGCCGCTCACTACTGCCGCGGATTGTTGCGGATGACTGCTGTTTTCCGTCTGTTTTGCTCAGGCGTGGCAATGCACGGCGCAGATCAATTCGCGCGAACGTTGCAGCGCGGCCTGCGCGCCCCGGGACGCCATTACCCAGCCGACCTGGCCGAGATTGAAATCCTGCGACACCATCACCTGCATGAGGGCGACCATCGGTAAGACCACCGACGGCCGGTAAAGCTGGTCTCTGATTAAAGCTGGCATGACAACTCCCATCGCACGATGACGATTCGGCATCGCACTCAATTTACCTTTCGATGGGAGCATTTTAGGGAGACCGACCTCGCGGATAAATACCGGGAACGCGAAGTCACTTGTTTGTCAAACCGAACAATCGAATCCGGCTGCCCACGGCCGCACCCGGCGAAAGCCCGCATTCGCAGGCCCGGCAAGGCGTCCGGGCTTGCATGCGGGTCGCAGCCGGATTCAGGAGGCGTCGGCCACGTTGAGTTGCGCGTCCCACAAAGCGCGGGCATACGCGCTTGCCCCGACCGGACGGCTGTAAAGATAGCCCTGCTGCTTGTCGCAATCGATCGCGCGCAGGAACGCCGCCTGTTCGGCGGTTTCCACCCCTTCGGCAGTGACGTTCATGCCGAGGGAGTGCGCCATCGCCACCACCGCCTGCGTAATCGCAATCGAATCGCGATGATCCGGCAGCCCCGCGACAAACGAGCGGTCGATTTTCAGGTTATGCAGCGGGAAGCGCTTCAGATACGACAACGATGAATAGCCGGTGCCGAAATCGTCGACGGAAATGCGCACGCCCATGGCGTTCAGCGCGCTCAGCATCGGCAGGACGGTTTCGCTGTCGCTCATCAGCAGCCGTTCCGTGATCTCCAGCTCCAGCGCCGTCGGTTCGAGTCCGGACTGCGCGAGACAGCGTTCGATCCGCTCCACCAGGCCGTCGTTGAACTGCCGCGGCGACAGATTCACCGCGACGATCAGCTCCGGCGCCAGCGTGCGGCGCCATTGCGCCACCTGCTCGCAGGCCCGCGCCAGCACGAAGTCGCCGATCTCGACGATCAGCCCGGCATCTTCGGCCACCGGGATGAATTCCCCCGGCGACACGTTGCCCAGCTCGCTGTTGTACCAGCGCAGGAGCGCCTCCGCGCCGATCGTGCGGCCGTCGTGGCTATCGACGATCGGCTGGTACACGAGGCTCAGTTCGTTGGCGGCGAGCGCGCGCCGCAGCGATTGCTCGATCGTGAAGCGGCGCTGCAGATGCTGATTCAGCTCGGCGGTGAAGAACTGGAAGTTGTTGCGGCCGCGCTGCTTGGCGTGATACATCGCCGAATCGGCGTTGCGCATGAGCGTGGCGACGTCCTGGCCGTCTTCGGGAAAGCGGCTGATGCCGATCGACGCGCCCAGGTAGTACTCGTTGTCCGCCACCGCGAACGGCACCGCGATCATGTCGAGGATGCGGCGCGCGAGGCCGATCAGATGCCCGGTGTTTTCATACGCGCTGACCACGATCACGAACTCGTCGCCGCCCACGCGCGCGAGCGTGTCCTCGGCCGAGATGCACGCCGAGAGGCGCTCCGCCACGCTGCACAGGAGCGAGTCGCCGGCCTCGTGACCGGCGGTGTCGTTGACTTTCTTGAAGCCGTCCAGATCGACGAACAGCACGGCGACGCTCGCCAGCTCGCCCATGCCGGACGACATGTCCGGCGTGAACAGATCACGCATCCGCTCGGTGAGATAGGCGCGGTTGTAGAGGCCGGTGAGCGAATCGCGGGTGGCGAGGAACTTGAGTTGGCGCTGCGCCTCGCGCACAGGTCCGATGTCGGTGAACGAAATCAGCACCGAGCTGGGTTCGCTCTCGCCCGGCTTGATGATCGGCACGACGTTCTCGGTGATCCAGACGATGTCGCCGCCGATCAGCTCCACGCCGATCGTGACGCCGAGCACGGGTTTGCCGGTTGCCAGCACCTGGGCGGTCGGGCGAGCCGTATCGGCGACGAGCGAGCCGTCCTCGTGATACGCGCGCACCATCACCGTATGAATACTGCGGCCGACGATCTGCGGGGTCGCGCGCAAAATGCGCTGCGCGCTCGGATTGCAGGCGAGCACGATGCCCCCGCGCGACTGCACCACAATCCCTTCGATCAGGTGATCGACCACCAGCCGGTGATGCTCCTCGCTGTGCGCGAGGCGCTGAACCATGGTGTCCTGATGCACGGCGAGACCGACGCTGTGACCGATGTCGCGCAGCATCGCCTCTTCCTCGGCGCTCGGACGGCGCGGCACGCGGTAGTACACCGCGAAGGCGCCGAGCACCACGCCGGAATCGTTTTCAAAGGGCACCGACCAGCAGGCCCGCAGGCCGAGCGGCAACGCGAGGTGCCGGAAGTCGGCCCACAGCGGATCGGTTTCGATATCCTCGACGACGACGAGACGCCGCTCGTACATCGCGGTGCCGCACGAGCCCACCCGTGGGCCGATCGCGGCGCCGTCGATCGCCGCGCTGAAGTGCGCCGGCAGCGACGGCGCGCCGCCCACTCTGGTGTGCACGCCGTCGGGGTCGAGCAACAGGATTGAACAGGACGCGCCTTCCCCCAGCAGCGCTTCCGCGCGGCGGCATACTTCGTCAAGCAATTCCGGCAGCGGCGTGTTGCGGGTGATCAACCGCAACACCGTGCGCTCCGACGCCAGCACCCCTTCGGCGAGATTCGATCCATAGCGGCCTTCAGGCGCTGCTCCCAGCGTGTTTTCTGATGTCGCTTCGCAAGTCATATGTGCGCCCCCTAACCCGACATCGGCAAGTTAGTGTACGCGGCACACGGGGGTTTACGCGAGGCCGGCGAATTTAATTCGTCGCGTGTCGCAGACGGGTTGGCTAATTGGGCCGGTCGATCGCTGGGTCAAACGGCGCAATGGCCATGCTGGAGCGGGTGATGACGCCGTAGGCGGGCGCCGCGCGGGCCGGGTTTCGGGCTCCGCTGCCGCCTGTGGCGCAGGCGGAATCCGAATCGCGCTGGAACACGCTGCGGCGACTTGCGCATGAGCGCGATCAGCTATGCTGATCCGGTGGACGGCCGCCGCCTCCGCCTCCTCCGCCGCCGCCTCCGCCGTGTCCTCCGCCACCGTTACCGCCGTTACCACCGCCCGGCGGCCTCTCTCCGCCACCTTGAGAATGACCGCTTTGAGGCCGGCCACCGGCATTGCCCTGCGGTTGACCACCCGGTGGCCGCCCGCCAACATTCCCCGGCGGCTGACCACCCGATGGCTTTCCTCCGCCATGCCCCGGCGGCTGACCACCCGATGGCCTTCCTCCGCCATGCCCCGGTGGCGACCCGCCCGGCGGTCTTCCTCCGTCGTGCCCCGGTGGCGGTCCGCCCGGCGGTCTTCCTCCGCCGTGCCCGGGTGGCGATCCGCCGGGTGGCCTTCCTCCGCCGTGCCCTGGTGGCCGTCCCGCGCCGGGTCGCGGCGGGGGCGGCGGCGGATGATGCGCCCAGCGCGATTGCTGGCCGTACCAGGGCCGGCCGCGATAATAGTTGCCCCAGTACGTACCGATCGAGAACGTCACGATCGGCAGCCCGATCACCGTGCCGTAGTTCATCACCGGTACGTTGGCGCCCTGGTAGGCATAACTGAGCGACCCTGCATAGGCCCAGCCGCGCAAGTTCGGCGCGGCGACATCGCACCATTGATAGTTGCTGATGCAGCCCATGACGCTCAATGGCACACCGCGCGGCAGTTGCGCCACGACCGGATAATCCGGCGCCGGACCCGCGCGGACGTTGACGGTAGTGTTGGTATAAGCCTGCGACTGCGCGCCAGCTACAGCGGGTAAGGCAAGCACGCCGGCCGCCGCATACAGACAACGAACGAGGTGTTGTTTCATTCTTTCTCCCGTTTCAAGGGCCGCGTTGGTGTTGCCAGGTGTTGGCGGCCTGTCCTGCTTGTGGTGAGTCCTGCTTCCGGTCCCTGCACCGCACGCCGCATTGCCATGCGCGGTGCGTCGACTCACAGGCGAGTTGCACTGCACATGCCTGAAAGCGTTTGGTCAACCTCTCGCGTCGATTCCTGCCGTCCCCGTGAGGCAAGATTTGGTAACCACCCACGTGAACTCACGCGTTTTTCGGGCGTCCGTATTCCGGCGACTCGGCTGATCATCCATTGCATGAAAAAGCCATGCACTGCCGGGACCGCCATGACAAGAATCCGCCCACTTCTGATCGCCGCACTGATGTTCGCGCATCCATTCGCCCACGCCACCAGCTTCGACTGCAACAGGGGGCGCTCGCTAACGGAGAAGATGATCTGCAACGACCCCGCGCTCTCGAAGCTCGACGACACGCTGGGGCAACTGTACTGGAAAGCGCGTCGGCGGGTCACCAACCGGCGGGCCTTTCTCACCGACAGCGACAGCAAGTGGGCATGGCGTGAAGCGAACTGCCGCGATGCGGCGTGTCTGGGGACGTGGTACGCGACGCGTATCGAAGAACTGCGGAAACTGATCGACAGCATGCAAGCCGGAACGCCGCCGCCGTCCGCTACGCCGGTTGAACCGGACACGCGGCGCAGGCCGCTCATGGCGCCCGCGCAGCCCACCGAGGTGGCGATGCGTCAGTGCACGGCAGCGAATCCGGGGATCGTGGTGAACGAGCAGTGTTCCACCGTGCTCAGGGAGACCAGCGGTCAGTGGAAACATCAAGCGCGTGGCGGCGACTGGTTCTGCGGCGTCGCGATGCTCGCACCGGCGGAGATGCAGGCGGACGCCGCGCAATGAGAAAGGTGATGCGCATGCTGGCGGAGCGCCGCCACGCCAGCATGCGTGCAAGGTGGTCGTTCTCCCGCGAAGGGGGAAAAGCACTGCTACCGGCCGCTCCAGAATCTGCGCTGAACTTCCATCACCTCGGCTTCCACCTCGGGCACCGGCCCGACCACCTCGACCGGTTTCTGGCAATGATCGAACACATACCGGCAGTCCACGCTCATGGTCGGATTCTCGGCGTGATCGCCGGTTGCTTCCAGCAAGCGCTTCTCGGTCATGCCGAACACGACCCGGCCGATGTTGGCCCAATACATCGTCCCGGCGCACATGCAGCAAGGTTCGACCGACGTGTACAGTGTGCAACTCCACAAATACTCCGGCGTGAAGTTCAACGCCGCCACGCGCGCCAGCACCGACTCGGCGTGATTCACCGTGTCGACGTTGCCCTGCTCCATCAGCACGGTCTCCTGGTCCGGCCCGACCAGCACTGCGCCGAACGGATGATGTCCTAGCAGCGTCGCCCGCTCGGCCACCCGGCTCGAATGCCGCAGATGCCGCACGATCTGTTCGTGCGTGGGCGTCAAACCCTGCGGCGGATAGTTCGCGGCCGCGGCGGCGGCCTCCGTCGAAACGGTCAGACTCACGGGCGATCTCCTTGAATAATAGTTAGATTAGCGAAGTAAATTTCTACTTGGGCAGCGAGCCATCCACGCCTTGCACGAACCAGTTCAAACGCAGCAGTTCCGGATCGCTCAGCGACTTGCCCGCGGCGACCTTCACCGCGCCGGACTGATCCATGATCGGACCGGCAAACGGATTGAACTTGCCGGCAACGATGTCGTCGCGCTTCTGGCTCAAGGCCTTTTGCGCGGCCGGCGATACGGCGTCGGTGTTGATGTCGGCGAGATCGATCGCTTTCTCTTTCAGGCCCCACCACACCGGCGAGTTGTTCCATGTGCCCGCCATCACCTGATCCACCAGATGCGTGTAGTACACGCCCCAGTTGCTCACGCATGCGCCGAGTTGCGCGTTCGGCCCGAACTTCTTCATATCCGAGTCCCAGCCGAACGCATGCACCTTCTTCTGCTCGGCGGTCTGCATGGTCGCCGTCGAATCGGTGTTCTGGATCAGCACGTCGGCGCCCTGGCCGATCAGCGTTTCGGCAGCCTGCTTTTCGCGGCCCGGATCGAACCAGCTGTTGATCCATACCACCTTCACGCGCGCATTCGGATTGACCGAGCGTGCGCCCATCGTGAACGCGTTGATGTTGCGCACGACTTCGGGCACCGGCACGGAGCCGACAAAGCCGAGTGTATTCGACTTGGTCGTATAGCCCGCGACGAGACCTGCCAGGTAAGCGCTCTGATAGGTGCGCACGTCATAGGTGGCGAAGTTGGCGGCCTTCTTGTAGCCGGTGGCATGTTCGAACACGGCGTCCGGGAAGTCCTTCGCGACCTTCAGCTCGAAATCCTGGAAGCCGAAGCTCGAACCCACCACGATCTTGTTGCCCTTGGACGCCAGATCGCGGAACACGCGCTCCGAATCCGCCGACTCCGGCACGTTCTCGACGCGCGTCACCTTGACCTTGTCGCCGAATTTCGCCTCGAGCGCTTTCACGCCCTGTTCGTGCGCGTAGGTCCAGCCGGCGTCGCCGGGATTGCCGAGATAGACGAAGGCAATGCCGATCGGCTGCGTGGCGGCGGCCGACGCCCCCGCGGCACTGAATGCCAGGCTCGCGCCAAGCGTCGCTGAAATGAGCGTGCGGACGGTTCGGACGGTTTTGATGCGCAGTGAATGATGCAGCGCTCGCGCCAGCGTTGTTTTCATGGATTCTCCGAAGATGGTTGAAGGTGCCTGCCCCAGCGCTCGGGATAACCCGGGCAAGGCTCCAGCATAGGGGGCCATATTCGAAGGTCAATTTCAGCGGAAAAATTATTATTCGTTATCTCGTCTATAACGAATCCAGTATTCTGGGTGCCCAGGAAACATGTTCGATGACTTCGAACGAGTGCATCGGAGAAGTGGTACGGCAAGCATCTCGCACAGGCGCACTATGACTCTCACCAACCCGCAACACTCTTTCGGAGATTCAAAATGACTCGCTTCCAAGGTAAGTCGGTTCTCGTCACCGGCGGCAGCAGCGGCATCGGCTTCGCAGCCGCCAAGGCATTCGCCCACGAAGGCGCCCGTGTGGTCATCACCGGCCGCGACGCCGATGCGCTCGAAACGGCCAGACTGGCGCTCGGCGCCGACGCCGTCGCGGTGCGCAACGACGCCGGCTCGGTGGCGTCGGCGCGTGAACTGGCCGCCGCGATCAGCGCCGCCGGCATCCGCCTCGACGCGGTGTTCGTCAACGCCGGCACCGCGAAATTCGCGCCGTTCCCGGATGTCGACGAAGCCTTCTGGGACGCGATGTTCAACACCAACGTCAAGGGCGCCTACTTCCAGATTCAGGCACTGTTGCCGTTGCTCAATCGCGGCGCGTCGATCGTGATCAACGGATCGATCAATGCGCATATCGGTATGCCGGCGTCGTCCGTGTATGCGGCGAGCAAGGCCGCCGTGATTTCGCTGGCGAAGACGCTGTCGTCGGAATTGCTGCCGCAAGGCGTGCGCGTCAATGTGGTGAGCCCCGGCCCGGTACAAACGCCGCTGTACGGCAAGCTCGGCCTCGACGCCGCCGCGCTCGAAGCCACCGCCGCGCAGATTCTCGGCCAGGTGCCGGTCGGCCGCTTCGGCACGCCGGAAGAAATCGCCTCGACCGTGCTGCATCTTTCGGCGCCGGAATCGGCGTTCATCGTCGGCACGGAAATCATCGCCGATGGCGGTATGAGCCAGCTTTAAGCTCGCGCTCAGGCGAGCCGCGCACGCGGCTCGCCGATCTGTCGCCCAGTCACGCGCGACGCGCTTCAGTGAAGCTTCGGCGACGGATCCGCCTCGTCGTCATCGGGCAACTCGCCATCGCCGAACAAGTCGGCACATAGACTTTCGCCGAGTTCACTCAGGCGCGCCGTGCCTGTACCTTCCTCGTTGAAGGTGGTGTCCACCAGACCGCCGTCGACGAGCGCCGTCAAGTGCCGCCGCAAGCCGCTCATCGGCACGCCCGCCTGCTTCGACAGTTTGGCGAGCGACCACGCGCCGCCCGGCGTTTCCCGATGCGCGCGCCACAGTTGCGTCAGCACGGCGGCCAGCACCGGATCGAGTTCGTCGTCTTCCATGGTGAATGTCTCCTCGTTCTCTTATGCCATCTGTGTGACCAGTTCACCCAACGTCTTCAAAGCCGCTTCGGTCTGCGCCGTCCACGGATAGCTGTAGTTGAGCCGGATGAAGTGGCGGAAATCGTTGCGCGTCGAAAACATCATGCCCGGCCCGACCGTGATGCTGCGCGCAAGCGCCGCCTGGTAAAGCCGCATCGAATCGACGCGCTCGGGCAGTTCCACCCACAGCACGTATCCGCCCTGCGGCGTCGACATACGCGTGCCGACCGGAAAAAACCGCTGCACCATCGCCATCATGATGCTCGCCTGCTGCCGGTAGACCTTGCGCACGTGCCGCAGATGCCGGTCGTAGCCGTCCTGCCGCAAATAATCGGCGACCGCGACTTGCGGCACCGACGGCGTGGTCAGCGTATTGAGAAACTTCAGCTTCTCGACCTGCGCGCGATAGCGTCCCGGCAGCGCCCAACCGATCCGGTACGACGCGGTCAGGCTCTTCGAAAACGACGCGCAGTGCAGCACCAGCCCTTTCTTGTCGAAGTTCTTCAAGGTCGACGGCCGCGTCTCGCCGAAGTACAGCTCCTGATAGACATCGTTTTCGATCACGGGTATCTCGTGCGCGGCGAGCAGTTCGACCAGTTGCCGCTTGCGCGTGTCGGGCATCTGGAAACCGAGCGGATTCTGGAAGTTCGGCATCACCATGCACGCCGCGATTTTCTGTTCGGCGATCACTTGAGCCAACGCCTCGATATCGATGCCGTGCACCGGATGCGTGGACACCTCGATCGCGCGCATGCCCAGACGCTCGATGGCATGCAGCATCGCGTAATAAGTCGGCGATTCGACGGCCACCGTGTCGCCGGGTTTGGCGACCGCCTGCAGGCTCAGGTTGATCGCTTCGGTCGCGCCGAGCGTGATGACGATTTCGTCGGGATCGACCGGCACGCCGTTCTCGGCGTAGCGCCGGGCGATCTGCCGGATCAGTTCGGGGTTGCCCGGCGGCAGGTCGTCAATCAGGTTCCAGCTCGCGTGGCGTCGCGCGATCGCGTTCGCGTACTGGTTGATGCGCCGCCACGGGAACAGCGACGGATCCGGATACGGCGAGCCGAACGGCACGGCGTCGTGCGCGCGGATGCTGCGCAACGTCGACAGCACGAGGCGGCTCACGTCCACCGCGGCGGCCACCGGCGGCGTCTGCGGTGTTGACAGGCGGCCGGGCCGCGGTTCGTCGAGCGCTACTGCCCGCGCTGCGGCGTCGCGCACGAAATAGCCCGACTGCGGACGGGTCTCGACAATCCCACGGCTTTCCAGCAACGCGTATGCGTGCAACACCGTCTTGATGCTGACGCCGTGCTGCTGGCTCGCCTGGCGCACCGACGGAATCCGCTCGCCCGCCGCGAACACCCCGCGGCGCACGGCTTCGGTCATTTCATCGGCGAGTTTTTCGTACAGTTTCAAGGACCTGAGTCAAATCGAAGCGTGGACTGGAACGCCAGTCTATGACAAAAGTCTCGCAACTGTATCCCTTCTCTTTCCAATTTTCTGTATGCTGCGCCATTTTTGGAACACAGTAGGCTTGCACCTATCGGCTCAACAGCCTCGTTCAAGCCCGATCCGGCGGCAACATCATGAAGAAACCCGAAGCTCGCATCGAACCCTATACGCACCCTGCCGCAGGCTGGGGCGCGCTCAAGTACGTCGCCATCAACCTGATCAAGGAAAAGGTGACGGGCGGCGACTACCGCATGCTGTTCAAGCAGAATCAGCCGGACGGCTTCGACTGCCCCGGCTGCGCGTGGCCGGATCGCGAGCATGCATCCACCTTCGAGTTCTGTGAAAACGGCGTGAAGGCCGTGGCCGCCGAAGCGACCAGCAAGCGCGTGACGCCGGCGTTCTTCGAGCAACACACCATTGCCGAACTGATGACGCAATCGGACTTCGAACTCGAACAGCACGGCCGCCTGACCGACCCGCTCGTCTACGACGCCGTGCGCGACCGCTACGTGCCGATCGGCTGGGACGAAGCGTTCGACCTGATCGCCGACCACCTGAAGCGCCTCGACGATCCGGACCGCGCCGCCTTCTACACCTCGGGCCGCGCCAGCAACGAAGCCGCGTTCCTGTACCAGCTGTTCGTGCGCATGTACGGCACCAACAACTTCCCCGACTGCTCGAACATGTGCCACGAGGCGACCAGCCGCGGCTTGCCGCATACGGTCGGCATCGGCAAAGGCACGGTGACGCTCGACGACTTCGAACACGCCGATACGCTCCTGATCTTCGGCCAGAATCCGGCCACCAACCATCCGCGGATGCTCGGCGAATTGCGCGAGTGCGCCAAACGCGGCGCGACCATCGTGTCGATCAATCCGCTGAAGGAACGCGGCCTCGAGCGCTTTGCGAGCCCGCAGCATCCGGTGGAAATGCTGACGATGGGCAGCACCAAGATCAGCTCCGTGTTCATCCGGCCGAAGGTCGGCGGCGATTTCGCGCTGATCAAGGGCGTCGCCAAGCGCGTGATCGAACTCGACGATGAGGCTGTGGCGTCGGGTCTTGAGCGCGTGCTCGACGTCGCGTTCATCGCCGAACATACCGTGGGCTTCGAGGCGTTCGCCGATGACCTGCGCGCCGAAAACTGGGACACGATCGTCGCCGAAGCGGGCGTGCCGTTCGAAGACGTGCTGAAGCTCGCCGACATCTACGTGAAGGGGCGCGCCGTGATCTCGACGTGGGGCATGGGCCTCACGCAGCACAAGAATTCGGTGCCGACGGTGCAGATCCTGTCGAACCTGATGATGATGCGCGGCAACATCGGCCGGCGCGGCGCGGGCCTGTGCCCGGTGCGCGGGCACTCGAACGTGCAAGGCGACCGCACGGTCGGCATTGAAGAAAGGCCGACCCAGGCGTTTCTCGACCAGCTCGGCGAAGTCTACGATTTCGAGCCGCCGCGCGAACACGGACTCGACGTCGTCAATACGATTCAGGCGATGCTCGACGGCAAGGTGAAAGTGTTCATCGGCCTCGGCGGCAATTTCTCGATCGCGACGCCCGATACGCCGCGCACATGGGAAGCGATGCGTTCGTGCGACCTCACCGTGCACATCACGACCAAGCTGAATCGCAGCCACCTCGTGCATGGACGCGACGCGCTGATTCTGCCGACGCTCGGCCGCACCGAGATCGACTTGCAGAACGGCGTGGCGCAAGGCGTGAGCGTCGAGGATTCGATGAGCATGGTGCATATCTCGTACGGCATGAACAAACCGGCGTCGGAGAATCTGCTGTCGGAAATCGCGATCGTGGCGCGCATGGCGCATGCGACGCTCGGCAGCGAGAAAGTGGATTGGCTCGCGCAGGCCGCGGACTACTCGCTGATCCGCGACGGCATCGCGCAGGTGATCGAGGGCTTCACGGACTACAACGAGCGGTTGAAGAATCCTGGCGGCTTCCACCTCGGCGTGGCGTCGCGCGAGCGGATCTGGAAGACGCCGAGCGGCAAGGCGCAGTTCCTGGTGCACGCGATCGATATGGCTACGCCGATTCATCAAGCGCGCAAAGAACACGGCGAGCGGCTGATGACGTTGATGACGACGCGCTCGCACGATCAGTACAACACGACGATCTACGGTCTGGACGACCGCTATCGCGGTGTGTATGGGCAGCGTCGCGTGTTGTTCGCCAACAAGGACGACCTCGCGATGCTCGGCTTCGTGGCGGGACAGCGCGTGGATATCACGAGCGTGTGGGCCGACGGCATCGAGCGTCACGCGGAAGGTTTTCTGCTCGTGGAGTACGACATTCCGCGCGGTTGTCTCGGCGCTTATTATCCGGAGACGAATCCGCTCGTGCCGCTGTCGTCGGTCGCCGATGGCGCGGGAACGCCGACGTCTAAGTCGATTCCGGTTTTGTTGAAGGCTTCCGAGATTGAAGCGGTTGCCGCGTGACGCGTGACGATCAGGTCTGGCTTTTCGCCAATGCGCGATGCGTCAGGTAAAGACGCAAGTCGAATTCGATCTGGTGGTAACCCGGTTGCATGAACTCGCAGAGTCGGTAAAAGGCCTTGTTGTGCTCGCTTTCCTTCAGATGAGCGAGTTCGTGCACCACGATCATTTTCAGAAATTCCGGCGCCGCCGATTTGAACAGCGAGGCGATGCGGATTTCCTTCTTCGCCTTCAGCTTGCCGCCTTGCACGCGGGAAATGCTCGTATGCAGACCTAGTGCGTGGCGTACGACGTCGAGTTTGCTGTCGTAGGTGACCTTGTCGATCTGGTCCGCGCTGCGCAGGTGCTCGCGTTTCAGGTCGGCGCAGTAGGCGTACAGCGCTCTGTCTGTTTGCACGTCGTGCGTTTTGGGATAGCGCGCCGTGAGATAGGAGCCGAGTTGATCTTCGGCGATCAGCTTCTTGACTTTCTCTTGCAGCGCGGGCGGGTAGCCGCTCAGGTATTTCAGGTGGGACATGGTTCTGGTCGGCACCTACTCAAACGCCGCGGCGATTGTCTTCGCAATCTTCCCAATACCGAAGCGGATCGCGATGATCCGGGTATTCCTTGTCCAGCCAGTCGGACAGGATCTTCCACTGAGGATGGTTCGGGCCACTGCGCGTATCCCAGAACGAATCCTTCAGGACGCTGTTGTTACGGCCGCGATCCCGCACGACGATCCGGCAATGGTCGTTCGCCTCGTGGAATTCCGCCTTCAGGTAGTAGCGCGGAAGGATCTGCAATGCGGCGCCCTCCACGATGCGGCCCTGCGCACGAACGACGCCCGCCGATTCGATTCGCAGAACACCGTCCACCGACTTGTCCGCGCGCCAACCCACTGGCAGTCTGACCACGCATTCGTCTTTCCCGACCTTGATCCAGTCCATGCGCCAGATGCGGGCGAGCGCATCGCGCATGGCCGCCGCGTCTTCATAGCCGGGCGGCAGTTCGAACTGGGCCGGCAGCACGACGAGTTCGTTCCCTGTCGGCGTCACGCTGGCGGGATTGTCGAAGGGGTCGTTGCCGAAGGGATTCGAGGACCGGCTGGCCGTGGTGTTGCTGCTGGTCGGCAAATCCCCGAAGAGGCTTTCGGCGGCGCGGCGTGCGCGCTTCGATTTTTCATTGCCCATCATTCTTCTCCGATGGAGTTGGGTTGTTTTGGTGGGAAACGCAAGTTGGTAGACGTCGTCAGCATCGCACGTTGTCGGATGCTTGCGCCGTATCCCTATGGGCCCCCTCACGAGCGCCCTTTTGATCACGGCAATGCTGTCCTCGCCCCAAGGCTGCAGATGCCCGAGGTCAATGCGCGTATGCATGCGTTCAGCCAGCCGCGACACCTGCACGATATAGGTGATCGCATCAATGTCACCGAAATCGAACAGTGAGGCTCGCATCAGAGCCTCCCGGAAACGGGCCATTGCAGAAAAGCGCTCCTGCAATGCGCACGCTGATCGTCGATGGCCTAAGCTAGGCGGTCAAACGTGCGGCAGGTCGTCGATGCATTTTTCGACATGATCGCCGGGGACGTCAGTGTCAATCCCATCGCGGCCGTCGGTGTGGGAGACAGGCACAATTTTTGGCCCCAGAAACCGAGTGCCGCCGAGCGTAAAAAGGGACCAAACAGCGTCTCCCCGGCGGATCGCGGCGACGACTTCGGCCACCTCGACAATCGACGTGGGGGATAACCAGTCACGCGTCGACGGGTCGACGGGAGCCCAGCGCACGTGGGTGATCCTGTCGCTGGCCGGGTTGATGCGAATGGCATCGATAGCAAAAGTAGTCACATTTACCTCCATCACCCTGACAAATGGATTTCGTCATTATGCGCCGCATCTTTTGCGGTGGATCAGGAGGTGAAATCGTGAACGCCTTTATCAGCTCGTGCGGCACCTATCGCTATTGGCTGATGCGTGCTGCCGAATCGTTGTCGCCCGAGAAATCGACCGCGCTATTCGTGATGCTCAATCCGAGCACCGCTGACGCGCAGCTCGACGATCCGACCATTCGCCGATGCCGCGGCTTCGCAAAGCTCTGGGATTGTAATGGCCTGGCAGTCGCCAACCTGTACGCGCTGCGCTCGACAGATCCGGCCGCCCTTTGGTCCCATCCTGATCCGGTCGGCCCCGACAACGACGACTGCCTGTGGACCTTCGCCCGCGAGTACGGCGACGTGGTTTGCGCATGGGGCTCGAATGCCAGGCCCGAGCGGGCCGCTTGTGTCGTCAGCATCATGCGTGATGCCGGCGCGCGCCTGTGGTGTCTTGGCACGACGAAGAACGGCTCGCCGCGCCACCCGCTCTACGTGCGTGCCGATCAGCCGCTGACCGAATGGAGTCCGCAGCAATGGCAGGAAACTAGAACCTAGCCCGTCTCCGGCGTGCTGCTCGCGCGACGTGGTCTTTTTCCGCCAGACGGTGGTACAGCACAGCGAATGGATACAGGTAATGCCCTGGAATCCGGCCTAAGGCAGAAAAACCCACACCCTAAGGATTTGTGGCCAAGCCACGAACAGGCCGAAACCCTTGCGGGGACTGCTGGTGCCGGGGACCGGACTTGAACCGGCAAGCCGTTAGGCGGCGGATTTTAAGTCCGCTATGTTTACCAATTTCATCACCCCGGCAGGGGTCGAACCGCGTGTGGACGCGAATTCTACCATTGCCCGCCGGGCGTACCAAACCGCCCAGGCGCCGCCCCGCACACTCCCATTCCACAAGCCGCATCGGCAAATACCGGCGTCATCCGTAAGTCACAAACCTTCCCGATAATCCGCTCACGAAAACGTTTACAACCCGAGCGCAAACCCATGATCCCTACGATCAAAGATGTCGCTGCCCACGCCGGCTTCTCCATCGCCACGGTGTCGCGCGCAATCAACGCGCCGCACACCGTCAACCCGGTCACGCTCGACAAGGTGCGTCAGTCCATCGACGCCCTGAACTTCCGCCCCAGCCCGCTCGGGCGGCAATTGCGCGGCGAACGCACGCGCCTGATCGGCGTGATCCTGCCGACGCTCGCCAATCCGGTGTTCGCCGAGTGCCTGCAAGGCATCGACGAACTCGCCTCGGCGCAAGGCTACCGGCTCATGCTGATGACCACGCAGTACGACGCCGACCGCGAACGCCACGCCATCGAAACGCTGCGCGAACACCGCGTGGAAGGCCTGATCCTGACGGTCGCCGATGCCGACACGCACCCGCTGCTCGACGAACTCGACCGCGCGGGACTGCTCTATGTGCTGATGCATAACGACACGGTGCGTCGTCCGTCGGTCTCGGTGGACAATCGTTTGGCCGCCTACGACGGCGTGCGCATGCTGATCGCCCACGGCCATCGCCGCATCCTCATGCTGGCCGGCACGCTGGCCGCGTCCGACCGCGCCCGTCAGCGGCATCTCGGCTATTCACAGGCGATGCAGCAAGCCGGCCTCACGCCGGCGCCCGCGCTCGAGGTCGATTTCAACGCCGAGGAACTGTCGCCCTCGGTGCTCGCCCATCTGACGAGCGGCCCAAACCGCCCCAGCGCCCTCTTCTGCAGCAACGACCTGCTGGCGATGGTGGTCATGCGCGGCCGGCGCCGCCCACGTCTGCAGATTACCCACCACAAGTAGATTATAGGCTTAGATGGCCAACCCAAT